>DATIGO010000126.1:0-3169 GCA_035454665.1 Gemmatimonadaceae bacterium | reverse complement strand
CGGACGCGTCCTGTGCAACGCCCGGGAGCACCATTTCATCGTCGACGGACCCGTCCAGAACGGCTGCCCGGGCGAGGAGCTGACCCCGCCGGAGCTCTTTCTCTCGGCCGTGGCCTCGTGCGGAGTCGAGCTCCTCCAGGTGATCGCGAAGGACCAGAACGTGCCGCTCGCCGGGGCGAGCGTACGCGTCTGGGCGATGATGGACCGGTCCAGGCAGAGCCGGAGCGACGTGACGCTCTTCAACACGGTGCAGCTGGACTTCGAGGTGGCGGGATGCGATGCCGGGCAGGCCGCGGCCCTGGTCGAGGGGTTCAAGCGACGTTGACCGCTCTACGGCACGGTCGCGGTCGCGACCGCCGATGTGACGGTGAACGTGCGCACGCGGAACGGGTGACGGCGTGACGACGCCAAAGTGGGCGCTCCTTTTCGTCGCGCTAGCCGCGTTCGCGCTGCAGCGCGGCGCCACGCTGCCGCTGGCGTGGACGCCGCTCACCGGTGGCTACCGGTACGAGATCACCCCGGTCGGGCTCACGCACCTGAACGACTCCGGGGCCGTGGTCGCCGACTGCCGCTGGTGGCCGCGTCACGGCGACGCCACGCTCTGCGCCCCCGGGAGCCACGAGAACGCGGTGCGGCACCTCCGCTGGGTCTACCCGCTCCTGGCGACGGCGCTCTGGGTGGCCGTGGGGGCGCTCTTTCTCCAGGTGCTGCGCATCCCCCGGCAGCGCGGGGTGCGCCTGGGCGTGACCTGGGCGGTGTCGCTCCTGGCCGCAACGGGGCTCTGGTTCTTCGGGAGCAGCGTGCGGCCGGCGCTGGCCGTGCTGGCCGGAACCGACGTGCGCTTCGCGACGTTAGGTGCGGGACTCGTCGTGGCGGCGGTGCTGCTGGCAGCAGCCAGCGGCTGGCTGCATCGGACCGCGCCGCCACGGAGCGCGCCGCCGCCGGCGGCGGCGTCCTGAGGACGCACGGGTGCGGACGGGGCGCGGGTCCGGCCTTCCGTTCCCGGTGCCAGTGCCGGCATCGGGGCGTGGGGCGCGGCTCCCTGCGAGCCGGCGCACGAGGTGTCTTCTCTTCGCCCTGATGCCGGTACTGGCATCCGGCTTCGCCACGGAGCGTGCCGCGGCCCAGGGCGCGCGAGTCGACGCCGTTCCGCCTCCCGGCGCCTGCTGGCGCCTCGCCTTCAGCGAGTGGAAGCCGCCCCTCGACTGGGCGCGCGCCGGCCACGGCCGCGACTCCAGCGTCACCGCCGAACGGATGCGCCGCCTTCGCGACTCCATCTTCGTGAGCGACACCGGTGCGGTGAACAGCAACGCGATGCACTGGGAGCGCACGGCGAAGGGACTCCAGCTCCTCCTCTTCCCGCCCTGGTGGCCGGTGGGGGTGCTCGTCACCTTCGACAGCACTACCGCCGACGTCCGGGAGATGACCGGCGACGCCGTCGCCATGGTGGCTGACGCGTCGCACGGGCCCTCCAAGGCACGGGTCACGGCGCGCAATTCCTGCCAATGAAGTTCGCGCGGTACGTCGCCATCGGCGACAGCTCCACCGAAGGCCTCGACGACCCCGACGGCCACGGCGGTTACCGCGGCTGGGCCAACCGACTGGCCGAGCACGTTGCCCGCGCTCAGGGTTCGCTGCTGTACGCGAACCTCGCCGTGCGCGGCCTGCGCACGCGGCAGATCCTGGAGCGCCAGCTCGAGCCAGCGCTCGCGTTGCAGCCGGATCTGGTCACGGTCTTCGCCGGCACGAACGACGTAGTGCGTCCGGGCTTCAACGCCGACGCGGTGGCACGGGCGATGGAGCAGATGCAGCGCTCCCTCGTCACCGCAGGAGCGCGTGTACTGACGTTCACACTCCCTGACCTCTCGGCGGTCATGCCCGTTGCGCGCTTCGTGGCCCCACGCGTGCGCGTGCTGAATGACGCGCTACGACAGGTGGCCGCGACTACCGGAGCCTCCCTGGTGGACGTCGCCGCTCATCCCGTCGCTGCCGATCCGCGCCTCTGGAGCGAGGACCGGCTGCACGCCAACTCGGAGGGCCACGCTCGCATCGCCGCCGCGCTCGCCGATGCGCTTGGGCTCCCCGGTATCGGCGAGACCTGGACCACTCCCCTCCCGCCGCTCCCTCCCGCCACGATCGCCCAGCGTCTCGCGGCTGAAGTCCGCTGGAGCCGGCGCTACTTTAGTCCCTGGATCTGGCGCCGCGTGCGCGGCCGCTCATCGGCCGACGGGCGCAGCGCCAAGCAGCCGACGCTCCAACCCGTCCCCCTGTGATCCCGCGAAGCCACTGGCGACCAGAGCCTGCCCCACGTGAGCGACGAGGGAGATCTGCCGCCCGCGCCCCGTGGCCAACCACGGAACCACCGAGAGTAGCTCCCTCGAGCGCTTGCGCTCCTTCGGGATGACAACCCCAGGAACACCACCCCGATGATCAACCTCAACTCCTCCTGGGCCGAGTGGTTCACGCGCAAGCCCGGCGAACGCCGCTACTGGCTGATGAAGAGTGAGCCCGAGGTCTTCTCCTTCGACGACCTGCTGAAGGCGCCGAAGCGCACCACCGGCTGGGACGGCGTGCGCAACTACACCGCGCGCAACTTCATGCGGAACGCAATGAAGGTGGGCGATCACGCCTTCTTCTATCACTCCAACGCGGAGCCTTCCGCCATCGCGGGGATCTGCGAGATCGTTCGCGAGGGCTACCCGGATCCCACGGCCTTCGACAAGAAGCACGACGGCTATGACCCCTCGTCCAAGCCGGCCGATCCGACGTGGTTCCAGGTAGACGTGCGCGCCCTCGAACCCTTGCGCCGGCCGATTCCGCTCGGCGAGCTGAAGACCCGGAAGGAGCTTGCGAAGATGGCCCTCCTGCGCATGGGCCGGCTCTCGGTCACGCCGGTGCGCAAGGAGGAATGGGACGTGATCCTGGGGATGGTGTAGCAAGCGCGTCTCCGCACCGCTCAACCTCGAGTCCGGGGTCCCATGCAGCAGCAACAGACCTTCTCCCTCCGCGGTTTCGCCGTCGTCGTCGAGAACTCCCGTCCCGACATCGCGACGAGCGACGTCCTCGAGCGCCTCGACGATGCCCTGGGCCTGATCGAGACGTACCAGCCGTGGCGACTCGCTCACCTCCGCCGTGACCTCCGCTTCTTCTACGTGGTGCGCTTCCCCTG
>DATIGO010000125.1:0-20872 GCA_035454665.1 Gemmatimonadaceae bacterium | reverse complement strand
GGGAGTGCAGGAGGCGGTTCCGGCAGTCCGAGTCGGTGGCGAGCGGGAAGGTGTACCCCGTGGGATCCGTGAGCGACACCGCGGGATGCTTCTGCACGCACAGGTCTCGGCACGTCGTCGGCTTCCGGTCGAAGGCGGCCGACAGGACGCAATGCTCCAGGGTCATGCCCTCGGGGCGGCCGTAGATCATGATCTCGAACCCCGTCCCTGACCACGGTGCCACGAGATCGCGGAGCTCCTCCGTCGTCAGTTCGACGGACGCGGTGATGCGCCGGACGCCGCGGATGAACAGCTGCGCCGCCGTGTGCGGGTTGAAGCAGTTCACCGCATAGTCGGCTACGACGTCGCGTCCGGCGTGCGCGAGCTCGCAGGCCAGGCCGACGTGTCCGCTCAGGAGCGGCACGTCGAGGGCGAGCCACTTGTCCAGGCCGCGGCGGTCCTCGGGGCGAACGACGGTGGGGGTGCGCAGCCGGAGCCGCGCGCCGGCGGCCGCAACCTCCGCGGCGAGCGCGCGCACGCGAGCGACGGCCGGGACCGGATGCCGGAGAAAGGGATCGAGCACGATCTCCGTGGCACCGGCATGGAGCGCCGCGCGGGCGTCCTCGAAGGCGAACACTTCCGCGGCGAGGATGAAGCCCGGCTCCACCGCCGGCTCCGGACGGCGCGTCACGAGCGCCTCGCTGACCGCGCTCACGGCCTCGCGGATGCGCGCGGTGCGGGCCGTCAGTCGCTCCCGCTCCCCCCAGTCGCGGCGGGTGAGGAGAGCCTCGACGGCGCGCTGGCGCAGATGATTGAGCTCGCTCACGGGAAGGAACGCTCCGGCCGCCAGCTCCCGTGCGTCCAGCGCACCTAACGCGAATGGCGTGGTCCCCAGCCTTCCCAGCTGCGCCCGCAGGGTGCCGGCGTCGAGGGGGCGCGCGGCGGCGGGCGCGAGAGGCACACGGCTCTCCACCGTGACGTCCTCGCCGTCGTGCGTGAACGTGACAACCAGCGGCGCTCCGGCGGCGCCGGCCACGCGCACGGAGAGCGGCTCGCGGCGGCGCGGCACCGCCGCGGCGATCGTCGCGAACGACGCGCGCGCGCGACGCAGCAGCTCGGCCTGCGAGCTGCGCACCACGCGCCACCCCACCGGCACGCGCGTCCGCGCCCGGATGGCCTGCCGCACCATGCCACCACGCTCGGCCAGCGTGCGCACGGCGTCCACGGCGAAGCCGAGCGTCGCTCCCGCTGTCCCCTCCGGTGGCTCGAAGCCAAGGCCGTCGCCACGCGCAAGGGGGCGGGAGAGCTCGACGATCAGCTCCCCGCGCTCCCACCCGACGACGGCGCCGAGCACGTGGCCGCGGTTGTCGGGTTGTGCGCGGGTGACGTAGTCACGGCCGGCGCGGCCACCGAACATGCCGCCCGTGAAGCCACGGCTGTAGATCTGCACGAGCGGCTGCACGTCGGCGTCGGAGGTCGCGATCGAGCCGGTGCGGGCCGCGCGGGTCAGGAAGTCGCGGTAGGCGCGCACCACCACGGCCACGTACTCGGGCTTCTTCTTGCGTCCCTCGATCTTGAGACAGGTGATCCCCAGCTCCGCGAGATCGGGGAGCGACTCGTACGCCGCGAGGTCGCGGGCCGAAATCAGGTAGCCACGATCGAGCTCGTCAGCGGCGCGGTCATCGGTGAGCACGTAGTCCTTGCGGCAGGCCTGTGCGCAGGAACCGCGATTGGCGCTGCGCTCGGAGATCAGGCCCGACATGAGGCACTGGCCCGAATAGGAGATGCAGAGCGCGCCATGGACGAAGGCCTCGAGCTGCAGCGCGGGGACGGCCTCACGAATGGCCCGGAGGTCCTCGAGGGAGTTCTCCCGTGCCATCACGACGCGCCGCACGCCGAGCTCGTGGACCAGCCGGGCCGCGCTGGCATCGTGCACGGTCATCTGCGTCGAGCCGTGGATCTCGAAGCCCGGATAGACGCGCTGAATCAGCGTGACGAGGCCGAGGTCCTGCACGATGACCGCATGAATCCCGCGATCGATCGCCTGTCCCAGGAGCTCGAGGGCATCGATCAGCTCCGCCGGTTTGAGGAGCGTGTTCAAGGTGAGATAGATCCGGACGCTACGCTCCCGCGCCAGTGCGCACGCGTGCTCGAGCTCGCCGAAGGTGAGCTGCGCCCCCTCGTCGCGCGCGTTGAAGCGCTCGACACCGAGGTAGACGGCGTCGGCCCCGTTGGCCACGGCGGCGCGGACGGCATCGAGCGAGCCGGCCGGTGCCAGGAGCTCCGGAACGGAACGACCTGTCGAGAGAGGAGCGCTGGGCATGGCTACGCGGGTGGCGCCGAGTCCGGAGGCGGCGGCTCGGCTGGCGGTTTCGGCTTCACGAAGCGGAGGAGCCAGGCCGCGGCCACGAAGCCGATACCGACGTAGCGGAGCCGCCCGTCATCGAGGCGGATCCCCGCCGCGAAGACTATCACGCCGACGAGCGCAAGCGCGAGCTTGACCCGGGTGAGCGTGGACATCGCTGCGGTTGCGGCTCACTGTTCCCGGAGCGCGCCGGGCAGTCCCAGCCGGCGCGCTTCGGCGTCGGGGACGTCGAGCACGAGGCGCAGGAGCGCCGTTGAGAAGACCTTTCCCTGCGCATCGGTCTTGAGTGACAGGGTGCCGCCGCCATCGAGTGCCCCGTGCAGGAGAAAGTTGAGTGCATTGAGGTTGGGCAGCTCGTAGCGCTCGACCGGTCCGGTGACCAGGCCCTCGAAGTGTCGCGCCACGCGCTCGGTCGTGAGCTCCCGGACGAGGAAGGGATACCATTCCGGCTTGAGCGCGATCACGCCGACGTTGGCCGTGTCGCCCTTGTCACCCGAGCGCGCGTGGGCGATCGCGACGAGTGGTACGCGCGTCACCGCAGCACCTCCACGCGCGTCTGCACGGCGGACTTGTCGATGAGCGCGGGCCAGTAGGCCACGATCTCCTCGACCTTCGGGCGTCCTCCGGCGAACCCGGTCACGGACGGCGGGCCGTTCAGCACGAGCGGCGCGAGCTCCCGCGTGAAGCGCTCGATCACCTGCGCATCGGTGCCGCGGACGCCGACGCGGAGCTGTACTTCCGGGGCGTCGCGGCCATCGCCCGCGAGCGGCCCGTGCGTAGCGTTTGCGCCCACGAACTCGGTGAGGATCGCATCGAAGCGCAGGCCCAGCCGCTCGAGGCGCTCGCGCAGCACGACGTCGGCGAGGCGCGCCTTCTCCAGGGCGTCGGGCCAGGCGTAGACGAGCGTGCCCACCGCCTTGTAGCCGGCACCGTAGGCGATGGAGACCTTGAGCTTGTCGGTGGGGGGCCGCCCCTCGATGCCGAAGACGCGCACGCGGTCGGGGCCCACTGCCTCGAGACGGATGGTGGTGAAGTCCGCGATCACGTCGGGGGTGATGTAGGACCGCGGGTCGCCCATCTCGTAGACGAGCTGCTCGGTGATCGAGGGAACCGAGATCCGCCCGCCGGTCCCCGGGTGCTTGATGATCTCGAAGGTGCCGTCCGGATTCGCCTCGACGATGGGGTAGCCCACGTCGGCCAGGTCCGGGATCGTGCGCCAGTCGTGCAGGCAGTTGCCGCCGGAGCACTGCGCGCCACACTCGATGATGTGGCCGGCCACGATGCCGGCGGCGAGGCGGTTCCAGTCGTCGTCAGCCCATCCGAACTCGTGGCGCAGGGGCGCCATCGTGAGGGCCGTGTCGGTGGAGCGGCCGGTGATCACGACGCGGGCGCCGGCGCCTAACGCTTCGACGATCGGCGCCGATCCGATGTACGCGTTCGCGGCGAGGACGCGGTCCCGCACGGTGGTGAGCGGCTCGCCGGTGTCCATGTTGGCGAGCGGGTGGCCCGCGGCCAGGAGCTCGTCGAGCCGGTCGAGGAGGTCGTCGCCCGTGACGACGCCGACCGGTATGGCGCCACGCCGGCCGCGCTGTTCCAGGCGCGCGAGGAGCGCGGCCGCGCAGGCCGTCGGATTCACGCCGCCCGCGTTGGCCACGATGCGCACGCCCCGCTCGGCGACGGCCGGGAGCACGCTCTCCATGGCGTCGAGGAAGTCCCGCGCGTAACCCATCGCCGGGTCGCGTGCCTTCTGCTTCTGCAGAATCGACATCGTGACTTCGGCGAGATAGTCGAGCATGAGGTAGTCGATCGGCCCGCCCTCGACCTGGCGGCGCGGGGCCTCGAGCCAGTCACCCCAGAAGCCCTGGCCGGCGGCGACGCGGACGGCGCTTCGGGCAGGTTGCGGTCTGCGGCTGGCTGAAGCGGGTTGGTGGGGGCCCCCGGTCGCACGGGGGGGCCCTTCCCCTCCGGCGCTCTTCATCGGACCGGCTCCGGCTGCGGGGGGAGGACGAAGGGACCGATGTGGGGGCCGGGGTTCTGGAGAGCGGCGCGGAGCGCCATGGTGAGGACGGCGGCGGTCTCCTCCGGATGGATGATGGCATCCACGAAGCCGCGGGCGGCTGCATAACGAGCATCGAGCTGGTGCTCGTAGTCGGCACGCATGGCTTCGATCGAGGTCTGAACCTCGGGTGACGGCTCCTGACCCTTCGCTTTCGCGCGCTCGAGCGCGGAGCCGTGCACCGCCTGAACGGCCGATTCCCCCTCCATCACGCCCATGCGGCCCGTGGGCCAGGTGAAAATGAAGTCGGGATCGAAGCCCTGGCCGGCCATCGCGTAGTAGCCCGCGCCCGAGGCGTGGTTCACGGTCAGCACGATCTTGGGGACCCGCGCGCACGACATGGCCTCGACCCAGCGCGCACCGGCACGAATGATCCCTTCCGACTCGGCCTCGGGACCGACCATGAAGCCCGAGACGTCCTGCACGAAGAGGAGCGGAATCCCCTCGCGGTCGCAGCGGTCGATGTAGAAGGCCACCTTCTCCGAGCTCTCGGGATAGACGATGCCGCCGAAGCGCGGCTTCTCGCCGGGGCGCCCCTTGATGACCCCGCGCTGATTCGCGATGACCCCGACCGGTTGCCCACCGATCGTGGCGTCCGCGCAGATCATCTCGCGCGCGAGATGCTCCTGGAACTCGTCGAGCCGGCCGTCATCCACGATCGCGCGGAGCACGGCGTGCATGTCGTAGGACATGCGGTGGTCGGCGGGGAGCAGGTCGTATGACGACTCGTCCGAGGCGAGTGACGGGCGACGGGTGACGGGTGACGAGGGGCGGCCTGGCTGGTGAGGGAGACGGGCGACGAGGTCGCGCAGCTTCTGGAGACAGGCCGGATCGTCGTCCACCGCGTAGTGTGCGACACCGCTCACCTCCGTGTGTGTGATGGCGCCGCCTAACGACTCGGCGTCCACCACCTGGCCCGTAGCCCCCTTCACCAGATTGGGGCCGCCGAGTCCCATGAAAGAGGTGCCCTTCACCATCACGATCACGTCGGACAGCGCGGGCAGGTATGCGCCACCGGCCACGCAGGGACCCATCACCGCGGCGAGCTGCGGGACGCGCAGGTAGCGCCGCATGATGGAGTTGTAATAGAAGATCCGCGCCGCACCGTATTGCCCGGGGAAGACGCCGCCCTGGTACGGCAGGTTCACCCCCGCCGAGTCGACGAGGTAAAGGATCGGAAGCCGGCAGCGCATCGCGATCTCCTGCGCGCGCAGGATCTTCCGGATGGTTTCCGGCCACCAGGAGCCGGCCTTCACGGTCGCGTCGTTCGCGACGACCACCACGTCGCGCCCGTGCACGACGGCGATGCCCGTCACGACTCCGGCGGCAGGGGCCTGGCCGTCATACTGGTCCCACGCCACGAGCAGCCCGATCTCGAGGAAGGGAGCGCCTTCGTCGCCGAGTCCGGCGACCCGCTCGCGCGCCGTGAGCTTTCCCTGCTGGTGCTGCCGCGCGACCTTGTCCGGGCCCCCGCCCTGCCGGATCCGTTCCTCGAGCTCGCGAACCTGCGCGCCGAGCTCGCGCAGTCGAGTGGTCACGCCTGCTGCTTCTCGCGAACCTCGAACCACTCGCGGATGTAATCGGCCAGCTCGGATGTCGGCGTGCCCGGACCGAACAACTGGCCGATTCCCTGTTCGCGCAACGCCTCCATGTCCTCGCGCGGAATGATCCCGCCACCGGTGATCAGGATGTCGTCGCGACCCGCCTCGACGAGGAGCTGCCGGATGCGCGGGAACAGCGTCATGTGCGCACCGCTGAGGATGGAGAGGCCAACCACGTCCACGTCTTCCTGTACCGCGGCGGTCGCGATCATCTCCGGGGTCTGATGCAGCCCGGTGTAGATGACCTCCATGCCGGCGTCACGGAGCGCGGCGGCAACCACCTTGGCACCGCGATCGTGGCCGTCGAGGCCGGGCTTGGCAATGAGGACGCGAATGGGACGCGACATGCTTCAGGCGTGTCGAGGAGACGCATCGAGCCCTCCGCGCGCGAGTGCGGCGGAGACGGTGCGCGAGGCTTCGGGCTCAATTCTAGTCCCGGCACAGGGTTACCTCAACGGCTTCAACCTCTTCCCGCGCATCGCGCGGCCGTGACAGGGAGTCGCCCGTCCCCGCGTGTCCTCGGGACGGCGTGAGGACTACCACGTCGCGGGTCCTGTTGGCACCCCGACGCGGGGTGACGCGGGGAGCGCATCCGGAGGTACCACAGCCGCATGGATGCCGCGCAACGACGGGCAGGGGCGGAGACCGGCGATGTCGGACGAAGAGCGCGATACACGATCCCGGAGCCGGTGGAGGAGCGCGCTCGCGTGGACCGCGGGTGGAGTGGTCACGATTCACGCGGTCGGCCGCGGCGCCGGCGCGCAGACCCTCGCCACCATCCACGAAATCTCCGTCGCGGCGAGCGGCGCGAGCTGCGCGGCACTCCCTACCCTTCAAAGCCGCGCACAGCTCGAAGCGCCGTTCGGCACGC
Source organism: Gemmatimonadaceae bacterium (assembly GCA_035454665.1). Taxonomy (GTDB): domain Bacteria; phylum Gemmatimonadota; class Gemmatimonadetes; order Gemmatimonadales; family Gemmatimonadaceae; genus DATIGO01. Next base: position 14,000 of record DATIGO010000125.1, on the reverse strand, counting down.
TCCTGGCCGACGCGGCCGCCGGGGCCGGCGAGGGAGGGCCCCCCGCCTTTCGCGGCTCGGCGGAGGCGGCCGTGCGCGCACCGGAGTGGCGCGGCTGGCGATTGTACTCGAGCGCGCAGTGGTCGTCGTCCGACGCGGTGGCGTGTGGGCTCCAGGGTCGTGACCGGGGGGCGAACGTCGAGGCCTCCTATCGACACGGTACCGGCGGCGTCTGGCTCGGCTACCGCTGGCGTTCCCTCGACCCGGCCCTGCACCCGCCGATGCCCGCCGGATTCTCGCTCGGCGCGTGGCGCTCGCTCGGTGCGGTGGTGATGAGCGTCTCGCTGGGCACGCACCCCGACACGGGGACGCGGACATCGTTTGCGTCGCGTGAGGTCGTCCGCGTCGACACCGTCTTCAACGACACGCTGCAGCGCTGGGAGACGGTCCAGTACAACACCACCGTAGTGGATACGACGGTGGACAGGTGGCGGAGCTCCGTGCTGGAGTCGCGTGCACGCGTCGCCTGGTCGCACGGGCGCTGGTCGGCAGACGCCACGGTGGGCGTGCTGTGGGGCCGGCAGGGCGTTGCTCCGGCACCCTGGGGCACGCTGGAGGCCTCGATGGAATGGACGCCGCGGGTCGCCGTGGTCGGCGGCTTCGTGGCGGCACCGCGGCGCGGGCTGGTCCTCGATCCGGGGCGGCGCGTCGGCACGTTAGGCTTCCGGGTGATCCCCGCGCCCGGAGCGCCGCGGCGTCCCGCGCCGGAGCCGCCGCCTCCGCGCCGCTTCGAGGCCCGCCCCGGCCAGGGCGGCGAGCTGGTATTGGCCGTGAGCGCGCCGCATGCCCGCTACGTCGAGCTGGCGGGTGACTTCACCACCTGGGAGGCGCGGCGGATGCGGCGCGCCCCCGGCGGCTGGTGGGAGCTTCCGGTGCGGCTCGGCGCGGGACGCTACCAGGTAAACATCCGCGTGGACGGCGCCCGCTGGATGCCGCCGCCTGGGCTGCCGTCGGTTCGCGATGAGTTCGGCGGCACCGTCGGCATCCTCGTCGTGCCCTGACCGGCGTCTTCGACGGTGACGTCCCCGGCGTTCGCGCGGAACGGGTCCGGCCGGCACCGCGGTGACGCGGCCCGGGCCGCCGAAGGTACAACGGGGCGCATGGACGGAGAGCGCCCCGTGGCCGACGCCGAGCTCGTGCGGCGGGTCCTCGCGGGGGAGGCGGCGGCCTACACGGCGCTCGTCGACCGGCACTCGCGCGCCTGCCTGCGATTCGCCACGCGACTGCTGGGCAATCGCGAGGACGCCGAGGACGCGACGCAGGAGGCCTTCCTGCGCGCGTACCGGGCGTTGGGCAGGTACGAGGAGCGCACCGCGTTTCGCACCTGGCTCTTTGCCATTCTCGTCAATCGATGCCGCACCGCCCTGCTCCAACGCGGCCGCCGCGAGCGGCGCGTCCAGTCCGATGGTCGCCTGGTCGAGCACGCCGCGTCGCCTGCGGAGACGCCCAGCGCCGAGCTCCGAGTGGAGCTCACCCGCGCCCTCGCGGCGCTGGCACCGGAGCAGCGCGAGGCGTTCCTCCTGAAGCACGTGGAACAGCTCGAGTACGAGGAGATGGCCGCGATCACGGGTGCGGGCGTGTCGGCGCTCAAGATGCGCGTGCAGCGCGCGTGCGCGCGGCTGCGCGAATCGCTGCGGGATCTGCGCGATGAGTGATGGGCACGATGGCGACCGGCTCCTGACCCGGCCCGATCCGCTCGAATCGGAGATCGAGGCGCTCCGCGCGGAGGTGCCGCTGCGGCCGGCCTGGCGCGCGCTCCTGCTCCGCGAGATCGACGCGCTCCCGGTACCGACTCGCGAACGCCGGGGCCCGCGTCTCCCCATGCCGGGCCGGCGCACGCTGGTGATGACGCCCGGCCTCGCCCTGGCGGCCGCAGTGGGATTCGTGCTGCTGGGCGCGGCGGCGATGTATGTCGCACTCCGCGAGCACACTGCAACCGGAGCGCTCGCCGTGACCGCGGACCAATCGCTGCCACGCTCGAACCTCGCTGGCTCGGCGTCCGTGGATTCGGGTGCCTCTGGTTCGAGCGCCACCGCCGGCCGTGCGCCGCTCGTGACCGTGCGCTTCATGCTGGTAGCGCCGGAGGCGCGGCGGGTTGCGCTCGTGGGTGACTTCAATCAGTGGAACGCCGGTGCGGCGCCGATGCGGCGGGCGCGTGATGGGCAGACCTGGACCATCGAGGTGGGGCTTCGCCCCGGCCGACACGCCTACGCGTTCGTGGTGGACAGCGACGTCGTGCCCGATCCCGCCGCGCCGAGCGCGGTGGGCGAGGACTTTGGCGTGCGAAGCTCCGTCGTGCTGGTTTCGGAGACGCTGCGATGACGCGGCGCTCGTCCGGCAGAGGCGTCGCCCGCCCGTGGGCCGGCACGGCGCTCCTGATCGCGCTCGCCGCGCCCGCGCTGCGGGCACAGGATGCGCATGCCACGCTTCCGGCGTCGCTGCGCCAAGGCACCCGTATGGCGGTCATGGCGCTGGCCGATTCCCTCACGCGTGAAGGGCTGCCGGGGGGCGGGCTGTACGCAAAGGCCGCGGAGGGCGTCCTCAAGGGCGCCGACGACGCGCGGGTCCTCGAGGCCGTACGGTCGGTGGCGTCGCGACTGCGTGAGGCGCGGAGAGCGCTCGGGCCGCATGCCTCGGCCGCGGACCTCGAGGCCGGAGCCAGTGCGCTTTTTGCCGGCGTGAGCCCCGGGACGCTGGCTCGCTTTTCGTCGCCTTCCCGTCCCGCCTCTCGCACCCAGACGCTTGCCAACACTCTGACGGTACTGGCGGATCTCGTCTGGAAGGGCGTGCCAGTGGAGCGGGTCACGCAATCGATCGAAGCCCTCACGGCACGGGGCGCCTACGATCGGCATCTGACGGCGCTGCGCGCGGCCTTCGATCAGGAGTTGAACGCGGGCCGGGATCCGATCGCGTCACTGAACCGCGGAACGGCACAGGTGCTGCGGGCGCTGGACCGTCCCTCCTCTCCTTGACAGCTTAGGAGAGCGGCCCTACGATTCTCCTAATCCACTTAGGAGAAGACCTTGGCCGACTCCGCGGGACTCCTCCCCGGCACGCTCGATCTGCTCATCCTGAAAGCCGTCTCGCTCGGCAAGCTGCACGGCTATGGCGTGTTGCTCCGCATCGAGCAGATCTCGGGCGGTGCGCTCCACATTCAGCAGGGGGCCCTCTACCCCGCCCTCTACCGCCTGGAGCATCAGGGGCTGATCGCGAGCGAGTGGGGCACCTCCGAGAACAACCGGAGAGCGAAGTACTACCGCCTCACCGCCGCGGGACGCCGGCGGCTCGGCGAGGAGACCGCGAGCTGGAATCGCCTGGCCGAGGCGATTGCGCGCTCGCTGGCGGCGCGGCCGCAGGAGGGGTGATGATCGCCAGGGTCATCGCGCGGATCCGGTCGTTGTGGCGCGGTGTCCGTCACCGCGACGACGTGGAGGCCGGCTTGGACGACGAGTTCCGGCTGCATCTGGAGCTCAGGGCGCAGGATCTCGTCCGGACCGGGCTCTCGCCCGCCGACGCGGCTCGTCAGGCACGGCTCGAGTTCGGGAGCACGGAACGATACAAGGACGAATCCCGCGCGTCGCGAGGGCTCCGGCGCATCGACGGGCTCCGGTTCTCCTGGCTGGACTTCAAGCTCGGCTTCCGCATGCTGCTGCGGTATCCTGGCCTGACGCTGGTGGGCGGATTCGCCATCGCCTTCGGTGTGTGGGTTGGCGCGGGCACGTTCGAGTTCCTGAGCCAGGTCGTCAGTCCGAAACTGCCGCTGCCTGATGGCGACCGGATCGTGGCGCTCTACAACGTCGACATCCGGAAGAGCGATCGGGAGCCGCGGGCCATTCACGACTTCGAGCGGTGGCGGCGGGAGCTGCGTTCAGTGGAGGAGCTGGGTGCGTTCCGGCCGCTCGAGCGCAATCTCAACGTCGCCGGCGCGACGGGTGAGCCGGTCCTGGTGGCCGAGATCACCGCGTCGGCGTTTCGCTTGATGCGGACGCCCGCGCGGCTCGGACGGACCCTCGTGGACGATGATGCGCGCGCGGGTGCGGCGAACGCGGTGGTGATCAGCCATGCCGTGTGGCAGGCACGCTTCGGCGGCGATCCGGCTGTGCTCGGGCGTCCGGTACAGCTGGGTACCACGCCGGGCATCGTGGTCGGCGTCATGCCCGAGGGCTTCGGATTCCCGCTGGCGCACGATGTGTGGGTGCCCTTTCGATTGAACGCCCTGGACTACGAGCGCGGTGCGGGGCCCGGCATCGGGATGTTCGGGCGGCTGGCTTCGGGTGTCAGGCTCGCAGAGGCGCAGGCCGAGCTGGCGGTGCTTGGACAGCGCGCCTCCATCGACTTCCCGCTGACGCATGAGCACCTGCGGCCGCGGATCCGGCCCTACGCCAGGTCGTTCATGAACGTCGAGGGCGCGAGTGCGGCCATCCTCATGTCGTTCAATCTGCCGGTCGTCATGCTGCTGGTGCTCATCTGCTCGAATGTCGCGCTGCTCCTGTTCGCACGCGCGGCGACGCGCGAGACGGAGCTGATCGTCCGGACCGCCCTGGGAGCGAGTCGCGGCCGGATCATCACCCAGCTCTTTGCCGAGGCGCTGGTGCTGGGGGTGGCGGCCGCAGCGGTGGGTCTGGCCGCCGCGCGGTTCGGGCTCCAGTGGGCTTTTGACACGCTCGTCCCGGAGCTGCTCGACGGCAACCCGTTGCCGTTCTGGTTCCGTTCGTCACTCAGCCCTGCGACCGTGGCGTACGGGTTTCTGCTCGCCGTGGTGGCCGCCGTGGTGGCGGGCGTCATGCCCGCGCTCAAGATCACCCATGGCGTCGGTGTGCAGCTCCGGTCCGCGACCGCGGGGGGCGGCGGTCCACGGTTCGGCGGCGTCTGGACCACCATCATCGTGCTGCAGGTTGCGGTGACGACGGCGTTCCCCGCGATCGCGTTGTTCGTGCACCAGGAGGGGCGCCGGATCGAGACACATGATCTCGGATTCCCGGCGAACCAGTATCTCGGTGCGCGCGTCGAGCTGGATCGCGAGGCCGCGTTCACCCAGGGTGACTCGACCGCCGCGGCACTACTGGCGAGGTACTCGCGGACCGTGCCGGCGCTGGAGCGCCGGCTCGAGGCCAATCCAGCCATCACGGCCGTGACGTGGGTCGACAAGCTGCCGCGAACGTATCACGGCTGGACGCAGATCGAGGTGGACGAGGGCGCGGTCCAGCCCCGCGATCCTCGGGGCCACCGCGTGAGCGTGGCGTCGATCGCCCCCGATTACTTCGACGCGCTGGGCACGCCCCTGCTCTATGGGCGCGAGTTCCACTCCGGCGATCTGGCGCCGGACGTACGGACGGTGATCGTCAACGAGCCTTTCGTGCGGCGAGTCATGGGCGGAAGGAATCCAGTCGGGCGGCGAGTGCGCTATCGCGACGGCGAGCGGATGCCGACGCTCGAGCGAGGCGAGAATGACGCGCCGGGACCGTGGTACGAGATCATCGGCGTGGCGAGGGACATCGGCACCACCAACGGCTGGGGACGTGCAGGGATCTACCGGCCCGTCGCTGCCGGAGGCGCATACCCGCTGCACATTGCGGTGGGCGTCACGGGGGACGCGCGGTCGTTTGCCTCCGATCTGCGCGACGTCGCCGCCGAGCTCGACCCGACGCTCCGACTCTACGACGTGATGCCGCTGAGTGCGGTGACCGACCGTGAGCTCGCCTTCTACGCCTTCTGGGTGCGGGGCACTGCCGCGGTGAGCGGCGTGGCGCTGCTGCTGTCACTGGCCGCGATCTACTCCGTGATGTCTTTCACCGTCTCGCGGCGCACGCGCGAGATTGGCGTGCGCGTCGCGCTCGGCTCTGATCCCCGCCGCATCGTGACGGCGATCTTCCGCCGGCCGTTGACGCAGGTGGCGTTCGGCGTGCTGGCCGGTGCGATCTTCGTGGCTTTCATGGTCACGCAGGTCTCCGCCATCGGCGCGGCGGTCGAGCCACTGCACCAGCGCACGCTCGCCACGGAGGCGTGGAAAGTGGTGCTGGTTGCGGGTTATGCGGTGCTGGTCATCCTGGTCTGCCTGCTGGCTTGCCTGGTGCCCACGCGGCGCGCGCTCCGCGTGCAACCGATCGAGGCCCTGCGTGTCGACGCGTAGCCCCGGCATGGAGTCAATGGCGTCAGACTCGATTGCGCTCAATCCTGCCAATCGAGCCTGACCCCATTGCCTACACCGTGCGACTCTTCGAGATGATGTCCAGTCTGATTGCGCGAATCCGGTCCCTCTGGCGTGGCGTGCGCCGGCGCGAGGTCGTGGAGCACGAGATGAGCGAGGAATTCCAGGCGCATCTGGACCTGCACGCCCGGGACCTCGTACGCGCCGGCCTCACACCGGAGCAGGCGGCTCGTCAGGCACGACTCGAGTTCGGGAGCACGGAGCGATACAAGGACGAATCCCGCGCGTCGCGAGGGCTCCGGCGCATCGACGCCCTTCGCTTCTCCTGGCTCGACTTCAAGCTGGGTGCGCGGATGCTGGTGAAGTATCCCGGCCTCACCCTGGTCGGTGGATTCGCGATCGCATTCGCCATCTGGGTGAGCGCCGGGGTGTTCGCGTTCCTCAATCAGGTGGTCAATCCCACGCTGCCCTTTCGCGACGGCGACCGGATCGTCGCGCTGCAGAACTGGGACGCCTCGGCGCGACGTCCAGAGCACCGGCTCCTGAGCGACTATGCGATCTGGCGCAGCGACCTTCGCTCCATCGAGGACCTGGGCGCCTGGCGCCACCTCGAGCGGAACCTGATCACCGGCGAGGGGCGCGGCGAGCCGGTCGCCCTGGCGGAGACGAGCGCCTCCGCGTTCCGCCTGACGAGGGTGCCGGCGCAGCTCGGACGCACGCTCATCGACGCCGACGAGCAGCCGAATGCCGCGCCCGTCCTGGTGATCGGGCATGATCTCTGGCACACGCGGTTCGCCGGAGACTCCGGCATCGTCGGACAGACGGTGCGTGTGGGCACGACGCTCACCACGATCGTCGGGGTCATGCCGGAGGGCTTCGCCTTCCCGGTCGCGCACGAGGCCTGGATCCCCTTCCGGCTGGACCCGGCGCACTACGCGCCACGGGAAGGACCGGTCATCCGCGTCTTCGGGCGCCTCGCCTCCGGGGCGTCGCTCGAATCGGCGCAGCGGGAGCTGGCCGTGATCGGACTGCGCGCCGCGGCCGACTTTCCCGACACACATCGGTTTCTGCGTCCCAGGGTGCTGGGCTACGCGAAGTCGTGGTTCCCCATCCAGGGATTGGCATCGCTGGGCTTGATGTCGTCCAATCTGTTGCTGGTGCTGCTGCTGGCGCTCGTCTGCGCGAACGTGGCGCTCCTCATGTTCGCGCGGGCCGCGACGCGCGAGGGCGAGATCGTCGTCCGTACGGCCCTCGGGGCGAGCCGTGCGCGCATCGTCACGCAGTTGCTGGCCGAAGCGCTCGTGTTGAGCGGACTCGCCGCGGTGAGCGGCCTGGCAGCGGCGCAGTGGGGGCTCGAGTGGGCGTTCGATACCGTGATCGTCGAGTTGATGAACGGCAGTCGCCTGCCCTTCTGGATCACCCCGCGCCTGAGCCCCGCCAGCGTCGTCTACGCCCTGTTGCTGGCGATCCTGGCAGCGCTGATCTCCGGCGTGGTGCCGGCGCTCAGAGTCACGCGCGGCGTGAGCGAGCGTCTCAAGCAGGCGACGTCGGGGGGCGGGGGCCTGCGATTCAGCGGCGTGTGGACCGCTGTGATCGTCGCGCAGATCGCCTTCTCGACGGTGCTGCCGGTGTTAGCGGTGGCGGTACGACGCGACCAGGAGCAGCTCCGCAATCAGGACCTGGGTTTCCCCCTGGAGCGCTACCTCTCAGCCCTGCTCGTCATGGGTCGCGAGTCACCGACGCCGCCTGGCGACTCGTCCGCCAGGGTGATCGGGACGAACTTCGCAACAACCATCGAGGCCATGGAGCGCCGCCTCGAGGCGCATCCGGCGGTGAGCGGCGTGACGTTCACGGACCAGCTTCCACGGCGGTCGGCCTCGTGGAACCGCATCGAGGTGGATGAAGGGGCGGTCGCACCAACCGATCCAGAGGGGCTTCGGGCGCGACTCGCCTTCATCGACCCGGATTACTTTGACGTGCTCGGCACTCCATTGCTGGCCGGGCGAGCCTTCCACGCGGCCGACCTCGCTCCGGAGGGGCGAGCCGTGATCGTCAACCAGCCGTTCGTGGAGCGGATTCTCGGCGGCAAGAATCCCATTGGCCGGCGGGTACGTTATCTCGGCAGCGACGCGTCCGGCTCACCGATTGAAGGCGTATCGCCGTGGTACGAGATCGTGGGCGTGGCGCCCGATCTCGGCATGAGTAGCGGCTCGCTGCGGGCCGGTGTCTACCACCCCCTCACGCGCGCGGGAGCGCAAGCCATGTACGCCGTCATCGGCGTGAGAGGAGACGCGCGCACATTCGCCCCCGCCCTCCGGTCGCTCGCCACCGACGTCGATCCCGAGCTCCGGTTGTACAGCGTGCTGCCGCTGACTGACGTGGCCGACGTGGAGCTTCGATTCTACAGCTTCTGGTTCCTGCTTCTCGCGACCGTCAGCGCCATGGCCCTGCTGTTGTCGCTCGCCGGCATCTATGCCGTCATGGCTTTCACGGTCTCGCGGCGCACGCGCGAGATAGGGATCCGGATGGCGCTCGGCTCAGGCGCGCGTCGCGTCGTCTTCGGCGTCCTCCGGCGACCGCTCGCCCAGGTGGCCGTGGGCGTCATACTGGGCAGCATACTCTTGGTGTCGCTCGTATTGGCCGGCGGGGGCTCCGTTCCGTCGGCACGACAACTGGCGCTGCTCGGGGCGAACGCCATCCTGCTGATGCTCGTGTGCCTCATCGCGTGCGTCGTGCCCGCGCGGCGAGCTCTGAGCATTCAGCCCACCGATGCGCTGCGGATGGATGGGTAGCGCCGAAATTCGACTCTGACCCCGATTACCCCGATTACCGGAGTAGATCTTCACATCGTCCTGCCGAGAGCTCAGAAGAAGACCGGCTCCCGATACGCGCCGAAGACCTGCTCCATGGCGTAGCGGATCTCGTAGAGCGTGGCGTAGGCCCGCGCTGCGTCGAGGATGTACGGGATGAGATTCGCATCGGTTGTGGCGGCCGAGCGCAGCGCGTCGAGCCGCTGCCTCACGAGCGCGTCGTCGCGCGTCGCGCGCAGGCCGGCCAGTCGCTCGCGCTGGTCACGCTCGGTCTGCTCGCCCACCCTGAGGACCGGGATGGTGAGCTCGGGCTCGTCGGTGACGAACTCGTTCACACCGACCACCACCCGGCGGCGCTGCTCGATCTCCCACTGCTGGCGCGCCGCCGACTCGGCGATGCGGCGCTGGAACCATCCCTGCTCGATCCCCTTCACCACCCCGCCGATCTCCTCGATCTCGCGGAACATCTCCTCGGCCTCGCGCTCGAGGCGATCGGTGAGCGCTTCGACGTAGTAGGAGCCGCCCAGCGGGTCCATCACGTTGGGCACGCCGGTCTCGTACGCCAGGAGCTGCTGCGTGCGGAGGGCGACCTGCACCGCCTCCTCGGTGGGGAGCGCGAGCGTCTCGTCCATCGAATTCGTGTGCAGCGACTGCGTGCCGCCGAGCACCGCCGCCATCGCCTGGTAGGCGACGCGCACGATGTTGTTCATGGGCTGCTGCGCGGTGAGCGTCACCCCCGCCGTCTGGGAGTGGAAGCGCAGCATCCAGGACCGCGGGTCCTTCGCGCCGTAGCGCTCGCGCATGTGCCGCGCCCAGATCCGGCGCGCCGCGCGCAGCTTGGCGATCTCCTCGAAGAAGTCGTTGTGGATGTCGAAGAAGTGCGAGAGACGCGGGGCGAAGCTGTCCACGTCGAGGCCGCGGGCTATGCCGCGTTCGACGTACGTGAAGCCATTGGCCAGGGTGAACGCGAGCTCCTGCGCCGCCGTGGCCCCCGCCTCGCGGATGTGGTAGCCCGAGATCGAGATCGTATTCCATTGCGGGGCGTGCGTCGCCCCCCACTCGAAGAGATCCACGATCAGGCGCAGCGCCGGCTCGATGGGATAGACCCACGCATGCTGCGCCATGTATTCCTTGAGGATGTCGTTCTGCACCGTTCCGCGCAGCGCCTTCGAATCCACGCCCTGCTTCTCCGCCGCGGCCACGTAGAAGCAGAAGAGGATCACCGCCGGCCCGTTGATCGTCATCGACGTGGAGACCTTGTCGAGGGGGATCCCGTCGAAGAGGGTCTCCATGTCGGCCAGGCTCGAGATCGCGACACCCGTCTTGCCCACTTCGCCCTCGGACCGCGCGTGGTCCGAGTCGTAACCCATCAGCGTGGGAAAGTCGAAGGCCGTGGAGAGTCCGGTCTGCCCGTGCTCGAGCAGGAACTTGAAGCGCCGGTTCGTGTCGCGCGCGCTGCCGAAGCCGGCGAACTGGCGCATCGTCCACAGCCGCCCGCGATAGCCCGTGGGGTGGATGCCGCGGGTGTAGGGATAGTCACCCGGCATCGGGAGCGCGGCGAGATCGCGGTCCAGCGCGTCGAGCGCCGTGAACACCGGCTCGACTTCGCCCTCGGAGTTCACGAACGCAATGTCGCGCGTCTCGCCCTTGTCGAAGCGGGCGCGCCAGCGCGCCACCTCCGCCCTGAGCCGCTCGAGCTCGGCCTGTTGATCGCGAATCGTTTCGGACAGCTCGTGGAACGTGGTCATGGCTCCGTCCGTGCAATGACGTTGGCTCCCTTCGCCAGCAACTCGTCCGCGATGCCGTAGGGCGAGAGCTCGCCGCTCTCGATCCGTGGCAGCATCGACTCGACGTACCCCTGGATACCCGAGTCGCTCCAGAGCCGCCGGCGCAGCCGGTACTCGGCCACTTCGACGACCTGCTCACGCAGCCGGCGCCGCCGGCGGCGCTGCAGCTCGCCGCTCCGCTCAAGATAACCGTAATGACGGTCGAGGGCGTCACTGACTTCCGTGATCCCCTCCCCCTTCTGTGCCACGGCCGTGAGCACCGGCGGAGTCCAGGCGTCGCGCTGCTCCCCCGCCGCGGCGGCACGCGCCGCGCGCCCCGGGTTCGCGACGGCCTTGAGGTCCACGCCGTGGTGCGCCGGAGCATTCTGCAGCGCGAGTCCCGCGCGCATGCCCAGCATGAGCTCGATGTCGTTGCGCACGCGGTCCGCCCCGGGCCGATCCGCCTTGTTCACCACGAAGAGGTCGGCGATCTCCATGAGGCCGGCTTTGAGCGTCTGGATCGAATCGCCCGACTCGGGAACGAGCATAACGACGGTCGTGTCGGCGGTGCGCGCGATGTCGAGCTCACTCTGGCCCACGCCCACCGTCTCCATGAGGATGCGATCGAAGCCGAAGGCGTCCACCACGTCGCCCACGGCGCGCGTGGCGGCGGAGATGCCACCCAGGGATCCGCGCGTGGCCAGGGATCGGATGTACACCCCCGGATCGAGCGCCACGGACTCCATGCGAATCCGGTCACCCAGCAGGGCACCACCGGTAAAGGGAGAGGTGGGGTCGACGGCTACCACGCCCACCCGCAGTCCGGCCTCGCGCCAGTGGCTCACCAGGCGCGTGGTGAGCGTGCTCTTCCCCGCGCCGGGCGGCCCGGTGATGCCGATGCGGCGCGCGCGCCCCACGCGCGGGTGGAGCGCGGCCAGCAGCTCTTCGAAGCCCGGCCTCTGGTTCTCGACGAGCGAGACCGCGCGGGCCAGGGCCGCCGGACGGCCCTCGTCGAAGCCAGCGAGGAGGTGGGCCACGTGCCGCGCGGCCGGCGTCGAGGTGGCTGTCATGCGGGCTTCGCCACTCGCCCGGCCTGCGAGCGGGGAGGCCTCACGCGCGCTGCACCGCGGGCGTGGCGGCAGGCGCGTTCGCGCCGGGGGCCGGCGCGCCCGGCGCCACGGGCTCGTCGTGCTCGTCGCGGATGTCGCCGACCAGCTCCTCGAGCAGATCTTCCAGCGTCACGACGCCGACCGTGAGACCGGCGTCATCGCGGACCACCGCGAGGTGCTTGCGCTCCCGCAGCATGGTGAAGAGCAGTTCCTTGCACGACACCTGAGGACGCGTGACCGCCACCGGACGGACGCGCGGGCGCGAGCCGTTCGCCTGCTTGAGCAGGTCGAAGACGTGCACCATGCCCACGATCTGATCGAGCGATCCCCGATAGACGGGGACGCGGCTGTAGTTGGCCTGCGCGACGCGGCGCGCCAGCTCCGGTTTCGGGAGCGACTCCTCCACCGCGAAGATCTCGGGGCGGGGCGTCATGACGTCGCGGATTCGCTTCTCCGCGAACTGCACCACGCCGCTGATGATCGCGATCTCCGTGCGCTCGCCCACGCCCTCGAGCTCGCCCTCGCGCAGGAGCTCCTCCAGGGCCTCGTCGTCGGAGACGACGGGGCGTGCTTCGTACAGGGCCCGCTCACCTGTCAGGCGCCTGACGAGCCGCAGCGCCGGCGCCAGCGCCTCGGCGATGAGCTGCAGCGGCGGGAGCAGGATCGGGATGAGCGACGTGGCCCACCGCCGCCCGATCGCGCGCGGCAGGAGCTGCCCCCCCACCAGCAGCACGAACGCGTACACGAGGGCACCCGGTGCGGCGGCGAATGGCGCGTGGCGCGCCGACGCCCCGATCATCACGCCCGCCGCGAAGACGGTGAGCGACACCGCCGTCGTGGCGGTGAGCAGCATCCGGTGCGGACGCTCGAGGTACATGGCGGCCGTGCCGGCGCCGCTGAGCTGCTGCTCGACCCAGTGGCGCAGCCAGATGCGGCTCACGGAGCGGACGGCCGTCGCCGCGGCCGTGAGCCAGGCCACGACCACGATCGAGAGGATCAGGAGCACGCTCCACGTCATGCCGCGTGCTCCGCGTCGACGTCGAGCTTCTCGAAGAAGACGCGCTGCACCCGTCGGCGCGCCACGCGCTCCACCACCACCCGGAACCCGTCGAGCACGAACTCCTCGCCGGCCTTCGGTACGCGGCCCAGGAGCTCGTAGACCAGGCCCCCCACGGTCGTCACGTCCTCGCGCTCGAAGTCGTGCTTGAGCAGCTCCGAGAGCTCGGCCAGGGTGAGGCGCGCCGACACCCAGAAGCGGCGCCCGTCCTCCTGCTCCACGCTGGCCTCTTCCTCGCCGTCGTACTCGTCGTGGATCTCGCCGACGATCTCCTCGAGCACGTCCTCGATCGTGACGATGCCGGCGGTGCCGCCGAACTCGTCGACCACGATCGCCATGTGCGTCCCGCTCGCCTGGAAATCGCGGAGCTGCGCGTCGGCCTTCTTCGCGCCGGGGATGAACACCGCGGGTCGCACGAGCGAGGTCCAGCCGCCACTCGGCTCGGTCTCGCTGAGCACCGCCGGGACCATGTCCTTGGCGTACAGCACGCCGATCACGTTGTCGATCGACTCCGCGTAGACGGGAAGGCGCGACCGCTCCGCGCTGCGCACGCGATCCACGACCTCGGACCACGGGTCGTCACGGTCGATCGCGACCACGTCGACGCGCGGCACCATGAGGTCGTGGACCTCGGTATCGGCCAGCCGGAAGACGCCGTTCAGGAGCACCTGCTCGTCCTTGCTGACTTCGGCCTCGGCCGCGACGACCTGCTTGAACTGCTCGGCCGTGGCTTCACTCGCCTCGTGCTCGTCGTCCGGCGGCGGAAGGAGATTCTGGAGGCCCTTGTCGATCAGTTCCCCGAAGGCCGCCACCGGCGCCAGGAGGTGTTCCAGCGTACGGATGAAGGGGAGCAGGAGGCGCGCGGCCTCCGCCCCGCGGGTGTCACCCACGCTGCGCGCCACGCTCTCGGAGAGCCCGACCAGGATGACCGCCGCGAGCGTGCCCACGATCAGCCCGATCCCCCCCGGCAGGCCGACTGTGGCGAGGATCAGCGCCACGCCGATTCCGGCACCGAGCTGGCCGATGACGCGTGCGAAGGCGAGGGCGCGATGAGCGCGTTCCCGCCTCGCA
>DATIGO010000124.1:0-5185 GCA_035454665.1 Gemmatimonadaceae bacterium | reverse complement strand
ATGGTCCGGTCAACGTGAGCCGCTTCGGCGCGATCAGCTTCGCTCTCTGCCTCGCGCTCGCACTCTCGGTCGCCAGTTGCGGCGGCGACGAGCCCCAGCAGCAGGAGGGCGAGGCGCCAGCCGCACAGACGACGCCCTCTGGAGAGGAGTCCGAGGACGAGGCGGCCATGGACAAGGTCGCTGCCACAATGGCGCGGCGGCCCGCCGGCGAGGCCGGCCTACGCGTCCCTGCCGAGAAGGCGCAGATCGTGGCTGGCGACTCGGACTTCGGGCGTGTTCTCTACGACGCAAACGGCCAGGTCGTCTACGTCTTCGAGATCGACGCCCCCGACAAGTCCAACTGCACCAGCGCACAGTGCGTGAAGGCTTGGCCTCCGGTCCTCACCAAGGAGCAGCCCTCCGCGGGCGAGGGCGTGGACGCGGAGCTGCTCGGGACGATCCGCCGCAGCGACGGGATGCTGCAGGTCACCTACAACGGGCGCCCGCTCTACTTTTACGAGCACGAAGGCCCGAACGAGATCAAGTGCCACAATGTGAACCTCCACGGCGGTCTCTGGTGGGTCGTCACGCCGAGTGGCGAGCCCGTCGCTTGACGGCCGGCTCGTCCTAAGCGAGCGTGCGCGACCAGGCTGGGCACGCGGTCGCCCGCAAGCGCGCCTGGGGCGACGGTCCTGAAGCCTTACGGCTGTGAGCGGTGCTCGAACAGAGCACCGAGGAGGTCGTCTGCAAGCGCTCGCGGCGAGGGTCGACAGTAAAGAAGTCGCAATCCAGGATCGACTCGCCTTGCGCGCGCAGGAAGCTGCGCCACGATTGCCGGTCGCGCTGCGGTGCCGGTGACAACCCGGCCGCAGCCAGGATGTTGCGGACGGGGGTCGCGGAGATAGAGATGCCGAGCTTGCGCAGCTCGCCGACGATCCGCAGATGGCCGAGGCTTAGCGTTCTCGCGAGCGAGACGCACGATCAGCTGCCGCACGTCAGCGGCGATCGGCGGCCTGCCCGGACGACGGTGCCGATACGACTGCTCAGGGGGAATACAGCGCGGCGGCGGCCAAGGGCTGGCAGCCGCCGAACTTCTGGCAGGACGAGTCGTAGCCGCCGGCGACGAGGACCTGACCGCTGGGAAGCAATGCCGCGGCGGCGTAGGGGGAGGGGAAGGAAGCCATTGGGCTGGTGGCCGTCCAGGTGCCAGTGGCGGGTGAGTAGATGTCGCCTGTTCCCCCGCCGACAACGAGCACGCGTCCGTCTTGCAGGAGCACGGATGTAGGGCCGTGGTAATCGGTCATCCTGCCGGTCCGAGTCCACGTGCGCGAGGCCGGGTCGTACAGCTCAGCGGAGAGGGTTGCGGCCGTCCCGGCGGCGACCAGCACACGGCCATTGCCAAGTAGGGTCGCGCTCGGATGGTTGCGGGCGATCGTCATCGGCCGCGTGCGCGACCAGCGGCCGCGGACGGGGTCGTAGAGCTCCGCGCTCTGCAGCCAGCCGCCCGAATTGGCGCCTCCCGCGACCAGAACAGTGCCGTCGGGCAGCAGCGTCGCCGAATGGCCGTCGCGGCGATCCCGCATGCTGCCGGTCGGCGTCCAGCTGCCGGTCGCCGGGTCGTAGAGCTCGGCGCTCGCCTGCACCCCTGTGCCGTCGCCCGCGAGACCGCCGACCACGAGCACGCGCCCGTCCTGGAGCTGAGTGCCGGTGGCCTCGATCCGACCGACGTGCATGCTGCCGGTCGACGTCCAGCTGTTCGTCGCCGGGTCGTACAGCTCCGCAGTCGCGCGGTACGTGCCGCCGCCCGCGACGAGCACGCGGCCGTCCGCCAGGCGCACGGCGACATGCAGGCCGCGCGACTCGTTCAGCGTCCCGCCGGGGAGCCACGTGGCGGTCGCGCCATCGTACAGCTCGGCCGTGGTGACCCCAACGCCGCCGACGACAAGGACGCGCCCGTTCCCGAGCGTCGTGGCGCTCATGACGGCTCGCGGCGCCGCCATGCTGGCCGTCGCTGTCCAGCTGTCAGCTTGTGCGTCGGCCGCGCCGCGGAGCGCGGTCGAACCCGAAGCCAACGCAGGCGCCGCAAGCGCAAGCACTGCGCACGCCAGAGACCTCATGCTCACGACGAACCTCTCCTCGCCCCGTTGAACGAGGCGAGTGTAGAACGGCTGACGTTACGCCCGCCTTACAAGATCCTTAAAACCAACGAAGGGGCGGTGCCACGCGGTACCGCAATCGCCCACGATCGGCGACTTCGCGCCCGCTGGGGATGGAGCGTTTGTGGAGCCTAGTGGGCGCAACGAGTCGCTCGACGCCTGGCCGAGCAACCTCCGACCACGCGTGTGGAGCCCTTACCGAACGCGCTCAAGCACGCGCGGAGTCGTCGAGCCGCTCGAGCGGGGACGGCTCCGCGCGCGCCCGCCGCCGGGCCGCAGCGAGCTGCTCGGCACCGATCACCCCCGCGAGGACGGCGACGAGAAGCGCCGCCACTCCGAGTGCGGGAAGCGCGAACCCGACCGCGCCGACGAGCAGGCACGCGACCGCTCCCGCGAGCCGCCTCCATGCGATCGACCCGGCCATCCGCAGCCGAAAGAGCACGAGCCCGAGCAGGTACAGCGCCGGCCCGCCGGCGACGGCGAGCAGCTCCGCGCGCGGCAACTCCTCGCTCGGGTGCGCGATCACGAGCTCGTCGCCGACCGCGGCGAGAATGATCCCGGCCACGAGCACGGCGTGCAGATAGGTGTAGCCGTCGCGGGCAAGCTGCGTCCGGTTGGGAGCAAGCGCGAGCCGCCGCTCCGCGATCCGTGCGACATAGTCGAAATAGAGCCACCACAGAGCCGCAGTCGCGAGGAATGCAAGGCAAAAGGCGGCGACGCGCGCCCCGTCGAGGTCGAGGCCGGCCGTCGTCGCGCCGGTGAGCACGATCGTCTCGCCCAGGGCGATGATCATGAAGAGCTGGAAGCGCTCGGCGAAGTGCGCCGTCTCCACCTCCCACGTCGTCGGCGACAAACGCCGGCGCCCGGGGATCGAGTAGAGATGGAGCGGCGCGGCGAGGTCGATGACGAGCGCAAGGATCCAGAGCGCGGCCCGCGCCTCGTCCTCCGCGACCGCACCCGCGATCCAGAAGACCCCGGCGACGACGAACCAAAAGAGGATCCGCCCGGCACGCTCACGCTCGATCGTCCCCTTCGAAGCGGCGACGAAGGTCAGGAACAGGTGCCGGCTGAGCTGGATCGCGACGTAGGAGCCGGCGAAGAGGAGCGCGCGCCGGCCGAACGCATCCGGGATTGCGATCGCAAGGACAAGCGTCAGGAGCATGAGCCAAAGCAAGAGCAGGCGGACCGCGATCGAGTCCGGGTCGAGCTCGTTCGTGACCCAGGTCGTGTAGTTCCAGGCCCACCAGACGACGAGCAGAGCCATCAGCGCCTCGCCCGCGCCGAGCCAGCTCAAGTCGTCGAGCAGAAGGTGCGAGACCTGCGTGATCGCGAAGACGAAGACGAGGTCGTAGAACAGCTCGAGCGTGGTCGCGCGCTGCTCCTCGCCCGCGTCGCGGTTGCGCTGGAACCGGCTCACGGGTCGGGAGGCGCGAGCGAAGAGGCGCAGCCGCAATTGCACAGGATGAGGACCGGCCGGTCGATCCGCGCCCGCGCATCGGTCACGAACCGGCTCAGCGTCCTCCCCTCACGCGCGGATCATCCGCGCCACGACGGCGTGTGTCCAGACAACGTCCTGACATGGTGCACCTGGCAGCTCGTAGGCGAGCTTCGTTAGGGATCACCAGGAGTCACGGCAGGTCACTCCTCGCGCAAAACCCAGTGGACTGGAGGTGACCCATGATGACCTGGGATGACAACCGGGTAGACCCCTGGTAAACCTTGATCTTGTTGTCTCTCCGGAGAACAGGATGCACGCGGGTGGCGAGTTCATCTTTCTCCTCAAAGGACGGCTTCCAGTTGAGCTTGGTCGCGCGTCCTGACGCCCGTGGCCACGGTCGCCGATCCTGGGCAACGGCCGTACACTCGCCGCGATGAAGGCGGCCGACGTCGCGCTCGAGCGCGGTGCGCCGAGTGCCACGATGCGAAGAACCCCGCCCCTTGCAGCGAGGCGGGGTCTCCGACCCCAACGACGCGGATTTGACCGTCAGCCCGGTCTGGAACCTCAACCCTGACTCTACGGAATGAACTGAAGCTCGGCTCCGTCGAAGGTGGTCACCTGCGCCCCCATCAGGCCGTTCTTCGTCACGTACGCATCCGCGCCGTAATAAGGCACCGCGAGGAAGGGAGCGTTGGCCACCCACTGAACATTGACAGTCTTCCCGACCGTCCACGATTTGACTTCGGTGAACTGGAGACCGTTGAGCCCCGCCGGATACGGCAGGCAGAACCCCTCGAAGAGAGCGCGAACCTCCGTCCGTCCCTCACTGGTCACGCCTCCCGGAAGAAGGATCGCGACTGTCTCCGGGTACTGCGCCATCAGCCGATCGACATCGCAGTTGTTGAGAGCATCGAGGTGCTCCGCCACCACCGCCTCAGGCGATGGCTGGCGATCGAACGGTGGCGGGCCCTGACCCGCTGAGGCGACAACGGCCACGCCCGAGACGACGATGACGACAAGCGCGATCACGATGAACCTCCGCATACGACAACTCCCTTCTGAGTTCGTCCTGCAGGATGTATGGCGCGGGCCAATGCCCGCTATGCCGCAATCGTTACATCGCGGCGCCCGAAATGCAGGACAATGACGCTCTTGAGGGAAGCCGCGGAGACACGCGCCTACGCGGCCCGCAGCGCCGCCAGAGCCGTCACGCAAAGGGGAGCTGTGGACCCCTCGTGAACCCAACTCGAGCCATCGCGCGGACAGGCGAAAACACGCGAACTGGCCGAAAGCGGCAGATCAGCCCGCTTTGGAGCACTTCATTCGTCTCCTAAACAGGAAACACAACTGTACGCTTTGCAGGGATTTTAGGAGCCGACGCCCGGACTCGAACCGGGGACCCCTTCATTACGAGTTAGGGGCCGCTGTCACCACCAGTCACCAGGAGTCACCTCAGGTCGTCTTGTACGCCGGATCTGCCCCGACAGGAGATGACTCACGATGACCGGAGATGACAAGCGCGTAGACCTCTGGTGAACCTCGACCGCGTTGTCTCGAAGGCGAACTCAGCCGCAGCCGCGGACTCAGCCTCGGCCTCTGAGTCGGCCACTCC
>DATIGO010000123.1:0-6012 GCA_035454665.1 Gemmatimonadaceae bacterium | reverse complement strand
AGCTCATCGGCAAGGACCTCCCCTTCCTCGCCGACGCGCTCACGGACCAGCCCGTGCGCTTCGCGCTGCTCAAGGGATGGCGCAACTATCTCTGTCTGCACCGTCTGGAGCAGGCGCGCGGCGCCGGACGCACCCTCTTCGACGGCCAGGTCGAGGCGGATCTCGCCATGCTCTCGGCGTGGAGCGCGCAGACCGTCGATGGCTCGCTGAGCGACCTGCCGGCCGCACCGCGCGACGAGGTCTGGGACGAGGTGGCCGCGGAGCCGGATCTCTGCCTCCGCCTCAAGTGCCCGCACTTCGAGCGCTGCTTCCTGTATGCCGCGCGGCGCCGCGCCGCCCAGGCCGACGTCATCGTGGTGAACCACCACCTGCTGCTCGCCGACGTGGCCGTGCGCCGCATGACCCAGAACTGGGACGACGCGGCGGTGCTGCCGCCGTACACCCGGCTCGTCGTGGACGAGGGGCACCACCTCGAGGATGCCGCCGCGGCCCATCTGGGCACCACGGTCACGCGGCGCGCACTCGAGCGCCTCTTCTCGCGGCTCGAGCGTCGGGGCAAGGGACTGCTTCCGACGCTGGCCGCGCGCCTCGAGGCGCGGCGCGATCTGCTGAGCGTGGCCAGTCTCGATCTCGTGCATGCGCGCCTCTTCGGCTCCACGCACGCCGCGCGCGAGAAGAGCGGCATGGTCTTCGACCTGCTCGACGTCGCCGTGCTCGAGACCGCGCAGCCCGTCGTGCGGCTCGGACCCGACTTCGAGGCCCATGCCGTCTGGCGCAACGGGCTCCAGAGCGCCCTGGAGGATCTGCTGGGCGAGCTCGCCCTCCTGGCCGACGGACTCCGGGTGATCCGCGAGCGGCTCGAGAGCGACGAGGCCACGGGAGAGGTGTTCGCCGCGCTCCTGGGCGAAGTGCGCGGGGTCACGCGGCGCCTGCAGGCGGCCGGCGACGGGCTGCGTGCCGCGCTCCTCCCCGATCCCGACGCCCCCGAGACGGTGCGCTGGATCGAACGGCGCGGGCGCGACCGGAACGTCGCCGTTACCGTCGTCCCCCTCGACCTCGCGCCGATTCTCCGCGACGACGTCTTCCGCCGGCTGACGACGTGCGTGATCACCAGTGCCACGCTCGCCGTGGACGGTCGCTTCGACTTCCTGAGCGGCCGGCTCGGACTCGACGAGTCCGATCTCGAGCCGTCGCGCGGCATCTTTCCCTCGCCGTTCGACTATCCCACGCAGGCGCTGCTGGGCATTCCAACCGATGTGCCGGCGCCTAACGTGGATCCGGCGGCCCATGCGCAGGCCGTCATCGATGGGCTCACCGATCTCATCGAGGCCGCGGACGGGGGCGTCTTCGGCCTCTTCACGAGTCACCGCGACGTCCGCCACGTGGCCGAAGCGCTCCGCTCACGCGGCATCGACCGCCGCTGGCCGCTCCTCGTGCACGGCGAGGACGCGCGTGATGCCCTCTTGCGCCGCTTCCGCGACGCCGGCCGCGCCGTCCTGCTGGGCACGGCGAGCTTCTGGGAGGGCGTCGACGTTCCCGGCGATCCCCTCCGCGCCCTGCTCCTGGCGCGCGTGCCGTTCCGGGTTCCCACCGAGCCCCTGACCGCCGCCCGCTGCGAGCGCATCGAGCGCGCCGGCGGCGATGCGTTCGGCGAGTACATGCTGCCGGACGCCGCGCTCCGGCTCAAGCAGGGGTTCGGACGTCTCATCCGGTCGAGCGAGGACTGCGGAGCCATCGTGCTCATGGACCCGCGCACGCTCACGAAATCCTACGGGACCGTGCTGCTGGATGGCCTCCCGCCCGCCCGGCGCGTGGTCGGACCGTGGTCCGCCGTGCGGCGCGAGCTGCATCGGATGTTCGGCCGATCGGCGGCGCGTCATCTCGGTTACCCGGTCCCGGCCGGGGAGTAGATTTGCGGGACATCGCCACGCCATGTCCCGTCACGCCCAACCGCGCTCCCCCCCCATGTCTCCTCGGCCCTCGAAGATCGTGTGCATCGGACGGAACTACGTCGAACACGCGAAGGAACTCGGTAACGACGTCCCCAGCGAGCCCCTGATCTTCCTCAAGCCGCCGTCGAGCATCATCGGCGACGGGGACTACATCGTTCTGCCCCCGCAGTCGTCGCAGGTGGAGCACGAGGGGGAGATCGGGATCGTCATTGGGCAGACGCTGCGCAACGCCGACGAGCTGACCGCGGTCGCCGCGATCCGCGGGATCGTGGCCCTCAACGACGTGACGGCGCGCGACCTGCAGCGCAAGGACGGGCAATGGACGCGTGCCAAGGGCTTCGACACGTTCTGCCCCGTCGGTCCTGTGCACGAGGGACGGGTGGACCTGGGAAACCTGGAGGTCGTCACGCGGGTAAACGGACAAGTCCGCCAACGCGCAAAAAGTTCGGAAATGGTATTTCCGATTCCCGTCGTGTTGGCGTATATCTCAAAGGTGATGACGCTGGAGCCGGGCGACCTCGTTGCGACGGGTACTCCCGCGGGCATCTCCCGGATCGATCCCGGTGACACAGTCGAAGTGGAGGTCGTAGGGGTAGGAAAGGTTCGCAACCCCGTCCGCTCAGCCCAGGCCTGAGCGCCCCGACCCGTCTCGCAACCATCTGTTAGAGCACAGGAGAAGCACCACCCAGCCCGAGCCACCAGCGCTCAGCAACGAGCGGCTGTCAGGCAGCCCCGGTGCAAGGGACCGTGGCTTCTCGAACCGAGACGACAGAGGTCGCGTGCGGGATTTCCGCCTTTTCGACAATCAGCGCCGGCGCGCGGAGCGGCCCAAGGGGTCAGCCACCGCGGCCTCGATCGCGCTCCACGCCTTGCTGCTGGCGTACCTGGCGTATGCGCTGCAGGTCCCGGCTGCGCTCACGCGGATCCTGAGCGCCTCTCAGCCCGAGCAGACTGCTCCGGAGCGACTGCGTTTCGTGACGGTGGCGCAGCCGGCGCCGACGTCGGCCGTTCCCACGACGCGAGAGCAGCCTCCGCCGGCGGCGCGGACGGAGGTCGAGGCGGCACCGCCGCTCGCTGCGCCCCGCGAGGTGCCCACGACCCTTCCGCCGCCGGCGGTGGATACCGCCGCGCGCCCGACGACGCCGGCGTTCACGGGTCCCATCGCCGGTGGGGCCGGACCCACACGCGGCGCGCTGCCGACGTACAGCGACCCGCGCATCTGGGTGGCCGATCCCGCGCTCGTCTACGCGCCCAAGACCGACCTGGAACGGCTCGACAGCGCGCTCGTGACGACGCTGGGCCGGTACCTCGACTCCCTGGCTGCGAACACCTACCAGCCTAACAAGTTCGAGCGCGGCGACTGGACCGTCGAGCGGAACGGCCAGAAGTGGGGGATCGACCAGAGCGCCATCCGCCTGGGCAAGTTCTCCATTCCCTCGGCGCTGCTCGCGCTCCTCCCGCTCAACGGCATCATGGGAAATCCCATCGCGGCGGAGCGGGACCGCGCGATGTCGTCGATGCGCGCGGACATCCTGTACCACGCGCGGGCGTCGATGAACGAAGAGGAGTTCCGCCGCGCCGTGCGGGCGATCCGCGACCGAAAGGAGCGCGAGCGCCGTGCCCTCGAGCGCAACCCGCGGTCCCCGGGGCCAATCGTGTCGCCGGGTGATCGGCCGCCCGAGGGGGACAGGAAATAGGAGAGCGGAGACAGGCGGCAACAGGGGAGGACCGAGGGGGCGCCTCGCTCACGCGAGCCGCCCCCTCGGAATGGAAGCTGAGGCCCGGCCTGTCGCCGCTCACCCCTCCCCACTCTCCGGCTGGTCGTGAAACGGCCGCAGTACCGTCGCGATCACCCCGAGCACCTCGAAGTCGTCGTCGGGTCCCACCACCAGCTCCCGCTCGTCGGCCTTGACGGGGATGAAGGCGATCTGCGCGCCGCGATGGGCGAGCACGCGTACGAGGCAGCGGTCGCCCACCCGCACGGCCACCGCGTCGTTCTCCTTCGCGCGAGCGGCAGGATTCACCAGTACCAGATCCCCCGCGTGAATGCCGCGATCCTGCATGCCGTCGTCCGCGACCCGCAGGAAGAAGGCGTCGTCCGCCGGCACGAAGGCACGATCCATCGCGATGAAGCGCTCGCGATTCTGCGCCGTGAGGCGTGGCTCGTCGGCGTTCACCCTCGCGAACAACGGCACCGGCTGAGTCCCCCCGATCGACGAGAATCCGATCAGGCGCACCCCGCGGGAGCGTGAGCCGTCGCGCTCGATGTACCCCTTCTTCGCGAGCGACTGCAGGATGTCCGCGACCGACTTCGTGGACTTGATCCTGAACCGCCGCCCGATGTCACGCACGCTGGGCTGGTACGTGTTCTCCGCGAGGAAGTCGAGCAGGTAGTGATACACGCGCCGCTCGAGCGGCGTGAGCGAGTCCGGCATCAGTGCTCCGAGCACGCACGGCTCCAATGAACCCAGACGAGAAATGCGCGAGAGGGCGCACCCCGTCAATTCCTCACGATCCCGCGCGCTCGCATACCCGGCGGCACCACGATCGTGCCCTCTTTCCCTTCTGGCCTATCCCGCTGCCCCCAACTGCCCGATGGCGCGATCGATCCGCAGCAGCGACCGCTCGCGTCCCAGGATGAGGAGGATGTCGAACATGCCAGGACTCACCGACACCCCCGTGAGCGCGATGCGAAGCGGTTGAAAGATCCTGCCACTCCCCACGCCGCGTTCCTCGGCCAGCGTGCGCAGCGCCGTCTCGAGCGCGCCCGCGGTCCACTCGGCCGTCGCGAGCCGCTGGCGCGCGCCCGTGAGCACGTCCGCGGTGTCCCGCGGGTCCTTCCAGTGCTTCGCCACGGCTTCTGCATCGTACCCGATCTCGTCCCGGAAGTACGGCTCGGCCATGCGCACGATCTCGTGTGTCGTGCGCGAGCGCACGCGCAAGAGGTCCAGGAGCTGGAGCCACCAGTCGTGCCGCTCCTCCAGCTCGCGCGGCGTCGCCAGCCCGGCTTCGACGATGAGAGGCGCAACGATCTGTGACAGCTCCTCGAGCGCGATGCGCGCGAGGTGCTGTCCGTTCATCCACTCCAGCTTCTTCGGATCGAAGATCGACGCCTTCCTGAGCAGCCCCTCCGCGGAGAAAAGCTCGATCATCTCCTGCATGGACATGATCTCGCGGTCTCCACCCGGCGACCACCCCAGGAGCGCGAGGAAGTTGCACATCGCCTGCGGCAGGATGCCGTGATGCTGGTAGTCGCCCACCGCCGTGGCGCCGTGGCGCTTGCTCAGCTTGCGGCCGTCCATGCCGTGAATCATCGGCAGATGGGCGAAGCCGGGGAGCGGCGCGCCGAGGGCTCGGTAGAGCATGATCTGCTTGGGCGTGTTGGAGATGTGGTCGTCGCCGCGCATCACCAGCGTGATGCCCATGGCGATGTCGTCGGAGACGACCGCCATGTTGTAGACCGGTGTACCGTCGGAGCGGAGGACGATGAAGTCGTCCACGTCCTTGTTGGGGAAGGCGATCGTGCCGTGCACGAGGTCGTCCCACTCGGTCGTGCCCTCGGGAACGCGGAAGCGGATCGCGAAGGCCTCGCCGCTTGCGGCGCGGCGCTCCCCCTCGCCCGGCGCCAGCTCCGCCAGACGACGCTCGAACTTGAAGACCTGACCCTGAGCCTCGGCCTCCTTGCGCCGGCGCTCGAGCTCCGCCGCCGGTGTGAAGTCACGATAGGCATGGCCCGTCTCCAGGAGACGACGCGCGTCGCGCTGGTGACGCTCGAGGTTCGCGCCCTGGTAAACGACCTCCTCGTCCCAGGAGAGGCCCAGCCAGTGCAGGCCGTCGAAGATCGCGCGCGTGCTTTCGTCGGTGCTGCGCGCCCGGTCGGTGTCTTCGATGCGCAGGAGGAACTGGCCGCCGTGCTTCCTGGCGTAGAGCCAGTTGAAGAGCGCGGTCCGGGCGCCGCCGACGTGCAGGTAACCGGTGGGAGACGGGGCGAAGCGGAGGCGGAGCGGCACAGCGATCGGGGGCGGTTGGAACCCGGGAGCAGGCTGGTGCGGCGACGGGG
>DATIGO010000122.1:0-9976 GCA_035454665.1 Gemmatimonadaceae bacterium | reverse complement strand
CGCTGCGCGCCGAGCTGCGGCGCGACGCCTAACGTGACCGCCGCCGGGAGTGGCGCAGCGCCCGCCCGCGACTGGCAGGCGGGCGAACCGTTCCCGGCCGTACGGTGTGATGGGAGCGGCTCGGTACGGCGGGGCACCGGTCTTGACAATCCGTGTGATAACATCTATTCTCCCGACATGTCGACCTCGCTCCGCGACGAGCTGCATCAGCACAGGCCGTTCACGAGCCCGCAGCAGGAAGCCTTCCTCAACCTCGCCCGCACACAGGCGGTCCTGATCGACGCATTCGAGAAGCTGCTCCAGCCGCACGGGATCAGTCTCACGCAGTACAACGTGCTGCGGGTGTTGCGCGGCGCCGAGCCGGAAGGCCTCTGCCGCAACGAGGTGCGCGACCGCCTGCTCACGCGCATGCCTGACGTCACGCGGCTGCTCGACCGCATGGAGGAGGCGGGGCTGATCACCCGCGAGCGTGACAGCGAGGACCGCCGACAAGTCGTGACGCGCCTGACGAGACAGGGCCGCCAGCTCGTCGACAAGCTCGACGCACCGGTGGCCGAGGAGCACCAGCGGCGCCTGGGACATCTCACGCAGGCGCAGCTGCGTACGCTCGTCGATCTCCTCACCCTCGTCCGCCACAAGGCCTGATCCCGATGGGTGTCGGCACACGCGACATCTTCGGCGACGCCGGGCCGGGGGAGGCAGCCACCCCGGGAAGCTACGGCGAGGCGCCCGGCGGCCATCGCCTGCCCGACACGACACGTCTCGGCCCGGTGCATCTGCAGATCGCCGACCTGTCGCGCTCGATCGGCTATTACGAGAACGTGCTGGGGCTGCGCGTGCTCGAGCACGACGCGTCGCGCGCCACCCTGGCTCCGCACGGCGGGAGCGCCGCGCTCGTCGTGTTGCATGAGCGTCCCGGTGCCCGGCCGGCCGCGCGCCGGGCCCGACTCGGGCTCTTCCACTTCGCAATTCTGCTCCCGGATCGGGGCTCGCTGGGGCGCTTCGTCAGGCACCTTGCGGACATCGGTGTGCAGGCCGGGGCCGGAGACCATCTCGTGAGCGAGGCGTTCTACCTGCACGATCCCGACGGGCTGGGGATCGAGGTCTATGCCGATCGGCCCCGCAGCACGTGGCGGCGAGTGGGACGCGAGCTGATGATGGCCACTGATCCCGTGGACGTGGCGTCCCTCGTCCGCGATGCGGGTGACGTGCCGTGGCGCGGAATGCCGGACGGCACCGTGATGGGACACGTGCACCTGCATGTTGGCGACATCGCGGGTGCCGCCGCCTTCTACTCGGAAGCGCTCGGCTTCGATCGGATGGTCTGGCATTATCCGGGAGCGCTCTTTCTCAGCGCTGGCGGCTATCATCACCACCTCGGCACGAACACCTGGGCCGGTCCCACGGCGTCGCCACCCACGGAGCAGGACGCCCGGATGCTGGAGTGGACGATCGAGCTCCCCGACGCCGCGAGCGTCGACGCCACGGCGGAGAGCCTGGCGCGCGCGGGCCACCCCACTGAACGGGAAGGCGATGCTTCGGGCAGGAGCGATCTGGCAACGCGGGATCCCTGGGGTACGCCCGTCCGGCTGCGATCCGCCGCCTGAGCCCGGCTCCGTGCGCGACTGCGCGCCGTGGCGAAGATCACACGTGACGTTCTGACCTCGCGCCACCGTCGGGGCCCATCCCTATCAGCTTGTCGGGAGTGGCTTTAGATTCGCTCGCCCGCAGCGCTGGGCGCAGCCGGCGGGAGCCGTCTCTGCTGGATCGAGCCTCGCCCCGCCGGCTCGAGGGCCGGACGGAGAAGCCGAGATCGCCGCGAGATGTCGATTCGTGCCCTGCTGAATCGACGTACCGGTGAACCCGGATCGTCTGGTCGAATTCAGCACTGGAGTGGATCGATGAGCCTCCTGCCTGATCTCCGTCGTGCCTTCCGCGGCCTGGCCCACGCGCGCGGTTTCAGCGTTGCCGTGATCCTGACGCTGGCGTTGGGCATCGGTGCGAACACGGCGATGTTCACGCTGTTGCGCGGCACGCTGCTGCGTCCCCTGCCGAACCGCGATGGCGAACGCCTCGTGTACCTCCGCCAGTCCGCGCAGGCCGCGGGGCAGGCGAACGTGCTCTTCTCGGTTCCGGAGATCATCGACTACCGCACGAACTCGAGGACGCTGTCGGGCGTGGCGGAGTACTCGCAGATGACCTTCACCATGCTGGCCGACGAGGAGCCGGTGCACATCCGGGCCGGGGTGATCAGCGGCAACTTCTTCGAGGTCATGGGACTCAGATCCGTGCTCGGGCGTGTGACGAATGAGCGGGACGACGGGCCGGGTGTGCCGTCGGTGGGCGTGCTCTCGCACCAGTTCTGGATGACGCGCTTCGGCGGCGACAGCGGCGTGATCGGCCGCGTCGTCCGGATCAACGACCAGCCGCTCACGATCGTGGGCGTGGCGCAGCGTGTGCCGCACTACCCGGCGCGCACCGACGTCTTCGTGAACATGGTCACGAGCCCGCACCACCTCGACGCCACGATGCTGCACGGGCGCACGCACCGCATGACAGAGGTCTTCGCCCGGCTCGCACCGACGGCATCGGTCGAGCAGACCCGGGCCGAGATCACCCGGATCCAGGCCACCGTGCACGCGGACCACCCCGAGGCGTACGAGCAGGCGTCGGGGTTCTCGATCCGCGTGGCCCCGCTCAAGGACGCGCTCAACGAGCGCGCGGCGCTCACGATGTGGCTCCTGATGGGGGCGGCGTCGTTCGTGCTGCTCATCGCCTGCGCAAACGTCGCCAACCTCACCCTCATGCGGGGCGTGCGACGCGAGCGGGAGATGCTGGTGCGCGCCGCGTTAGGCGCCGGCCGCTGGCGGCTGCGCCAGCTGCTCCTCGTGGAGAACCTCGTGCTGGCGCTCGTGGGGGGTGTGCTGGGCGTCGGGATCGCCTTCGTCGGTCTCGAGCTCCTCGTGGCCTTCGCGCAGCAGATCACACCACGGGCCGACGAGATCCGCCTGGACGGTCTGGTGCTGCTCGTGAGTCTCGCCACGAGCGTCGCCGCGGCGATCGCGCTCTCCTTCGCCCCGCGCGTCGGTGCCGAGCAGAGCCTGGCCACGCCGCTGGCCGCCGGCGGGCGCCGCACCACGACGGGGCGCGGCGGCCAGCGGCTGCAGCAGGCGCTCGTCGTCACCCAGCTCGCGGTGTGCGTGGTGCTCCTCACCGCCGCCGGCCTGCTCGTGCGCACGCTCACGAGCCTGCAGTCCGTCGAGACGGGCGTTCGTGCCGAGAACGTCCTCACGATGGAGATCCCCATCGAGGGCGACGCCATCCCGTCGGCGGAGAAGCTCGCCATGAGCGAGCGCATGCGCGATCGCGTCGCGGCGCTGCCGGGCGTCGAGACGGCGGCGCTGGGCTCCAACGTCCCGCTGCGATTCACGCCCTTCGTCCTCGAGGTGAAGGCCGAGGGACGCGCCGTGGTACCGGGCGAGGCCACGCCGCGCGCCGTGTACAAGACGGCCGACCCGGACTACTTCGACGCAGCCGGTATCCCTCTGCTCAAGGGTCGCGCGTTCACGTCGACCGATCGGCGGGAGTCCGCGCGCGTGGTCGCGCTGAACGAATCGCTCGCGGAGCGGCTCTTCCCGGGACAGGATCCCATCGGCCGGCGCGTGGCCTGGACGGGGGAGGTCCTGAACTTCATCCCCGTCTCGGGCGACTGGCGCACAGTGGTCGGCGTCGTAGGCGATACCCGCGACGCCGGGCTCGATTCCGATCCCACGCCGATTCTGTTCCAGCCGTTCGCGCAGGAGGAGATCTTCGCGGGGGCGCTCGTGATCAGGACGACGTCCGACCCCCGCGCGCTCGGGCCGCTGGCACAGCGCGCGATCCGCGATCTCTATCCGCGGCAGCTCATCGAGAACGTGGCCACGCTCGAGGAGGTGCGGGACGCGACGGTCGCGCCGCGCCGGCTCAATGCGCTGCTGATCAGCTCGTTCGGCACGCTCGCCATGGTGATCGCGGTGGTGGGGATCGCCGGCGTGCTCGCCTTCTCGGTCAGCTCGCGCACCGCGGAGATCGGCATCCGCATGAGCCTGGGCGCCGACTCCGCCCGCGTGCACCGCATGGTGCTGAGCGAGGGCGGCGTGCTGCTGGCGGTGGGTCTCGCGCTCGGCGTGGCGGGTGCGCTCATGACGTCGCGTCTCTTGCGTGGCCTCCTGTTCGGCGTCGCACCGCACGATCCCGTCACGCTCGTGGCCGTCACGGCCGTCCTGGGCGCCGTGGGGCTTGCGGCGTGCTGGATTCCGGCGGTTCGGGCGGCGCGAGTGGATCCGGCGGTGGCGCTCCGGGCAGAGTAGCGTCCGGGTCGGAAGTCAGCATCGAACTGCAACGGCATCAGACGCCGCGGTGAAGAGCCGCCGCAGAGGGTGTGGGGCGGGGCGCCGGGGGTAGGAACGCGCATCCGTGCGGGCTGGTGGATCAAGGCAGTGGGACGCGGATCGGGCGGATGAGGTCGGATCGGGCGGATCGCTCCGGAGGCGGGCGATGCTCCGCTCGCGCAGCCCTGCGCGGACCGAGCGGGAGCGTCACAGCGGCGCGGAATGAGAATCACCGAAACAACGGACGGAACGGCTGTTGCTGCTGATCCGCATTGGTTCATCCGCCAGATCCGCCAGATCCGCGTCCCTCGCTTCCCGAACTCCGGCCCCGCGCCCGCGCGTGTTCGCGCTGTGCGGCTCGGCCCCGCGCCCTCCTCTGCGGCCGTCCTCCGCGCCTGCGCGCCTCAGCGTCCATTTGCTGTTGCCGTGGCCGCTCCGCCATCTCGGAGCCCCGGATACACCGCGAGAGCGGGAGATGTCGATTGCGCCGTCGGCCGATCGACGCACTGGTGAGACCGGGCCGGAGGGCCCGACTGGCAGATCCGACAACCGACACGACAGGAGACCCGACCATGCGGTTCATGGTGATCGTGAAAGCCGACGAGGACTCCGAGGCGGGCGTGCTGCCCAGCCAGGAGCTCCTCACCGAGATGGGGAAGTACAACGAAGAGCTGGTGAAGGCCGGCGTGATGCTCGCGGGCGAAGGGCTGCATCCGAGCTCGCGTGGCAAGCGGGTCCGCTTTTCCGGATCGAAGCGCACGGTGATCGATGGTCCGTTTGCGGAAACCAAGGAGCTGATCGCGGGGTTCTGGCTCATCCAGGCAAAGTCGATGGAGGAAGCCATCGAGTGGGTAAAGCGCGCGCCGAATCCGTTCCCCGGCAAGGAGCCCGAGATCGAGATCCGCCAGGTCTTCGAGGCCGACGACTTCGGCGCGGAGTTCACGCCGGAGCTGCGCGAGCAGGAACGGCGAATCACGGAGCAGATGGCGGCCAACGCCAGGCGTTGAGCGTCAGATGCGCCCCCGGGCTCAGCCAGAGGCGCCCCGCGGGTGGGGCGCCTCTTCGCGTCCAGGCGGCCGGAGGGGCGGGCGACGGCCCGGGTCTTGACAGATCAGTGTTGTAACACATACATTACCACCGTCCGAGGGTCCTCAGAGGCCCGTTCGGACGGCACAAAGAGTGTTGTCACACTGGATGGTATCACATCAAATTGGAGATCGGCACCAATGCGTCTCTCTCGAGCTCATTCCGATCGGCAGGTCGACCTCGCCCTCGTCGTCCTGCGTCTCATCGCCGGCGCGACCTTCATCGCGCACGGTGCCCAGAAGCTCTTCGTCTTCGGCCTCGACGGCGTGGGAGCGGGTTTCGCACAGATGGGGGTGCCGTTTGCCGCTCTCGCGGGACCTCTCGTGGGCCTGCTCGAGTTCTTCGGGGGGATGGCCCTCGTGCTCGGCCTCCTCACGCGTCCCGTCGCCCTCGGTCTCGGGTTCACCATGATCGGCGCGATCTGGTTCGTGCACCTGCCGAACGGCTTCTTCCTGCCCAACGGCGTCGAGTTCGTGCTGGCGCTGCTCGGCATCGCGATCGCACTCGTGCTCACGGGCGCCGGTTCGTACTCCGTGGACGCGAGGCTCGCGACTCGCGGCGTCGCGCGGGCTCCGGCGCTTCCGGCCCCGCACGCCGTGAAGGATCGCAAGGCCGCCTGACGCGACGACTCGGGGCCCGCCCGCTGGCGCGCGACACGTGGCGCCCGCGGGCGGGTTCGTGTATCGTCGGATCCGTGCACGCCCACGTCCCTACGGCGCGCGCGGCCCGGCGCCGCCGGATCGCGGTCCCCCCGACTGCCGCGCGCGTGGCGCTCGCCGTCCCTGCCTCACGGGCAGCCGCTCAGCAGGCCATGGCCCTCATCTCGGGCGCCTCAACCCCGATCTCCTGCGCGTCGTGACGGCCCCGGGCATCGCCTACATCCGAAAGCATCCATCCGCGGGACTCCTGCTCGTCCAGCTTCTGGGCGTGCTGCTGTACCCGTGGATGGAGGCGTCGATGCGCGGGCGCGCGCTCTTCGGGGCGTTTGGACTGCTCGTGCTCGGCATGGCGCTCTGGGTGGTCCGCCGAAGCCCGCTGCTGACGTGGCTGGCCCTGCTCTTCGCGCTCCCGGTGGTCGTGCTGTCCGTGTGGCAGGCGATCGCTCCGGATCCACGTCTCGTGGTGGTCACGGCGGCGCTCGAGGCCGCCTTCTACTTCTACGCGACCGCGAGCCTCATCGCGTACATGCTGCAGGACCAGGTCGCCACGACCGACGAGTTGTATGCGGCGGGTGCCACGTTCACGTTGCTGGCCTGGGCATTCGCGTATGTGTACGTCGTCTGCCAGGCGGTCCTGCCCGGCAGCTTCAGTGCGCCGCTCGATGCGCAGGGCCCGCGCACCTGGATGGAACTGCTCTTTCTCAGCTTCGCGGTGCTGTCGAGCGTCGGGTTGAGCGACATCCTTCCGGTCACGCCGATGGCGCGCGCGCTCGTCATGCTCGAATCTTTCGCCGGCGTCATGTACATCGCGCTCGTCGTCTCGCGCCTCATCGCACTCGTCGCGATCGCGCGGCGGGAACGGCTGTGAACCCGTCGGCTACTCACCGTCGGCCATGACCGTGACCGCATCGGATGCCCACCGCGCGATCGAGGCGGTCTGGAGGATCGAAGCCGCGCGCGTGATCGCCGGGATCGCGCGCATCGTGCGCGACGTCGGCGCGGCCGAGGACCTCGCGCAGGACGCGCTCGTGGCCGCGCTCGAGCAATGGCCGGCGTCGGGCGTCCCGAGCAATCCGGGCGCCTGGCTCATGGCCACGGCGAAGCACCGCGCCATCGATTTCCTGCGGCGCAACGCGCGCGTCGAGCGAAAGCACGAGGAGCTGGTCCCCGAGCTCGAGGCGCGGCAGGAGCAGGCGGTGCCGGATCTCGAGGTCGCCCTCGATGATCCGGTGGGTGATGACCTGCTGCGGCTCATCTTCACCTGCTGCCATCCCGTACTCTCGACCGAGGCGCGCGTGGCGCTCACGCTGCGTCTTCTGGGAGGCCTGACGACGCCGGAGATCGCACGCGCCTACCTCGTACCCGAGCCGACGGTGGCGCAGCGGATCGTGCGCGCCAAGCGCACGCTCAGCGAGGCGCAGGTCCGGTTCGAGGTACCACGCGGCGCGGAGCTGACCGCGCGGCTCTCGTCGGTGCTCGAGGTCATCTACCTCGTCTTCAACGAGGGGTACTCCGCCACGGCCGGCGACGACTGGGTCCGTCCCGCCCTCTGCGAGGACGCGCTGCGCCTCGGGCGCATCCTCGCGGAGCTCTCGCCGGAGGAGCCCGAAGTACACGGCCTCGTAGGGCTGATGGAGATCCAGGCCTCGCGCCTGCGAGCGCGCATCGGGCCAACGGGCGAGCCGGTGCTGCTGCTCGACCAGGATCGTGGCAAGTGGGACCATCTGCTCATTGGTCGCGGCCTCGCGGCGCTCGAACGCGCGGAAGCGCTCAGTCGCGCGCCGGGTCCGTACGTGCTGCAGGCCGCGATCGCCGCATGTCATGCGCGCGCGCGTACCGCCGAGGAGACGGACTGGGCGCGCATCGTCGCTCTGTACGACGCGCTCGGCGCGATTGCGCCGTCGCCGGTCGTCGACCTGAACCGGGCCGTCGCGGTCTCGATGGCCTTCGGCCCGGCCGCGGGTCTCGAGGTGGTCGATGGGCTGGCGGGCACGCCGTCGTTGAGGAGCTATCACCTGCTGCCGAGCGTGCGGGGCGATCTGCTCGCGAAGCTGGGGCGGTACGACGAGGCCAGAGCCGAGTTCGAACGTGCGGCCTCGCTCACGCAGAACGCGCGCGAGCGGAAGCTGCTGGAGGATCGTGCGGCGGCGTGTCCGCCGGCCTAAGTTAGCGAGGCGGCCGGACCGGTCGCGGCGCGTCAATCGATGGAGGAAGGAGGAAACGATGGCCGACACGCCCGTCAGCAAGCGCGAGGCACGGAAACAGCGCTCCGAAGCGGAGCGCCTGCAGCGCGAGCACGCGAAGCGCCAGAAGGCCATGAAGTCGCGGCTGTACCTGATCGTCGGGGCGATCGTGGTGCTCCTGATCGGAGTGCTGTATGCGCGTCGTGACGAGGGATCGAGCGTCGGCGGAGCCGGACGGGTCTGGTCGCCCGAGCACGGGCATTGGCACGACCGATGAGCGTGCCGGCGGCGCATGGTCGCTGAGCTTCGGCAGGCGGCGCGACGGCTGGGACGCGCACGCGGCTTCACGATCGCGGGCGTGCTGACGCTCGCGTTGGGGATCGGCGCGACGACGGCGGTCTTCAGTCTCGTGAACGCGGTGCTGCTGCGGCCCCTGCCGTGGCCCGCCTCGGAGCGGCTCGTGGATCTCTCGCACACGCTCGAGGTGTCGGGGGTGTCGCGGGTGGACCAGTCCGACGCGGGCCACCTCTTCTACCGGAGCAACAACCGCGTCTTCACGGACGTCGGCGCCTGGCAGGCCACGGCGGTCAACCTCGGTTCGTCAGGTGGCGCGGCGGCGGGGGATGAGCGGCGGGCCGAACGCGTGACCGCGGCGCGGATCAGCGCCGCCGTGCCGGCGATCCTCCGCGTGGCGCCCGTGCGTGGGCGCGCGTTCTTGGAGAGCGAGGATCATCCCGGCGCGGCGCCGGTCGCGCTGATCAGCGCGACACTGTGGGCGCGCCGATTCGGAAGCGATCCATCGATCCTGGGCCGGCGCGTCCAGATCGACGGCGTGTCGCACGAGATCGTCGGCGTGATGCCGCCCGCGTTCGGCTTTCCGTCCGCGAGCACGGGGATCTGGCTTCCGATCGGGATCGACTCGACCAAGACGGAATCCGCGACGTTCGGGTTCCGCGGCATCGCCAGGCTGCGCGACGGCGTCACGCCCGCCACGGCCACGAACGACCTGACGCGGCTCCTGCCGCGCCTGCCGGAGGCGTTCCCCGGCCGCCTGACCGTGCAGGCGATCGAGTTCACGAAGATGCGCGCGGTCGCGACGCCGCTCCGCGACGTGATCGTCGGCGATGTTGGACGTACGCTCTGGGTGGTGCTCGGCGCCGTCGCAGTGGTGCTGCTCGTCGCGTGCGCGAACGTGGCCAACCTGTTCCTCGCGCGGGCGGAGGCGCGCCAGCGGGAGCTCGCGATCCGTCGCGCGCTGGGCGCGGGCCGGAGCGTCGTCGCGGGGAGCCTCGTGAGCGAAGCCGCGCTGATCGCCGCGGCCGGCGGCGCGATCGGCGCGGCCGTCGCCGCGGCGGCGGTCGGCTCCGTGCGCTCGCTGGAATCCGTGATTCCCGTTCCGCGTCTGGCCGAGCTCCGCACCGACGCGGTGGTGCTCGTCGTGGCCGTCGCCACGACGCTGCTGGCGGCGCTGCTCGTGAGCCTGCTGCCTGCGCTGCGCGCGGGCGCGCTCTCATTCGCGGCGGTGCTCGGGGACACGGGTCACGCGTCGACGGCCGGGCGCACGCGCCACCGCGCGCGCAACGCGCTCGTGATGTCGCAGGTCGCGCTGGCGCTCGTGCTCGTGGCGGGGTCGGGGCTGCTCGCCCGCAGCATGAGCCGCCTGCGCGCGGTGCAACCG
>DATIGO010000121.1:0-4612 GCA_035454665.1 Gemmatimonadaceae bacterium | reverse complement strand
CTGCTCGCGCCGCGCGACTACCTCTCCGCGTTCATCAAGATCGGCA
This sequence comes from Gemmatimonadaceae bacterium, assembly GCA_035454665.1. Lineage (GTDB taxonomy): Bacteria > Gemmatimonadota > Gemmatimonadetes > Gemmatimonadales > Gemmatimonadaceae > DATIGO01. Next base: position 4,566 of record DATIGO010000121.1, on the reverse strand, counting down.
CGGTCGCGATGCTCGCCGCCGGGCTCCTCTGGGTGCGGCCCGAGGTGAAGCTGCCCGCGATCACGAGCTTCATCGACGGGAGCGGCCCGGTCTTCGCGGGGAAGATCTTCCCGTTCTGCTTCATCACGATCGCGTGCGGCGCGATCTCCGGTTTCCACGCGCTGATCTCGTCAGGCACGACGCCCAAGCTGCTGGAGCGCGAGCCGGATGCGCGCATGATCGGCTACGGCGCGATGCTCATGGAATCGGGGGTCGCGGTGCTGGCGCTGATCGCGGCGTGCGTGCTGACGCCCGGGACGTTCTTCGCGATCAACGCGCCCGCGGGGATCATCGGCACCACGCCCGAGGCGGCAGCCGAGGTCATCCGCAACTGGGGCTTCGTCCTCGACCCGCAGGAGTTCCAGCAGCTCACGAACAACATCGGCGAGGAGCGGCTCCTCTCGCGGACCGGCGGCGCGCCGAGCCTCGCGGTGGGGATGGCCCACATCTTCTCGAACGTGCTCGGCGGGCCCACGGCCCTCGCCCTGTGGTATCACTTTGCCATCATGTTCGAGGCGTTGTTCATCCTCACGACACTCGACGCGGGGACACGCGTGGGACGCTTCATGCTGCAGGACCTGCTGAAGCACGTCTGGGCGCCGCTGGGAAAGGTCTCCTGGTATCCGGGTGTGATCATCACGAGCATGATCTTCGTCGCGATGTGGGGATATTTCCTGTATCAGGGGGTGATCGACCCGTTAGGCGGGGTGAACACGCTCTGGCCGCTGTTCGGGATCGCGAACCAGCTCCTCGCGGCGGTGGCGCTTTGCGTCGGGACGACGGTGATCATCCGGATGGGGAAGGCGAAGTACGCCTTTCTGACGCTGCTGCCGCTCACGTGGCTCGCGATCGTGACCATGACGGCCGGGTGGCAGAAGATCTTCTCGACGGATCCACGGCTGGGATTCCTGGCGCGCGCGGACGTCTTCGAGGCCACGCTCGCGGCCGGGAACATTCCGGCCGGCATTGCGAGCGCGGAGGTGGCGCGGCGATTCATCCTGAACGACCGGATCGACGCCGCGGTGACGGCGTTCTTCCTGCTCGCGGTGATCGTGATCGTCGCGGGCTCGGCACGCGTCTGGTGGCGCGTCCTGGCCAGGCGGGAGCCCGCGATCTCGACGGAGGTGCCGTTCGAGCCGCGCGTGGCGATGGCTGGCGATTGACGGGTCGGACTCGTGACGCGATGGGTGACGAGTGACCCTCACTCGACTCTCGGGGTGGAGGAGGTAGTCCCGTGATGAACGCAGACCGACCGACCCGTATCGTCGGGGTGGCGCTCGCCGCCCTCGCGCTCGCGCCGCTCGCGGCGGCGTCGCAGGGCGCCGCCTCGCGATTCGAGTTCACGATCGCGAACATGATGCGCGGCCCGGAGGTCTATGGCCGCGAGCCGCAGCGCCCCCGCTTCACGCCCGATGGCCGCTGGATCTACTTCAACTGGCTTCCGCCGGGGACCGACTGGCGCGAATCGCTCAAGCCGTACCGCGCGCGCGCGCAGGCCGGGGCGCAGCCCGAGCAGGTGACGCGGGCCCACATGGACAGCGTGGGGCCCCTGCTCGAGAGCGGCAGCGTGACGAGCGACGGCCTCCGCCGGGTGGTCGCCCATGACGGTGATCTCTGGCTCGTGGATACGCGGACCTCGGCCGTCCGTCGGCTCACGGACACCCCTGTCATCACCGAAGGGAATCCACACTTCTCGACCGATGGCCGGCGCGTCTACTTCATCCGCGACGGCACGAACGTGATGGCGCTCGACCTCGACGCGCCGCTCGTCCGGCAACTGACCGACATCCGACCCGGCCCGGGGCCCTCGGATTCCTCGCGGGCCCAGGGGCAGCGCGCCGCGCTCGAAGCGCAGCAGAAGCAGCTCTTCGGCGCGATCCGCGACGAGGTACGGCAGGACTCGATCGCGCGCGCGGAGCGCGAGGCGCGCGAGAAGGAACGCCCGAAGACGCTCTACCTGCGTCCGAACGAGCGCGTGACGGGCCTTTCGGTATCACCGACCGGACGGGCGCTCGTGGTCACGACCACCATTCAGACCAGCGCCACGCGGCAGACCATGGTACCCGACTGGGTCACGCTGAGCGGCTACACGGAAGAGCTCAACGTGCGCACGAAAGTGGGGGACGTGCAGGCGGGAGGGCGCGTCGCGTTCATGGAGCTCCCCTCGGGGACGCTCCGCTGGCTCGGCCCGATCCCGCGCGACTCCGCGGAGACGCCCTCGATCACGGCCGTCCTCGGCTGGAACGAAGCCGGCACGCAGGCCCTGCTCTTCGCGGAGCGGAAGGACTACAAGGAGCGCTACCTGCATCGTCTCGACGCCGACGGCGGGCGCCTGACGACGATCGACGTGTTGCGGGACACGGCCTGGGTCGGCGGGCCGTGCTACCCGTGCGGCGGTTTCGTGCCGGGGAGCGGACGGGCCTGGTTCGTGAGCGAGGCCGACGGCTTCGCTCATCTCTACACGATGAATCCCGACGGCTCGGACCGGCGGCAGCTCACGCAGGGGCGCTGGGAGGTGCTCGACGCGCGTATCTCCGAGGACAAACGGTTCTTCGAGCTGCACACGAGTCAGGTATCGCCGTTCGAGCGGCACTTCTACCGGATGCCCGTGGCCGGGGGCGCGACGGAGCGGATCACGACGCAGCCGGGGGGACACACGGTGGTGGTGGGCCCGGGCGGGGCGCTGATCGCGGACGTGTATTCCACCGCGAACCGGCCGCCGGAGCTGCACGTGGCGCCCTACCGCGCGGGGGCCAGCCTGGCGCAGCTCACGACCTCGCCGACGCCGGAGTGGCTGAGCCACCCCTGGATGAAACCGGAGATCGTCATGATCCCGGCGTCGGACGGCGTGGAGGTGCCGGCGCGGATCTACCGCCCGGCCGACGTCGGCGCGCAGCCTAACGGGGCGGGCGTGATCTTCGTGCATGGCGCGGGCTATCTGCACAACGTGCACAACTACTGGTCGAGCTACGCCCGGGAGTACATGTTCAACCACTTCCTGGCGGCGAAGGGGTATGTCGTGCTCGACATCGACTACCGCGCGTCGGCGGGGTACGGGCGGGACTGGCGCACGGCGATCTATCGCTGGATGGGCGGGCGCGATCTGCAGGACCAGGTGGACGGCTCGCGCTATCTGCAGCGCCGGTTCAACATCTCGCCGGACCGCGTGGGGATCTACGGCGGAAGCTACGGCGGCTTCATCACGCTGATGGCCCTGTTCAACGAGCCGAAGGATTTCGGCGCCGGCGCGGCGCTGCGCTCGGTGACGGACTGGGCGCACTACAACCATCCGTATACGGGGCGGATCCTCAACCTGCCCCAGGACGACACGCTCTCGTTCCGGCGCTCCTCTCCGATCTTCTTCGCGGAGGGGCTCGAGGATCCGCTCCTCATGGCGCACGGGATGGTGGACACGAACGTACACTACCAGGACATCGTGCGCCTCGTACAGCGGCTGATCGAGCTGCAGAAGACGCGCTGGGAGCTGGCGTCGTATCCCGTGGAGAACCACGGCTTCGTGCGGCCGGATTCCTGGACCGACGAGTACCGCCGGATCTTCGAGCTCTTCGAGGCGCACCTCCCGGTGCGCCCCGATGGCGCCGGAGGGCGAAACCCGTGAAGCGGACCGGCGGCGCAGCGAGCCGAGTCACGCGTCACGCGTCACGGGTCACCGGCGAGCGTGATGCGTCACCCGTCACCGGTCACTCGTCGCTGGGCGCCGTTCGCGCCCGGATGCTGTCCGTGGCCAGGGTCGTCCGGACGATCATCGGCGCGCCGGACTACGACCGGTACGTCGCGCACGTCCGGCAGTGCCATCCGGACCGCGTGCCGCTCACGCGGGACGAATTCGCGCGCGAGCGGCTGCAGGCGCGGTACAGCCAGCCGGGAAATCGCTGCTGCTGAATTCCGGCGGAGGCGCCTATCCGGATCAGCGGCAACCTCACCGGCCTCCACTCGTCCGAACCGGGAGCACCACCAGACCGAGCGCCGCGAGCGTCGCGAGGCCGGCGCCGAAGGTGAACGCGGCACCCGGGCCCACGCGCTCCCAGATCGCACCGAACATCAGCGAGGCCGGGAAGGCGCCGACACCGATCGCGAGGTTGTACCATCCGAACGCGGCCCCGCGCACGCCGGATCCCACGAGATCCGCCACGAACGCCTTCTCGACGCCTTCGGTCATGCCGAAGTACACGCCGTACGCGGCGAAGAGCGCCCACGCGTGCCACGCCTGACTCGCCGCGGCGAAGCCGAGATAGACGAGCGCGTAGACGGCCCAGCCACCGATGATCAGGGGGCGCCGGCCGAAGCGATCCGACAGCGTGCCGCCCGGGGTGCTCGACGCCGACTTCACGACGTGCAGCATCGCCCAGAGGACGGGAACCATCGCCGCGGGAACGCCCAGATCGGCCGCGCGCAACAGCAGGAAGGCGTCGGTCGAGTTGCCTAACGTGAATACGAAGAGGATCGCGAGATAGCGCCAGAAGGTCCCGCCGAGCCCGGAACGGCGGAGGTCGGGGCCATGGGCGC
>DATIGO010000120.1:0-2417 GCA_035454665.1 Gemmatimonadaceae bacterium | reverse complement strand
GACCGCACCGCCGACGCCTCCCTCCTGGCGATGGGCGCGCTCGGCGCGTCCATGCTGCTGGCGTTCGGGATCGCCCTCTGGCTCAGCCGCTCGATCCGCTCCCCCTTGCACGAGCTCGAGCAGGGGATGCGCGCCGTCGCTGAGGGACGCTACGGCCAGCCCCTCGGGATCTCCGAGCATCGGCCCGACGAGTTTGGACGGCTGGCCGCGAGCTACCGGTCGATGGCCACGCAACTCCAGGAGCTGGGACGCCTCAAGGCCGAGTTCGTGTCGGTGGCCTCGCACGAGCTTCGGACCCCGGTGAACGTCATGCTGGGGTATCTGCAGCTCCTGCAGGAAAACGTCTACGGGGACCTCACGCCGCGCCAGCGCGAGATCTGCGAGACCCTGTCGTCGCAGACCCAGCTGCTGTCGCGCCTGGTGCGCCAGCTGCTCGACGTGAGCCGCTTCGACGCGGGCGGAGGCCGCCTCGACGTGCGCCCGATCGTCCTCGAGGACTTTCTGCGGGACCTCGAGCGCGCCTTCCGGGTCCTCGCCCTCCAGCGTGAGGTTAACTTCGAGGTGCGCATCGAGCGTGACATTCCGCACGAGGTCTTCTGGGATCCGGAACGTGTGAACGAAGTGCTTGGCAATCTCCTGTCGAACGCGTTCAAGTTCACGCCGCGCGGTGGCCGCGTGTCCGTGTCCGTGGCGCGAGACGGGGAGTATGTGCGGATGCAGGTGCGCGACACCGGTGCGGGCATTCCCGCGGAGCAGCTGCCGCACATCTTCGAGAAGTTCTACCAGGCCGACACGGTGACGCCCATGGCCCTGCGCGGCACGGGGCTCGGCCTCGCGATCGCGCGGAGCATCGTGACCGCGCATGGCGGCACGATCGGCGTCGAGAGCCAGGTCGGAGCCGGAACCTCCTTCACGCTCCTGCTCCCCACGCGCGTGATGCGTCGCCTGGCGACGGCGGCCCAGCCCGGGGAGGCCGCATGAGCCGCGGACGACTGGCGCGCGTGAGCGCGCTGCTCGTGGTATTGGCGTGCACGAGCGCGCCCGTCCCCATGCCGCCCGCGCCGCCACCCACACCGCTGCCGCAGATCTCGCCGTGGCCGGGGATCCTCGTGCGCGCGCAGCGGCTCGCCGAAGACGGGCGCTACGCCGAAGCGGACCAGGTCCTGGCGGAGTTCGCGGTGGAGCACCCCGGCACGCACGAAGGCGCGGAGGCGGACTTCTGGCGCGCGATGCTGAAGGCCGATCCCGGCAACGCGGACGTGACCGTCCGCGAGCAGCTCGCGGCACTCGACACGTATCTCGCCGGCGGCCCGGAGATGCCGCGCTACATCGAGGCGCAGATCCTGCGCCGGCTGGTGGAGACCGTGGACTCGACACGGTCGCTGGTCGTGGCGGTCCGCGCCGCCGCCGACGCCCGCGTGGATGCCAAGAACGATGAGGTCAAGCGGCTGTCGGACGAGCTGGAGAAGACGGTCGCCGAGCTCGAGCGGATCCGGCGACGGCTGATCCCGCGCGCCGACGAGCGGAAACCCCCGCCTCCCGCGGCCGACACCGGGCGCGCCCGCAAACCACCCCCCGGTCGGTAGGCCGCCGACGATGGTCCCGCCTCGCCCGCGCCGGAGCCGGAGCGGGGAGGCTGCGGCCGCCGGAGGGAAGAGGCCGTTCCGCTTCGGGGTCGCGCTCCCGCGCATCCGGCGGACGCTCGAGACGGCCGCCCTGGCCGACGCCGCGATGTTCGAGCTGGCCGACCGCGGCTACCGGAGCGTCTTCGAGCAGCTCGTGGCCTGCGTCCTCTCGATCCGCACGCGCGACGAGGTGTCCCTCCCCGTCGCGATCCGGCTGTTCGAGCGCGCGCGCTCGCCCGCGGCGATCGCCGAGTTGCCGGAGCGCGTGATCGACGATCTCATCCGCGCGAGCACGTTCCACGAAGCCAAGGCCCGCCAGATCCGCGAGATCGCGCAACGGACCCGGGACGAGTTCGGCGGCGCGCTCCCATGCGACGCGGCCGTGCTCACGTCCTTCCGCGGCGTCGGGCCCAAATGTGCTGCTCTCGCGTTAGGCGTCGCGTGCGGTCAGGCGCGCGTGGCGGTGGACGTCCATGTGCATCGCGTGTCGAATCGCTGGGGCGTGATCGCGACGCGCACGCCCGAGCAGTCCATGGCCGCGCTCGAGGCGATCCTTCCCCGGCGCTATCGGATCGAGATCAACCGGCTGCTCGTGCCGTTCGGGAAGCACATCTGCACCGGACGCCTGCCGAAGTGCGCGACGTGCCCCGTGCGGGAGATGTGCCGGCAGGTGGGCGTCCCGGCGCACCGGTGACCGGCGGCTCGCGCGGGTCGAGACCTGCGCTCAGCCCACCCTGAACAGCTCCAGCGCGCGCGCGTACCGCTTCCCCAGCACGTCGCGAAGCGCCGCGT
>DATIGO010000119.1:0-3633 GCA_035454665.1 Gemmatimonadaceae bacterium | reverse complement strand
GAAGATGGTCCGGTCGTCGGCGCCGGAGGCGGTCGGTGGGGCGGTCCGGTGCTGCATGCGGATCCTCGTGGGGCTGACCACCCGGAAGATAGCCCGATGTGGCGCGTCGCGTTCCGCCGCCATCGGTGTCCCGCGGCTGGTGCCCGGGTTGCGCCGGGCGCGGGGCCGGCGGCCGCAGGCTGGCGCCACCCGGTAGATTGCCGCACAACCAGGCGGTGCGCGATCCGTTGCGCTCGCCACTCTCCGGCCCGGAGCCCGCCTCTGGAGCCCCCTGGAGCCCCCTGGAGCCCTCTCTCGTGCTCTCCGTCGCGCTGACCGGCAACATCGCCAGCGGCAAGTCCGAGGTCGCGCGTCGCTTCGCACAGCACGGCGCCATGGTCATCGACGCCGACGAGCTCGCGCGCGAGGTCGTCGAGCCCGGCGAGCCCGCGTGGCAGGATATCGTGGCGCGCTGGGGACGCCGCGTGCTGCTCCCGGACGAGCGCATCGACCGCACCGCGCTCCGGCGCATCGTGTTCAGCGACCACGAGGCGCGCGCGGCCCTGGAGCGCATCGTGCACCCGCGGATCGGGGAGCGGCGCGCGGCGTTGCTGCGGGAGGCGCGTGCGCGCGGCACCCGGATCGTGATCTCGGACATTCCGCTGCTGTTCGAGGCGGGCCTGGAGGATCAGTTCGATCGCGTCGTGCTCGTGGACGCGCCTGAGGCGGTGCGCCTCGCGCGGCTGCACGCGTACCGCGGTCTGGGCGAGGCCGAGGCGCGGCGGATGATCGAGGCGCAGATGCCGTCCGACGCCAAGCGCCCGCGTGCCACCTACGTGATCGACAACGACGGCTCTCTGACCGACCTGTGGGAGGGAACGGATCGCGTCTGGGCGGCGCTCACCCGTGACGCCGACGCCCGGCCGTGACTCCTGTGATGAGCCTCGCGCGCGAGACCGCGCGCGTTTCTTGACAAGCGATGCCTGACCGCTAGACTTTCCGCCGGTTTTCACCTCCGGACAGCGACGTGGCGAACATTCCCGGCGATCTGCGCTACACCGCGGATCACGAGTACGTGAAGGCAACCGATGATCCGAGCGTCGTCACCGTCGGCATCACGGATTACGCACAGGACCAGCTCGGCGACGTGGTGTTCGTGGAGCTGCCCAAGGTGGGCGCCACCCTGGGGGCGCACGACGTATTCGGGACGATCGAGGCCGTGAAGGCCGTCTCCGAGCTGTATTCTCCGCTCGCGGGCGAAGTCGTGGCCGTGAACGACGTCCTCGACGGCCAGCCCGCGCTCGTGAACTCCGACCCGTATGGCGAGGGGTGGATGATCCGGCTGCGGGTGAAGGACGCGTCCCAGTCGTCCACCCTGCTCGACGCCGCGGCCTACAACAAGCACATCGGCCAGTAGCTAAAATGAGGGTCAGAGTCGCATTTCGCGAAATGCGACTCTGACCCTCATTTTCGTGTTTTTCGGGCCGCGGCTAGCTCGTGTACATCTCGATCGGCGGGCAGGCGCAGACCAGGTTGCGGTCTCCGAACGCGTTGTCCACGCGGGAGACGAAGGGCCAGAACTTGCGCCCCCGGGTCCAGGGGGCCGGGAACGCCGCCTTCTCGCGCGCGTAGCCGCGGTGCCAGTCGTCCGCGATCACCTCGTCCATCGTGTGCGGCGCGTGCTTGAGCGGGTTGTCCGCGCGATCCAGGACCCCTGCCTCGATCTCGCGGATCTCCTCGCGGATCGCGATCAACGCGTCGCAGAACCGGTCCAGCTCCGCCTTCGACTCGCTTTCGGTGGGCTCGATCATGAGCGTCCCGGCCACCGGGAACGAGACCGTCGGCGCGTGGAAGCCATAGTCGATGAGGCGCTTGGCGATATCCTCGACCTCCACGCCGCTCGTGCCTTTCACCGCGCGCGGGTCGACGATGCACTCGTGCGCCACGCGGCCGTTGCGCCCGCGGTACAGCACGGGGAAGTGCGGCGCGAGCCGGTGCGCGACGTAGTTCGCGTTCAGGATCGCGATACGCGTGGCCTCGGTGAGCCCCTCGCCGCCCATGAGCTTGATGTACACCCACGAGATCGGGAGGATCGAGGCGCTGCCCCAGGGCGCGGCGGCCACGGCACCTAACGACTCGCGGCCGCCCTGCGGGACCACGGGATGCCCGGGGAGAAACTCCGCCAGGTGCGCCGCCACGCCGATCGGTCCCATCCCCGGCCCGCCGCCGCCGTGCGGGATGCAGAACGTCTTGTGCAGGTTGAGATGGCAGACGTCGGCGCCGATCTCGCCCGGCCGCGCGATGCCCACCATGGCGTTCATGTTCGCGCCGTCCATGTACACCTGCCCGCCGTGCTCGTGCACGATCCGGCAGATCTCCGTGATCCCCTCCTCGAAGACGCCGTGCGTCGACGGGTACGTCACCATGAGGGCCGCGAGATTCGCGCGGTGCTCCTCCGCCCGCGTCTGCAGGTCGGCAACGTCGATGTCCCCGTTCGCCCCCGTCTTCACCACCACGATCCGCATCCCCGCCATCGCCGCGCTCGCGGGATTGGTCCCGTGCGCGCTCTGCGGGATCAGGCAGACGTCGCGATGCGCCTCGCCGCGCGACTCGTGGTACTTCCGGATCACGAGCAGTCCCGCGTATTCCCCCTGCGACCCCGCGTTCGGCTGCAGCGAGACGGCGGCGAAGCCCGTGATCTCGCGCAGGTCGCCCTCGAGCGACTGGAAGAGCTCACGGTACCCCGCGGTCTGATCGGCCGGGGCGAACGGGTGCATCCGCCCGAACTCGGGCCACGTGATCGGGATCATCTCCGCCGTGGCGTTGAGCTTCATCGTGCACGAGCCGAGCGAGATCATCGAATGCACGAGCGAGAGATCGCGCGACTCCAGCGTCCGCATGTAGCGAAGCATCTCGTGCTCCGCGTGGTGGCGGTTGAAGACGGGATGGGTGAGGAACGGGCTCGTCCGGGCGAAGCGCTCGTCGTAGCGCGGATCCACCTCGCCCGCGAGCTCCTCGAGCGTGAACGCCGGCTCGCCGCCACCGCTAAGCGCCGCGAGCACGTCGGCCACGTCGGAGCGCTCCGCCGTCTCATCCAGCGCCACGATCACGCTCGCGCTCCCCGCGCGGCGCAGGTTGATCCCGCGCCGCCGGGCGGCGGCGATCACGCGCGCCGCCGTCGTCCCCGCCAGCTCGATGCGCACGGTGTCGAAGAAATCCGCGTGCGCGACCGTGTGTCCCAGCTTCTCCGCACCCGCCGCGAGCAGCGCGGCGTGGCCGTGCACCCGCCGCGCGATCCGCGCGAGTCCCTCGGGCCCGTGCCAGACCGCGTACATCCCCGCGATCACGGCCAGGAGCACCTGCGCCGTACAGATGTTGCTCGTGGCCTTCTCCCGGCGGATGTGCTGCTCGCGCGTGCCTAACGCCATGCGCAGCGCCATCTTTCCCTGCGCGTCGCGCGACACGCCGATCAACCGCCCCGGGATCAGGCGCTTGTACTCGTCGCGCGTCGTCATGAACGCCGCGTGCGGGCCGCCGAACCCCATCGGGACGCCGAAACGCTGCGAGTTGCCCACCACCACGTCGGCACCCCACTCACCCGGCGGCGCGAGCAGCGTCAGGGCAAGGAGGTCGGTCGCGGCAATCAGCAGCGCG
>DATIGO010000118.1:0-8659 GCA_035454665.1 Gemmatimonadaceae bacterium | reverse complement strand
CGCCGCGCTGCTCGACAGCGTGGCCGCGTCGGATCTCGCGGGGCTCCGCGCGGCGTTCCGAAGCGACCCCGCCGTCACGGAGGGGGTCGACCGGATCGAGCGGTACCTCGCGCTCGTGGCCGCGCACGGACTGCGCGACTGGGTGCGCTTCGACCTGTCGATCGTGCGCGGGCTCGCCTACTACACGGGGATCGTCTTCGAGCTCTTCGACCGGCAGGGAGAGTTCCGGGCGATCTGCGGCGGCGGTCGCTACGACACCCTGCTGCGGGATCTCGGTGGCGTCGAGATGCCCGCGCTGGGCTTCGGCATGGGCGACGTCGTGCTGGGCGAGGTACTGCGCGCCCGTGGCCTCCTCCCGGCCGACGTGGAGGCCGCCGATTTCTACGTGGCCGCGGAGTCGCCCGTCACCGACGACGACGTGATCGCGGTGGCCACCGCGCTGCGCCACGCCGGCGCGCGCGTGGAGTACGCGTTCCATCGCGGCCCGCTGGGCCGGCAGCGGAAGGCCGCCTGGACCGCGCAGGTGGGCTACATCGTCGAGCTGCACGCGACCGACGAGGGCCTCCGGCTCCACGTCCGCGACAGCGCCGGCGCCGGGCTCATGAGCGCCGTCACCAACGAGCCAACGTTAGGTGAGCGCGTCGGCGACACCCGGCTCGCGCTCGCCGACCTGCTCAAGATCCTCCGCGCGCACCCGAAGTCGATCCGCCCCGACTTCGCGCCTCCGGCCAGACGACCGTGACGACTCGGCCGATCCACGCGCCGCCGGATGGGCCGGCCGCGCCGAGTCACGCATCGCGAGTCACGAGTCACGACAATGGCTGACGACAAGAAGCTCACGACCCGGGCGGAGGATTTCAGCGCCTGGTACAACGAGGTGGTGCTCCGCGCCGAGCTGGCCGACTACTCGCCCGTGCGCGGGTGCATGGTCATCCGGCCCAATGGCTACGGCATCTGGGAGCGCATGCAGCGCGCCCTCGACACGGCCATCAAGGCCGCCGGCCACGAGAACGCGTACTTCCCGCTCTTCATCCCCGAGAGCTACCTGCACAGGGAGGCGGAGCACGTCGAGGGCTTCGCCCCCGAGGCGGCGGTGGTCACGCACGGCGGCGGCGAGCTGCTGGCCGAACCGCTCGTCGTGCGACCCACCTCGGAGACGATCATCTACTCGATGTACGCGAAGTGGGTGCAGAGCTATCGCGATCTGCCCATCCTCATCAACCAGTGGGCCAACGTGGTCCGCTGGGAGATGCGCACGCGCCTCTTCCTCCGCACGCTGGAGTTCCTCTGGCAGGAAGGGCATACCGCTCACGCCACGCACGACGAGGCCGAGGCGGAGGCCCGCACGATCCTCGCGCTGTATCGCGACTTCATGGAAAACTGGATGGCGATGCCGGTGGTGACCGGTGTCAAGACGGCCTCCGAGAAGTTCGCGGGTGCCCTCCGCACCTACACGTGCGAGGCGATGATGCAGGACAACAAGGCGCTCCAGGCCGGCACCTCCCACAACCTTGGCCAGAACTTCGCGAAGGCCTTCGATCTCACCTTCCAGAGCGAGGCGGGCACGATCGAGCACGCCTGGAACACGAGCTGGGGTGTCACCACGCGTCTCGTGGGCGCGCTGGTGATGACGCACGGCGACGACAACGGGCTCCGCACACCGCCGCGCCTCGCGCCCATCGAGGTCGTCATCGTGCCGATCTGGAAGAGCGACGAGGAACGCGGCCGGCTCCTCGAGGCCGCCAATCGCGTGCGCGACTCGCTCACGCAGTGGCGCGGCCGCGGCGAGGACCCTCTTCGCGTGCGTGTGGATGCGCGCGAGGGGGTCAAGCCCGGCGCGAAATACTACGAATGGGAGCTGCGAGGCATCCCGCTCAGGCTCGAGCTCGGCCCGCGGGATCTGGAAAAGCAGGCGTGCATGGCCGCGCGCCGCGACACGCGCGAGAAGCAATCGCTGCCGCTGGACGGGCTCCCCGCGGCGGTGGCGGGGCTGCTGCAGCGCATGCAGGACGATATGCTCCGAGCGGCGCGGGAGCGCCGCGAAGCCAACAGCGTGCGTCACGCGGTGAGCTACGACGAGTTCCGCCAGCTCATCGAGGGTCCCGGGGCATTCGTCTATGCGGGCTGGAATGGCGATCCCGCCGTCGAGGCGAAGGTGAAGGAGGAGACCAAGGCCACGATCCGCTGCCTGCCTGACGAGGAGTTCCGCTCGCCGTCGCCGCCGGCACGCTGCCTCGTGACGGGCGAGCCGGCCGCGCATGAGGTCCTGTGGGCCCGGGCATACTGACCGACGTGCTGAGCCGACGCGCGGGATCCCTCGCGTGCGAGAGCGTCCCGCTCGAGGGCCTCGCGGCCGCCGTCGGGACGCCCGCGTGGGTCTACTCCGCGGCCAGCGTGCGCGAACAGTTCGGACGCCTCGACGAGGCCCTGCGCGGCGTCCCGCATCGCATTCATTATTCGCTCAAGGCGAACGCCAACGGGGCGCTGCTACGGCTGCTCCGGTCGCTGGGGGCGGGGGCCGATGTCGTGTCGGGTGGCGAGCTGTTCCGCGCGCTCCATGCCGGATTCCAGCCGGGCGAGATCATCTTCGGCGGCGTGGGAAAGACGGAGGGTGAGCTGGCTCAGGCCCTCGATGCGAAGATCCGGCTCATCAACGTGGAATCGGAGGCCGAGGTGCGCCTCGTGGACCGGCTGGCGGAGGCCCGCGGCCGCCGCGCCGGCATCGCGTTGCGCGTGAACCCCGAGATCACGATCGACAACCCGCACGCCTACATCCGCACCGGCGGCAAGGGGCACAAGTTCGGCATTCCGTGGGACGAGGTCGTGCCGGCCGCGGAAGTGGCGCTCGGCTTGCGCCACGTGCAGATCCTGGGTCTGGACATGCACGTGGGCTCGCAGCTCGCGCGGCTCGATACGTACGCGCAGGGGCTCGCGCGCATGATCGAGCTGTGCGAGGCCCTGCGGCAGTGTGGCGTCACGACGCTTCGCTACCTCGACATCGGTGGTGGCCTGGCGGTGCCGTACGAAGACGAGCGTCCTCCCGACCTCACGGAGTATGGCGCAATCGTCCGCGGCGCCGCCGAGCAGACCGGCCTCGAGATCCTCGTCGAGCCCGGACGGTTCCTCGTCGCGCGCGCCGGCATCCTGCTGACGCGCGTCCTGTACCGGAAGCGGAGCGGAGGACGCGAGATCGCGGTCACCGACGCGGGTATGACGGAGCTTCTCCGGCCGTCACACTATCAGGCATACCACCACATCGAGCCCGTCACGCCTCGCGAGGGGTCCGCTCCCATCGACATCGTGGGCCCGGTCTGCGAGAGCGGAGATTTTCTCGCGCTTGCCCGCGAGCTCCCCGAGCTGCGCGCCGGCGACCTGCTGGCGGTGCACACGGCCGGGGCCTACGGCTCCGCGATGGCATCGACCTACAACGCGCGCCCGCGCGCGGCCGAGGTGCTGGTCGATGGCGGCCGCTGGGCCGTCACGACCGAGCGCGAGACGTACGAGGACCTGGTGCGGCACGAGCACGTGTCCCTCGACTGGAGGAGCGTCTGATGCTCGTCGGACTGATGGCGGATACGCACGATCGCCTGCCGGCGATCGACTGCCTGCTGCAGGAGATGATGGCACGCGGCGTGGGGATGGTGCTGCACGCGGGGGACTACTGCGCTCCGTTCGCCCTGCAGCCCTTCCTCGACCACAACGTCGCGCTGGCGGGCGTCTTCGGGCGCAACGACGGAGATCACGAAGGCCTGCGGGCCGCGGCCGCCACCGGCCTCGGTGTCGAGCTGTTCGAGTCGCCGCACAGCATGGAGCTGGGCGGCGAGCGGATCCTCCTCGTGCACGACATCGGCGACGTGTCCGAGCGGTCGATCGACGGGCATACGATCGTGATCCACGGCTTCACCCACCGCGAGGAGATGAAGACCCGCGGCGACACGCTCATCGTGAACCCCGGCGAAGGGTGCGGCTGGCTGCACGGCGACCCGTCCGCCGCCGTGCTCGATCTGGAAACCCGAAAGGTGGAATTCCTCAGGCTCGAGCTCGGAGACCGCAAGGCGTGACGGATCCCACGACGGGGAGCCGCATCCTCATCATCGATTACGGCTCGCAGTACACGCAACTCATCGCGCGCCGCGTGCGCGAAGCGCGCGTCTACTCCGAGATCCATCCGCCCAGCGTCACCGCCGAATGGATCCGTAACTGGAGGCCCACGGGCGTGATCCTGTCGGGCGGTCCCAGCTCCGTCTACGACGAGGGCGCGCCCAGCATCGATCCCGCCGTGTTCGGCATCGCTCCGGTGCTGGGCGTGTGCTACGGGATGAATCTCATTGCGCAGCTCGAGGGAGGACGCATCGCGCCCGCCCGCGAGCGCGAGTACGGCCGCGCCTCGCTCGAGGTGCTTCACGCCAATGGCCTCTTCGGAGGTTTCGACGCGGGCGAGTCGACCCAGGTCTGGATGAGCCATGGCGACCAGCTCGCCGAACTGCCCCATGGGTACGCCACGCTCGCGCGGAGCGGGAACAGTCCATTCGCGGCGATCCGGCACAAGGAGCGTCCCATCTTCGGGGTGCAGTTTCATCCGGAGGTGGCGCACTCCGTGCGCGGCAAGGAGATCCTGGCGAATTTCCTGTTCTCCATCTGTCACGCCAGGCCCACGTGGACCCCGGGCGCCTTCATCGCGGAGGAGGTCGCTCGCATCCGCGCGCAGGCGGGGAAGTCGCGGGTGATCTGCGGTCTGTCGGGCGGTGTGGATTCGGCGGTGGCGGCGGCGCTCGTGCACCGGGCCCTCGGCGACCGCCTGACCTGCATCTTCGTGGACACGGGCCTCCTGCGGTTGCACGAGCGCGATCAGGTCGAGCGCACGTTCCGCGCGAACCTCGGCATCGATCTCGTGACCGTGCGCGCGGAGGAACGTTTCCTCACGGCCCTTGCCGGCGTGGAAGACCCCGAGCGGAAGCGCACGATCATCGGTCACACGTTCATCGACGTCTTCGAGGACGCCGCGGCCGACGTGGGACCCGACGTGGAGTTCCTGGTGCAGGGGACGCTGTACCCCGACGTGATCGAGAGCGCCTCGCCGCGCGGCGGACCGTCGGTGACGATCAAGACGCACCACAACGTGGGCGGCCTCAAGCCGGGGATGAAGTTCAAGCTCATCGAGCCCCTGCGCGAGCTGTTCAAGGACGAGGTACGCAACGTGGGGCGGGAGCTCGGATTGCCGGAGGAGATGGTGGGCCGGCACCCATTCCCGGGACCCGGCCTCGGCATCCGCGTGCTCGGACCGGTGACGGCGAGCGCGCTGGACGTGCTGCGCCAGGCGGACGCGATCTATCTGGAAGAGATCCGTGCCGCGGGTCTCTACGACGAGATCTGGCAGGCCTTCGCGGTGCTGCTCCCGGTGCGGTCCGTAGGCGTCATGGGCGACTATCGCACCTACGAGAACGTCGTGGCCCTGCGGGCCGTCACGAGCACCGACGGCATGACCGCCGACTGGTTCCCCTTTCCCCACGACGCCCTGGCCCGCATCTCGAACCGGATCATCAACGAGGTGAAGGGCGTGAATCGCGTGGTATACGACGTGAGCTCGAAGCCGCCCGCAACGATCGAGTGGGAGTGATGCGGGCAGTGACGAATGCCGAGGGGGAGTAACTTCGCGCTCACCGGGTCGCGTGCTCGCCGCACCCGGCGCCGACCCCCCGTGGCCTGCTGCTCCTCGGAATGACGGAGTGGCGGGCCACTCAGCATCCGGCTCCAGCAACCATCAAGCAGCAACCAGCCCGTCTCCCGCCTGCGTCAGACTCCTTTTTCTTCCAGGAGCTGCAGGAACTCCCCCGGCTGCGTGATCTGCAGGAGCCGGTCCGGTACGTCGGTTTCCTTGCTGAACTGGGCGATCTTGCCGAGCACCGGGAGATACTGGTTCGACACCTCGAGTGGCGGTGCGACGATGAGGAAGAGGAACCGCACCGGCTTCTCGTCGATGGCCTTGAAGTCGACGCCGTCTCTCTTGCGTCCGAAGGCGACGCGGAGGCGGTTGACGACGAGCGAGCGGCAGTGCGGGATCGCGATCTGCCGGCCGATCCCCGTAGAGCCGAGGTTTTCCCGGCGCTTCAGCATCTTGAAGAGCGTGGCTTCGCTCTTCTCGTCGAGCTTGAGCAGGCTGATCAGCTCTCTCAGCACGTCGTCCTTCGTCTCTCCCTTCAGTTCGAGCGAGATGGCGTCCTCGGTGAAGAAGTCGCGCAAATCCATAGGAGCGGGGGAGACGGAGGGGGGCGGGTCGGGAATGCCGGGGCATCCGCAGCACGCGGTCCCGGCCGTTCGGCTTTCGGCGGCGCAACATATCCCGCTGGCCAAGTGCTGTCAAATCCTTACGTTGCAGCGGTTTTCGAGGCGCGTTAGCTTGCGGGCCATGCGCTTCCCGTTCCCGGTCTCGCACCCGGTCCCCCTCTACCTGGCCCCGATGGCCGGCGTTTCGGAGTCGCCCTTCCGGCGTCTCTGCCGCGCCTTCGGCGCGGACGTCGTGGTGACGGAGTTCCTTTCGGCGGAAGGGATCCGGCGCGAGAACCCGGCCACCCTGGAGAAACTCCGCTTCGGCGCCGACGAGCGGCCCATCGGGGTGCAGATCTTCGGGGCAGAGCCCGAGGCCATGCGCGAGGCGGCGCAGCTTGTCACCGAGGTCTTTCAGCCGGAGTTCATCGACATCAATTTCGGCTGCCCGGTGAAGAAGGTCGTCCGGCGGAACGGCGGGTCGGGATGCCTCAAGGATCTCGACCTGGTGGAGCGCGTGATTCGCGCCGTCGCGCTGGGGACGCCGCTGCCGGTCACGGTGAAGATCCGGAGTGGCTGGAGCGAGGATCGCCGCGACCCCGTGGGCATCGCGCTGCGCTGCCAGGACGCCGGGGCGCGTGCGCTCGCGCTGCACCCTCGCACGCGGACGCAGATGTACACGGGGCAGGCCGCGTGGGACGAGATCGCGGCGGTCAAGCAGGCGCTCAGCATTCCGGTGATCGGGAACGGCGACATCAGGACCGCGGAGGACGCGGTGCGGATGCATCGCGCCACGGGGTGTGACGCGATCATGATCGCGCGAGGCTCCTTCGGCCAGCCATGGATCTTCGGGCAGGTCCGGGCGCTGCTCGCGGGACGCGAGATGCCTCCGGCGCCGCCCGTCGAGGAGCGGTTCCGGGTCGCGCTGTGGCACGCGCGGATGGCGGCGGCGTACGAGCCCGACCCGCGCGGGGCCGCGCTCGAGTTCCGCAAGCACCTGGGCTGGTACGTGAAGGGGCTGCCCGACTCCGCGGACCTGCGCCGCCGCCTCCACGCGGTTGAGTCGTTAGGCGACGTCGCGGGCATCTTTCAGGACTACGTCGAGACCCATCCGGACCGGGATCCGATCGCGGAAGCGGCCCCGGCCGCGTGCGACGGCGCGGCCGTTCCGGCGTGACGGGCCAGCGCCGGCGCCGGCGTCCGGCGGCTGCGTGACGCGCGATCAGGTGCTGTCGCTGCTGCGGCAGGTGGCCGATGGGGCGCTCCCCGTCGAGGACGCGCTGCGCCGGCTCTCGCTGCCCCTGTTCGAGTCCCTGGACTTCGCGACGATCGACCACCACCGGGCCCTGCGCCAGGGCTTTCCCGAGGTGATCTTCGGCCAGGGCAAGAGTGCGCATCAGGTAGTGACGATCGCCGAGCGCGTGACGGCGCGGGGGGACGGCGCCCTGGTGACCCGCGCGGACGGCGACGTCCGGGCGGCCCTGGTCGCGCGGTTTCCCGAGGCGCGCGCGAACGATCTCGCGCGCACGGTGACGATCGCTGGCGAGCGGCCCGCGCCGCGCGGAGAGGGCACGGTGCTCGTCGTCACCGCGGGAACGAGCGACCTGCCGGTGGCCGAGGAGGCTGTCGAATGCGCCCTCGCGTTCGGCAACGTGGTCTCGCGCCTTGCCGACGTCGGCGTCGCCGGGATCCACCGGCTGCTCTCGCACGGCGACGCGCTGCTCACGGCGCGCGTGATCGTCGTCGTGGCTGGAATGGATGGCGCGCTTCCCTCGGTCGTTGGCGGCCTGGTGGCGTCGCCCGTGATCGCCGTTCCCACGAGCGTCGGCTACGGCGCGAATCTGGGAGGCCTCGCTGCCCTGTTCACGATGCTGAACTCGTGCGCGTCCGGGGTCACCGTGGTCAACGTCGACAACGGTTTCGGAGCCGCCGCGGCGGCGTCGCGCATCACGCACGGCTGGGAGCACTCCGCGGCCTGACGCGGCCGGGTGCCGGACGCGGCCTAACGAATGAGCCCGGTACGTGGCGCGCCCGTTGCGCGGTGGATCAGGCCGCCATGCGGGGCACGGCCCCTGCAGTACGCAGGACAACTCGATCCCACGGGGCACATCGTCATGCGCACCCTCGGCGTCATTCTCATCGTGCTCGGCGTCCTCGGCTTCGTCCTCGGCGGCGTCTCCTTCACGACGGACGAAACGGTCGCCGACGTCGGCCCACTCGAGGTGGAGACGGAGCGGACGCGCACCATCCCCATTACCCCCATCGCGTCCGGCGTGGCGCTCCTGGCCGGCGTGGTGCTCGTCGTCGCTGGATCGCGGCGTCCGCACGTCTGATTTGGAACAACCGGGTCAGGGGTCAGAGTCGGATCTCCGGTTCCCGGAAATCCGACTCTGAC
>DATIGO010000117.1:0-5240 GCA_035454665.1 Gemmatimonadaceae bacterium | reverse complement strand
GCTCCGGCTGTCGGGTGGCAAGCTGGGAGCCGGCGCGCCGCGTCCGCCCCGGCCACCACGTCCAGCGCGACCCGGGGCCGCTGCTGAGCGGCCCGGCGCCACTCCCGCATAGGCCGTATCCTGCGCCGCGGGGGCACCGGCCGCGCGACCAGCCGGTAGACTCCCCGCCGTGCCGGCCTGCAGGATGAACTTCCCGTCGCGCGAGAACTTGAGCAGGCGTGTGTCCATTCCGCCGCGTCCGCCGATCCAGATGTTCCCCGTCGGATCGATCGCCAGCCCGTGGTTCGCCAGGGGCCAGTCGTATCCCTGGGCCGGCCCTCCCCACTGGCGCACCAGGTTTCCCTCGGGATCGAACTCCAGCACGTTTGCGGAGGGGAAGCAACACTCCGCGATGGGAGGCGTCTGGTCGGCACCCGTCTCGGTGCGCGTGACGAAGTTGTCCGTGAGGTTGAGAACGTGGATGTGATCCCGCGAATCGACCGCGAGGCCGGTCGCCGAGCCCAGTAAGCGGTGATCGGGGAGCGGCTTGGGCCACGTCGGCTCGACGACAAATCGCGGCGCCTGCACGGTCGGCCCCTGTGAGGCCGCTGCGATCGTGAGCTGCCGCGTCCCGAAGACCGCGAGCGCAGCCAGCGGGGCCAGGAGCATCGACTTCGCGAACCGACGGCGCGTTCTCTTCATTAGCTGTTCTCCTCGGACCGATTGGAGCCTCACGGGCCCCCTGTGCCGCCTCTGGCGCCTCTGTATACTCGTTCCGGACCACGCGATACACCATTTTACGGTCGGTCCCCGGAATCCGTTAGACGTCGCCCCTGGTGCTGGTGAGAACCCCACTCGACAAGCCGCACGCGCGCTCCCCCCGCCGATTCGCGTGGGGTGGCCGTGCCGTGGCCGGACGCATGGGCGTTCGAGCAACTCTCACCGCGGTGGGACTCGTGCTCCTGCTCCCCACGGCGCCGGCCGCGCACGAGGTTCCGGCCGACGTCACGGTGCAGGCGTACGTGAGGCCTGAGGGGAAGCTGCTGACCCTGCTGGTGCGCGTCCCGCTCGTCTCGATTCGCGACATCGAGTTCCCCGTCACGGGACCCGGATACCTGGACCTGTCGAAGGCCGAGCCCCGGCTCCGTGACGCCGCGAAGCTCTGGATCGCCGACTACATACGCTTCTACGAGGACGGCAGAGGACTTCCCGAGGAGACGATCGTCCAGGCGCGTGTCTCGCTGCCCAGCGACCGCGCGTTCGTGAGCTGGGAGACGGCGCTGGCTCATGTCGGTGGCCCGCCACTTCCGACGGGCACGGAGTTGCTCTGGCAGCAGGCGCTGCTCGACGTGATGCTCACGGTACCGATCACGTCGGACCGGTCGCGCTTCGAGGTCGACCCTGCGCTGGCGCACCTGGGGCTGGAGACGATCAGTGTGGTGCACTTCCTGCCTCCGGGCGGCGCCGAGCGTGTGTTCCAGTACACGGGGAACCCCGGACGCGTGCGCCTCGACCCCCGATGGCATCAGGCGGCGGCGCGCTTCGTGGGACTCGGGTTCGGCCACATCCTGGACGGGATCGATCACCTGCTCTTCGTCTTCTGCCTGGTGATTCCCTTCCGCCGGCTCCGCCCGCTGGTGGTGATCGTGACGTCGTTCACGGTCGCGCACTCGATCACACTCATCGCGTCGGCGATGGGGCTCGCTCCCGACGGCCTGTGGTTCCCGCCGCTCATCGAGACGCTCATTGCGCTCTCGATCGTGTACATGGCCTTTGAGAACATGGTCGGACCGCGCCTGCAGCGCCGCTGGGTCATCGCCTTTGCCTTCGGGCTCGTGCACGGCTTCGGCTTCTCGTTCATCCTGCGCGACTCCCTGCAGTTCGCCGGTGAGCACCTGCTGACGTCACTCCTCGCCTTCAATGTCGGCGTCGAGCTGGGGCAGCTCCTGGTGATTGCGGTGGCCCTTCCCGCCCTCGTCTGGCTCTTCAAGGCGATCGACGAGCGGATCGGCACGATCCTCCTCTCGGCCCTGGTCGCGCACACGGCCTGGCACTGGATGACGGAGCGCTGGTCCGCTCTCCGGCAGTTCGAGTTCCAGCGGCCCGCGCTGGACGCCGCGCTCCTGGTGAGCGCGATGCGGTGGCTCATGCTCGCGCTGATCGTGGCGGGGGCCTTCTGGCTCCTCTCGGCGCTTCGCGGATGGCTGGCGCCTGCCCTCGGCGGTGCCACGGGTACGGGTGCCGGGGGTGCTCCGGGCGCCGCCCGCGCCGGCACCGAACGAAAGTCCACCGCCCGCGCGTAATGCACGGGATCTGGCGGATCGGGAGAACCGGCGAAACCGGAGCGGAGGAGACTGGCCGGCCAATGCACCAGCGGCGTCACGGGAAGCCGGGGGTGAGCGGGAACGACGCGTGTCGCACGGGATGGACGTTTCTCGCGGCGGCATGCATACTGGCCACGCCCGCGGCGACGTTGGAAGCGCAGTCGCCGGGACCCTCGGCGGGTCGCTCGACGCAGCAGGGCGTCTACACGCGGGAGCAGGCGATACGCGGGAAGGACACGTTCGCGGGGTCATGCACCGGGTGCCACACCCCGGCCTCGCATACCGGGGCCGTGTTCACGAACGGGTGGGTGGGGAAATCGGTGGCGGATCTGTTCCGCTACGTGAGCGACAACATGCCGAAGAACGACCCGGGCATCCTGACCGCGCGGGAGTACGCCGACCTCGCGGCCTATCTCCTGATGCTGAACCGGATGCCGATGGGGAGCGCCGAGCTGCCGGCGGACCCCGCCGTACTGGAGAAGATCCGGATCGATACCGCCTCGGCGAACGGCAGAGGCCAGAGGCCATAGGCGCAGAGGCCGGGCCCGGAGGGCTGGCACCGCGCAGCGCGATTACTCTCGACGTCCCGCAATCCGCCCCTTCCTTCGAGGAAACCAAGACATGGCGCGACGAGTGAAAGCCCGTCGGACGTTAGGCATGACGCTGCTCGCGGGCGTGGGGCTCGCGGGCATTCTGCTCGTGCGTGCGAATCAGTCCGGCGCCGTCCAGCGGCCGGCGCTGGTCCGGGGCAACGCTCCCGGCGAATGGCGGTACTGGGGGGCCGATGCGTGGAGCACGCGCTACTCGGCCCTGGACCAGATCAACGCCGGCAACTTCGGTTCGCTGCAGATCGCCTGGCAGTGGAACGCGGGCGCCTTCGGTTCCGACGAGTACTACCGGACGACACCGCTCTACGCGAACGGCCGGCTCTTCACGGTGGCGACCACGCGGCGCGTGGCGGTGGCCGTCGACCCCAGCACCGGCGAGACGCTCTGGATGTGGCGGCTCGACGAAGGCATCCGCTGGCAGAAGGCGCCGCGGCAGTTCGCAGGGCGCGGACTCGCCTACTGGAGCGACGGCAACCAGGAACGCGTCGTGGTCGTCACACCGGGCTACCATCTGGCGTCGCTCGACGCGAAGACGGGTGTGCCCGATCCGAGGTTCGGGAAGAACGGCGTGGTCGATCTCATGGAGGGGCTCGGACTGCCCATCGTGCCGCTGGCCGTGGACGACTCTGGCGGGTTCGTCATCAGCGACCTGGCGCCGTATCGTCAGGCGCGGCCGGGCGAGACGTGGGATCCGGTCACGAAAACCGGCGCCGATGGCACCGTGGGGATCGACCCCAGGCTCGGCCAGATCGCGAACAGCTCACCGGCGATCATCGTGAACGACGTGATCATCGTGGGCAACTCGTCGATCCACGGCTACTACCCGGTGCGCGCGCAGAACATTCCCGGCTACATCCGCGGCTTCGACGTGCGCACGGGCCGCCAGCTCTGGAAGTTCAACCTCATCCCGCAGCCCGGTGAGTTCGGCGCCGAGACGTGGGAGAGCGGGTCGAAGGTCGGCACGAAGGGCGTGGGGAAGAACGACGCGTGGGCTACGTACTCGGCCGATCCGGAGCTCGGGCTGGTCTACATCCCCGTGGGGATGCCGCTCTCCGACGAATACGGCGGCCATCGCCCGGGGGACAATCTCTACGGGAACAGCCTCGTCGCGCTCGACGTGAAGACCGGAAGGCGGAAGTGGCACTTTCAGATGGTGCACCACGACATCTGGGACTACGACACGCCGATGGCGCCGAACCTCCTCGACGTTACGATCGACGGGCGCCCGCGCAGGGTGATCGCGCAGTCCACGAAGCAGGGATTCCTGTACGTGTTCGACCGGGTGACGGGCGAGCCGATCTGGCCGATCGTCGAGCGCCCGGTGCTGCAGAGCGAGGTGCCCGGCGAGAAGACGTCGCCCACGCAGCCGATCCCCACGAAGCCCGAGCCGTACTCGCAGCAGGGGCTCGAGGAGGAGGATCTCATCGACTACACGCCCGCGATCCGCGATTCGGCGCTCAAGCTCGCGCAGGAATGCCGGATGGGGCCGTACTACATCCCTCCATCGCCTAACGTGGGCGGGCGGTACCACTGCTCGTGGTATGCCCCCGGCGCGAGCGGCGGCGTGAACATCGACGGCGGCGCGGCCGCCGATCCGGAAACGGGGATGATCTACGTGGGGGGGATCACGGTGCTGAGCACGACGGAGGTCAGCAAGGATCCCTGCTCCGAGTTCGACTACACGCAGCACCCGGGGAACCAGCGCAATTGCGGCCGCCCGGGTGCGCTGCCGCCGCCACCGGGGTACACGCCGCCAGCGGCCGCGCCCGGCCGGGCCGGCGGTGGTGGAGGCGGGCGGGCAGGTGGTCGTGGTCGCGGGTGCGGCCCCGGCCCGCAGATCGGCGGCGTCTCGATTCTCAAGCCGAAGCAGTACGGCGGCATCACGGCGTACGACATGTCCACGGGCGACAAGGCCTGGTGGATCCCGAACGGCGGCATGGTGCCATGCCAGACGACGGATCCGATGTTCACCGGCATCACGCCGCAGCCACACGGGGCCGGCGGTCAGCCGCAGGTGCTCAACACGAAGTCCCTGGTGATCTATGGAACCGGCCGGAACGGCGGCCCGCCGGGGATGCAGCCCACGCTCTTCGCCGTGGACAAGGCGACCGGCCGGCAGGTCGGTGCGCTGCAGATCCCCTCGCGGACCAGCGCCGTGCCGATGACGTTCCTGCATCAGGGCCGGCAGTACATCGTCTTCGCGACGGGGTCCGGATCCAACACGTCGCTCGTGGCGCTGACGCTGCCGCAGGCCGCGGCGCCGGCTGGGGGACGCGGGCGGGGCGCGGGGAATCCCTAGCGGCGGAGTACAGACGCATGGAGGGGCTCG
>DATIGO010000116.1:0-9786 GCA_035454665.1 Gemmatimonadaceae bacterium | reverse complement strand
GTTAGGTCCGGCTCGAGCGCGGCTGCGTCGGTGAAGAGGCCCGGAAACCGGCGCATCCAGGCGGCCGTCACGGGCTCGGGGTCGTGGTCGGCGATCGCCGTGGCGGCGCCCGTGTGCGCGTTCACCAGCGCGACGGCCGCGTGCCGCAGGTAGCGCACGGGCTCCTCGCCGAGGTGGAACTCCTGGCTCAGCGGATACCAGGTCGACGTCGCGTACAGCGGAATCGCCCAGTACAGGGAGTCCCGCCAGACGAGTGGCGAGACCTGCGTGGCCTGCGAGAACGCCGGATACAGGGCCCGGACGCGCTCGCGCACGTCCCGCCGGAGCATGACGCGCACCGTACCGTCGGCGGGGAGGCGCAGCAGTCCCATGTTCTGCAGATGCCAGGCGTGCGCCACACGCGTGCGGAGGCCGCGCAGCGCGGGCGCCGCCGCCTGGCCGGCGCTGTCCGCGAGCAGGTAGTAGCTCGCCGCCGACTCGTGTATCAGCACCGGTGGCAGCACGCGCCCGCCGAAGGCGTCGGCCTCGTCGCGCACGAGCGGGGCACCCCGTTCGTCGCTCACGTCCGCGGCCACCCGCGTGATCCCCCAGGCCGCGCGCGCGTCCGCCGCCGCCGGTCCCGTGGGCTGGTCGACCACGAACGCCACCAGACGGCCATCCTCGGACTCCCAGCCCAGCGCCCCGGACGCAACCGCCGCCGGCCGGCGGCTGAGGACCCGCCGGAGCGCCGCGCCGTCCCACAGTCCCGCGCCACGTACCGCATCCTCGAGGGAAGGCAGCGCCTCCGGCTCCTCCGCTCGCGTCAGGCGGTCCACGTCGTACGCGCGCCGGGTGTAGCCGTTCCGGATCTCCCGATACGTGCGCTGCTCGGGCTCCTCGGCGGCGCGAAACCGGCCGGCGACGGGTGGGAGGAGCTGTCGGACGACCACGGCTGCCACGAGCATGAGCGTGAGCGTCACGAACGCCGCGCGCAGGTGGCCCGTCCAGCCGGCCCAGCCCACGAGCATGGCCGCCACGATCGCGCTCAACACCAGGGCGAGGTTCATCGGAATGCCCACCTGGTAGTCGGCCGCCGTGAAGGCCCCCAGCGGGCCGGTCCCGTGGTGCAGCAATGCATACGCGTCGAGTCGGTACCCCCACGCGAGGAGCAGCAGGAGGATGGTGGCCAGCGTGAAGAAGTGCCGGCGGACGTGCCCTGTGACCTGCAGCCGACCGCCATCCCATCGCAGGCTCGGCGTCAGCGCATAGAGGAAGATCACGACGAGAGTGACCGTGACGAGCGCGATGAGCGCCCAGGTATGCAGGGCGGACTCGAGCGGCAGCCAGTGCAGCCAGTAGGCGAGATCCCGGTTGAAGAAGGGGTCGGTTTCACCGAAGAGCGCGCCATGCCGCGCGAGCTCGAGGGTGACCCAGTCGTCGTGCGGCAGGGCGAGCAGCGCACCGATCAGCACCGAGAGGAGCGCGACGACGGCCACCAGGATGCGTCCCGGAACCTCCTCGCCGATCTCGAGATTCCCCACCCGTCGCGGCAGCACGAGCGACTGCACCGAGTACCGCACGGCGTAGAGATTCGCGAAGACGAAGAGCGTCCCGAGGAGAAAGAGGCCGCCGCGGAGCAGGAGGAGATTCGCGGCCTTGGCGCGCCAGACCTCCGGGGCGCCGAGCGCGGCATACCACTGGGCATCGACGTACCACGCCGAGAGCACGCGCCCGAGCACGAGCAGGAGCGCGGCCGCAGCGACCGTTACGACGATCCAGCGTCGCGCCCGCACGTCAGGTGGCCACGCCCTGCGTGTGCAGCCAGTCCTCCATCTCGCGACGGATCCCGGCCAGGCGTTCGGGCGTGAGCGCCTCGTAGCGCGTCACGAGGACCGGCTGCGTGTTGGAAGCCCGGATGAGCCCCCAGCCGTCCCCGAAGAGGACGCGCGCGCCATCCACGTCGATGACCTCGTACCGCTCGCGGAAGTGGCGCACCGCGTCCTCCACGACGGCGAACTTGCGCTCGTCGGGACAGTCGACGCGCAGCTCGGGTGTGGAGACGAACTTTGGAACGTCGGCGAGCATCTCCGTCACGGAGCGCCCGTCGGCGGCGAGAATACGCAGCAGCCGCACTCCGCCGTAGAGCGCGTCGTCGTGGCCGTAGAAGCCCTCGTTGAAGAACATGTGCCCCGACATCTCCCCCGAGACCGGCGCGCCCAGCTCCTTCATCTTCTCCTTGATGAGAGAGTGGCCCGTCTTCCACATGATCGGCGTTCCCCCGGCCGCGGCGATGGCGTGCGGAAGGGCCTGCGAGCACTTCACGTCGAAGATGATGGGCTGACCCTTTCCGGTGCGCGCCAGCACGTCCCGCGCGTACAGGATGAGCAGGTGGTCGCCCCAGACGATCTCCCCCTGGCCGTCCACGATGCCAATGCGGTCGGCGTCGCCGTCGAAGGCGATGCCGACGTCGGCATTCCGGCGTCGCACCTCGGCGATGATGTCCTGCAGGTTCTCGACGACGGTGGGATCGGGATGATGATTCGGAAACGTCCCATCGCTCTCGCAGAAGAGATACGTGGCGTCGAGCCCGAAGCGCGAGTACAGGCGCTCCGCCACCAGCGATCCGGCGCCGTTTCCACAGTCGATCACCACGCGCAGGCGGCGCGCCAGCGGACCGACACGTTGCGCGACGTCGTCCACGTAGCGATCGATGACCGGCTCGCTGCGAAGGCTGCCCTTCCCTTTCCGGAAGGCCCCGCCTTCGATCAGGCGATGCAAGCCCTGGATCTCCTCGCCGTGCAGCGATTCGGTGCCGACGCAGAGCTTGAAGCCGTTGTACTCGGGCGGATTGTGCGACCCCGTGATCTGGATGCCGCCCACGACCGCGAGATGGTGGAGGCTCCAGTACAGGAGCGGTGTGGGAACCACGCCGATATCCACCACGTCCGCGCCGGCGCTCGTCAGGCCCTCCACGAGCGCCTCGCGGAGCGCTGGCCCGCTGGGGCGGTTGTCGCGGCCCACGGCCACCGCGCCCACCAGGTTCCGCTGGGCGAGCAGCGTCGCGAATCCCTTTCCGATCGCGCGCGCCACCTCGGGCGTGAGATCGCGATCGGTGACGCCGCGGATGTCGTACTGTCGGAAGATGCCGGGATGAATGGCCATACGAGGTCTCGAGACGGCACAAACAGCGCGGGGCCGCGTCGGCGGCCCCGGTGTCGCTACGGCGCCGGGACAGCCGGCGAAGCGGCGGTGATCGGTGGCGTGCGCTGAAGCATGCCGCCGCCGCGTGTCCACCGGACGATGGGATCGGGGAAGAGGCCGAAGACGAGCAGGAAAACTGCCGAGCCCACGATGACCGCGCGCGCCATGGGCGGCACCGCCGGAAGCGGCACGGCGCCCTCGGGCCTCGGCTTCATGAACATCACCATCACGACATGGAGATAATAGCCGGCGGAGACGGTCGTGGTGAGCACGAGGATGATGGACAGCCACACCTGCGGCGCCGGCGCGTCGATCGCGGCCTGCAGCACGTACCACTTCGCGAAGAACCCCATGCCCCCGAAGACCGGGAAGCCCAGCAGCGCGAGCATGAACACGGCCATCGCGATCGCCATCCCGGGCCGCTCGAACCAGAGCCCGTGATAGTCGTCGATGCGCTCTCGCGCGTGCTCCGCGGAGCCCAGCGCCACGATCACCGCGAAGGCGCCCATCGTGGCGAGCGTGTAGGCCAGCAGGTAGAAGAGAAAGGCCGTGGCCGCCTGTTCGGTCCCCGCCGCCACCGCCACGAGGATGAAGCCGGTGTGCGCGACGCTCGAGTACGCCAGGAGCCGTTTCAGGTTGCGTTGCTGCAGCGCGATGAGGTTCCCCACGACCATCGTGGCCGCCGCCAGCCACCAGACCGCGGTGTGCCAGATCTCGTGCATGTGGCCGAAGGCCTCGATCCAGACGCGCAGGAACGCCGCGAACGCGGCCGCCTTCACCGCCGCCGCCATGTACGCCGTGATCGGCGTCGGCGCCCCCTCATAGACGTCGGGCGCCCACATGTGGAACGGCGCCGCCGCCATCTTGAACGCGAAGCCGACCAGCAGCAGCCCCACGCCCACGAGCAGCATGGGAGTGGCGCCGAGCGTGAGTCCGGTGATGCGGCCGCCGATCACCTGCAGCTGCGTCGATCCCGTGCCGCCATACACCAGCGCGATCCCGTAGAGCAGGAATGCCGTCGAGAACGCACCCAACAGGAAGTACTTGAGCGCCCCCTCGGCCGAGCGCGCACTGCGCCGGTTCAGACCGGCCAGCACGTATACGGCCACCGACATCGTCTCGAGGCCGAGGAACAGGACCATGAGGTCCCGCGCCGCGGCCATGATCATCATCCCCGCGGTCGCGAACAGCACGAGCACGTGCGACTCCGCGGTCAGGATCCCCTCGCGCTCGTTGTAGTCGAGCGAGAGGCCGATCGCGAGGACCGTGGCCATGAGGAACACGACGTCCGAGGCCCAGCGAAATCCGTCCACGGCGATGACGCCCTGCGACACCGTCCACTCCCGGCTGCCCATGGCGACGACGGCCGCGAGCGTGATCACCGCGAGCATCATCGACGCGAGTCCGACCCGCCGCTGGTGTGCGGCACTGTCCGGGCGCCACGCGGCGTAGAGGAGGAGCCCCAGCGCGCCCACGAGCAGCACCAGGTCGGGCACCAGCGCCAACATCAGCGGGCCGGGACGGCTCAGGTCGAGCGACAGGTTCGAGAACTGCATGTCAGCGCCCGCCCAGGACCATGGAAGCCCGCTGCTCGGCTGCCCGGGCGCCGACGTCGTTCACCAGGCGCGCGACGGCGGATTCCATCCGGTTCAGCACCGGCTGCGGATAGAGGCCCAGCCAGAGAATGCCCACAAGGATCGGCGTCAGATACCCCAGCTCGCGCCAGTTCAGGTCGGTGAGCCGGGCATTGGCCGGCTTGTCGAGCGGGTTGTAGATCATCCGCTGCACTGCCCAGAGGAGGTAGGCTGCCGCGAGAATCACCCCCAGCGCCGAGACGAGCGTGAGGACGGGGTACTCCTTGAAGGCCCCGAGCATCACGAGGAACTCCGCTACGAATCCATTCGTCCCGGGAAGGCCGATGCTGGACAGCGCGACCACGGTGAGAATGGTCGCGAACAGGGGCACGACGCGCGCGATGCCGCCGTAGGCGTCGATGAGCCGCGTGTGCGAGCGCTCGTAGATGATGCCCACCAGGAGGAACAGCGCCCCCGTCGACAGCCCGTGGCCGATCATCACCATCAGCGCGCCCTGCACACTCTCCGTTGTGAGCGCGAAGATCCCGAGCATGACGAAGCCCAGATGCGCCACGGATGAGTACGCCACGAGCTTCTTGATGTCGGGCTGCACGAGCGCCACGAGCGATCCGTAGATCACACCGATCACCGCGAGCACGATGATCGTGGTGCGGACGGTCGGGTGCATCGCGATGCCCGGGAAGAACGGCAGGGCGATGCGCAGGAAGCCGTATGTCCCGAGCTTGAGCAGGATGCCCGCGAGGATGACCGAGCCCGCGGTGGGCGCCTCGACGTGCGCGTCGGGAAGCCAGGTGTGGAACGGAAACATCGGGACCTTCACCGCGAACGCCACGAAGAAGGCCGTGAAGAGCCAGAACGCCGCCGCGGGCCGGAAGCCCTCGAGGGCGACGATCGCCTCGTAGCTGAAGTCGGGACGGCCCTGCGTACCCGCCGCGACACCCAGGATGACGATCGCCACGAGCATCAGCAGCGACGCGGCCATGGTATAAAGGAAGAACTTGATGCTGGCGTAGATGCGGCGCTCCCCGCCCCAGATGCCGATGATGAAGTACATCGGCACGAGCATGACTTCCCACATCACGTAGAAGAGGAAGAGGTCCTTCGCCACGAAGACGCCCAGGACCCCCGTGGTGAGGAGGAGCATGAGCGCGTGATAGGCATGCGTCTTGGTCCGAACGCTCGTCCATCCGCCCAGGATAGCGATCGGCATGAGGAACGTCGTGAGCAGGACCATCATGAGCGACAGGCCGTCCACGCCCACGGCGAAACGCACCCCCCACACGTCGATCCACGGTACGTCGACAACGGCCTGCCAGGAGGGGTTGGCCTGGTCGAGCGACCACCACAGTCCCAGCGACAGAATGAACTCCACGACGAGCACGGCCAGCGTGAGGCGGCGGGCGGTCATCGCGGCCGCGTCGCCGTCGCCGGCCGCCATCCGATGGGCCCAGACCAGGAACGCCCCCAGCAGCGGCAGCGCCAGCAGCGCCGGGAGGATCCAGCCGTTGTAGTTCAGCGACTCGAGGAAAGCGGCCATGTGTCCGTCGTGTTTGCCGTCTGCCTATCGGAGTGAGAACGCGCCGAGCACCGCGATCACGCCCAGCACCAGCACCCAGGCGTAGGTGCTCACGAGTCCCGTCTGGAGGCGCGCGCCGATCCAGCCCAGCCCGCGCATGAGCCATGCGCTCCCGTTCACGAACAGCCCGTCGATGAGTCCCGCGTCCATGCCGCGCCACAGCACCGCGCGCGAGAGGCCGAGCGTGGGACGGACGATCGTACGGTCGTACAGCTCGTCCACGTAGTACTTGTGTTCCAGCACGCGCTCGATGCCGGTGGCCTCGGGGGCCTGCGCCCTGGGCACGAGGC
Organism: Gemmatimonadaceae bacterium; assembly: GCA_035454665.1. GTDB lineage: Bacteria > Gemmatimonadota > Gemmatimonadetes > Gemmatimonadales > Gemmatimonadaceae > DATIGO01. Next base: position 3,145 of record DATIGO010000116.1, on the reverse strand, counting down.
GTTCCGGCCGGAGGCGCGCGAACGCGAGCACCATGCCGCCCAGGGCCACCGCGATCGCAAGCGCCACCAGCGCGAGCTCGGTCCCCAGCGCCAGGTGCGCCGCCTCACCATGCGTGATCGCGAGCTCCGGTGCGCCGGTCACGGGTTCGAGCCAGTGATGCAGGATCTGCGTTCCCGTCGCGCCGAGAAAGGCGGGCAGGTTCAGCGCGCCGCCCACCACCGTGAGCACGCCGAGCACGACGAGCGGCCCGGTCATGACCCATGGTGCCTCGGCGAGATGCGGGCGCTCCCGCTCACCCGTCCGGTTGGGCCCGTGAAAGGTGTACAGCATCATCCGCGTCATGTAGATCGCCGTGAGGAACGCCGCGCCGAGCGCCATCGCGTAGACGAGGTAGAGCATGACCGAGCCGGGAATGCCCAGCCAGCTCGCGTCCGCGAGTGTGGAGCCGTGCGTCCGTGCGAAGACCGACGCGAGGATCTCGTCCTTCGAGAAGAAGCCCGCGAGGGGCGGGATGCCGGCGATCGCGAGCGTCGCGATCCACATGAGGGCGAAGGTGACCGGCATGTGCTGCCGCAGTCCGCCCATGTTGCGCATGTCCTGCGCGTCCTCGTGCGAGCCCGTGTGGTGAAAGGCGCGATGCATCGCAAAGATCACCGAGCCCGAGCCGAGGAAGAGCAGCGCCTTGAAGAAGGCGTGCGTCACGAGATGGAAGATCCCGGCGGTGTACGCGCCCACGCCCACACCCACGAACATGTAGCCGAGCTGCGAGACCGTGGAATACGCAAGCACCTTCTTGATGTCCCACTGCTTGAGGCCGATCGTGGCGGCGAAGAGCGCGGTCACCGCACCGATGACGGCCACGGTGAGACTGGCCGAGGGGGCGAGCGCGAAGATCGCCGCGCTGCGGGCGACCAGGTACACACCCGCGGTCACCATCGTGGCCGCATGGATCAGCGCCGACACGGGTGTCGGACCGGCCATGGCGTCCGGGAGCCACGTGTACAGCGGGATCTGCGCACTCTTCCCCGTGCACCCCAGGAAGAAGAAGAGCGCGATCGCCGTCACGAGCGCCGAGCCGGCTCCGAGCTCCGCCGCGCGTCCGGCCACTCCGGTGAAATCCAGCGTTCCCAGATTCGCGAAGAGCAGGAACATCGCGATCAGGAACCCGAAGTCGCCGATACGATTCACGATGAAGGCCTTCTTTCCGGCGTCGGCATTGGCCTTGTCCTGATACCAGTAGCCGATGAGCAGGTACGAGCAGAGACCCACGCCCTCCCACCCCACGAACAGCACCGGATAGCTCGCGCCCAGTACGAGCACGAGCATGAAGAAGATGAAGAGATTGAGGTAGGCGAAGTAGCGCGGGTACCCGGGGTCGTCCTGCATGTACCCGACGCTGAAGACGTGAATCAGGAAGCCGACGCCGGTGACGACGAGCGTCATCACCATCGAGAGCTGATCGACCTGCAGCGCGGCGTGGACCGTGAGATCGCCCGTCACGATCCACGGAAAGAAGTTCCTGACAAAGGGTGCCTCGGCATGCGCGCCGGACAGGACGACGAAGACCCCGAGGGCCACGGCGAAGGAGAGGCCGAGCACCAGCGGGCCCACGATGCTGACGAGGCCCGCGTACGGGTGCCGCGCTCCGGCATGAGCGTCGTCCCCGTGGTCGCCGTGGCCGCCATGACCCGCGTGCCCGGCCTCCGCGTGCGCGTGCCCCTCTCCGTGCGCGTGGTAGGCCGACGGATCCGCGGGGCCCATGCGCACCGCGGCCCGCAGCGAGAGCAGCCCGTTGATGATGAAGCCGACGAACGGCAATACCGGAACGAGCCAGATCCACTCGGCGAACGTCCCGGCCAGCGGATGCGCGGCGCCAGCGGTCTCCTGGAGCAGCATCAGCCCTTCAGCAGGTTGATGTTCTTGAGATCCACTGTCTGCCCGTGTCGGAAGATGGCGATGATGATGGCCAGGCCGACGGCCGCCTCGGCCGCCGCCACCGTCATGACGAAGATCACGAAGACCTGCCCCGTCATGCCGTAGAGCCGCGACAGCGCGACGAACGTGAGGTTCACGGCGTTGAGCATGAGCTCCACGCACATGAAGATCACGATCGCGTTACGGCGCGTGAGGACGCCGACGGCTCCGATGGTGAAGAGGACCGCGGAGAGCGCGAGCGCCTCGGGGATCATCGGAGCCCCCGGCGCCTGCCGACGACCACGGCCCCCACGATGGCCACCAGCAGCAGCACGCTCGTGAGCTCGAAGGCCAGAAGGTGTTCGGCGAAGAGCGGCTGCGCCACCGCCCCCACCGCGCCGCGCTCCCGGAGCTCCGTCGTGATGTGATCCGCAGGTTGCAGCAGCGACGAGCGGAACTCCGGCCCCGTGACGGCCCAGAGCTGCGCGATGAGGGCGAGACCGAGCAGCCCCGCGACCAGCCGTCCCCATTTCCCGCGGAGGTCGGACAGCTCGCTCGGCTGGCCGAGGTTGAGCAGCATGACGACGAAAAGGAACACCACCATGATCGCACCGGCGTAGACCAGCACCTGGATCACGCCGACGAAGTGCGCCTCGAGCATCACGTAGAGGGCTGCGAGGCAGAACATCGTGAGCACCAGCCAGAGCGCGGCCGCCACCGGACTCCGTCGCGTGACGAACACGATCGCCGACGCGATCGCGATCAGGCCGAAGAGATAGAACTGGAACTGATAGAAGAAGTTCGGCATCGCGCTCATTCGCCCTTGGGATCAGCGGGATCCCACAGCTCCGTCACCGGATGAGTCTGCGCCATGAGCCGCTCGAGATCGTAGACGAAACCGGCGCGGCTGTACTCGGAGTTCTCGTAGTGCCGGCCCAGGTGGATCGCCTCCTCCGGGCAGACCTCCTGGCAGTAGCCGCAGAAGATGCACCGGAACTCGTCGATCTCGAAGATCAGCGGATAGCGGTTCCCCTGCTCGTCCTCGCCCGGTACCAGCTTGATGCAGTTGGCCGGACAGATGGTCGGGCAGAGTCCGCAGGCGACGCACTTCGCCTTGCCGTCCTCGGTGGTGAGCATGCGGTGCGTCCCGCGCCACCGGCGGGAGAGCGGCTCGCGCTCCTCGGGGTACTGCGTCGTCACCTTATGCGGTCGCACGAGGTGGCGCATGGT
>DATIGO010000115.1:0-6814 GCA_035454665.1 Gemmatimonadaceae bacterium | reverse complement strand
GTGATGTCGCACGATATCCGACGTGGCGCCCCGACGTGCAGCAGGTGGACGTCCTTCCCGACTCGGACGGCGTTTTCCGTTTTCGCGAGACGGGGCGTCACGGCGTCGTCGCCTATCGCGTGGAGCGCAACGAGCCGCCGACGCGCTGGGTCACGCGCATCGACGATCCCTCGCTCCCGTATGGCGGCACGTGGACGTTCGGGCTCGCGCCGCGCGGGTCGGGCACGTCGCTCACCATCACCGAGGACGGCGAGATCTACAATCCGATCTTTCGCGTGCTTTCGCGGACGGTCTTCTCGACCGCGGCGACGATCGAGGCGTACCAGGCGGCGCTCCGGCGGCATCTCGAATCGCCGGTGCGGCCGTAGCGCCTCACTGGACGCGTCGTCGGAGTGCATCCACGCGCGACTGGATCTCACGCGGGAGCAGCAGCGAATCGGCGATGCGCGCGATCTCATCGGCCTCGCGCCACCGCTCTTCGAGGGCGCGGAGCTCGCCCTCCATGGCGCGGCGTTCATCGTCCTCGTGCAGCGCCATCTCGAGGGCCAGCCGCATCGGTGCCGCGATCCCAGCCACGTAGTTGGGCAGGACCTTGTTGCGCTGGAGTCGCGCGGCGGTCGCGACGAGCTGCTGGAATGTCGACGCACCGGTGATGGTGTCGATGGCATCCCGCACCTGGCGTCTCGTGCCGCCCGTGCTGTTGACGTAAGGGAGCACGGCCGTGAGGGCGCGCTGGGCTTCCTCGCCGCGGAGATTCACCTTTCGATGCCGCGCGAACGCGACCCCATAACGAGGGGGCGGCTGTTCGGCCTGCTGGATCGTGACGCCCCAGCCGTTGGTTTCCGGAATGTGGACCAGGGTGGTGTGCTGGGCGTCATGCTCCGTGAGCGCGAGCCGTCCGCCCGCGCCGTCGGGCACGAACGCCCTGGGCACACGGCCCCGCCGGCGCTCGCGCCGAATCTCCGCGAGGTTGGCCGCCACGACCACACCGCCTGCGACCAGCGCGGCGGCGCCCAGCACAGACGTCGCGACATTCAGCAGCGGCGCCGCGGCGCCCAGCGTCATCCAGGCGACGTACTTCCGGCGCCGCCGCCCGAACTGATCGCCGTACCGCCAGGTCGCGAGCTCGAGACGCGGTGGCGCGCCGATCCGCACGAGCTCGAGCCCGTCCCGCAGCCGCGCGAGCGCGACCTGAGCCGTCGCGATGCGCTGGCGCGTGCCGCGGAAGAGCCGCTCCGCCTCATCGATCGCCTCCCAGCGCTCCTCGAGCGGCGTGAGGTTCCAGCGCTCGCAACGCCGGCACACCACCCAGAGCCGTCCCGTCGCCGCGTCCCAGGCGAGACGCCGCCCCACCGGAAAGTGCTCCACGGCCTCGTTGCGACCGAGATCACCGTTGCAGAAGAGACAAGTCGCGTACACGAGCGTCTGGTGGCGCTACTCCGACGACATGCCGAACCGGCGTCGCAGCTCGTCGATCAGGGGGTGACCGCGAGGGTATTCGCGCAGCACTTCGACGTCGGCGCCGGCAGCGATCAGGGTCTCCATCACGGGGCGGTAGTCCATGCCGGGCACGGGCATGAAGCAGACAAAGTATGCGGTGGAATCCAGGACCGTGCCACCCCACGTGTTCTTCACCTCGAGCGGCGCGCCGCGCGCAACCAGCCGTCGCACGAGCTCCGACATCCCGCTCGCCGCTGCCCAGTGCAGGGGCGTCATCTCGTCCTTGTCCCGCGCCGTGACATCGACGCCCAGATCCAGGAAGAAGTTCGCGATCGACTCTCTCCCGAAGTGACACGCGGTCACGAAGGCCATCTCGATGTGGGCCCGGGGTTCACGCGGCGTGCGGAACCAGCGGGTTTCGAAAAACCGCACGTCCGACGCGAGGGTCTCGCGGTCGATCACGAATCGCCTGACGAGGTCCTCCCGCCCCACCCCGGCCGCGGCCACCGCATTGTCGATGCGCGCACCGCGACGAGCGAGCGTCTCCGCCGCACCGCCGTACCAGAAGGCGAGCGCGGTCATGAGGGGCGAGCCGTCATCCTCCAGCCCGTTGATCGCCGCGCCGAAGTCGAGCAGCAGCTCCACGAGTGGTGATTGCAGGCCGGCATCGGCGGGATGGGAGCTCGAGACCAGCAGATTCATCGTCGTCTGCGCGGTCCCGCCCCCGTACGTCTCGGCCAGAGCGTCCACTGCTGCTCCAGACTCGAGCAGGAACCGCGCGATCTCGACCGCGTCAGGCGGCGTACGCTGCCGGAAGTCCTCTACGCCGTTGGCGGCGACGTAGTGCAGGAGCGTGGCGCGGTGCACACGCGGGGACCGCGCGCGGACCAGGTCCGGATGCGCGCGGACGAGCGATTCGAGCGTGGCGAGGTCGCCGCTCACGACCGCGTCGGCGGCGGCCTCGAACGTGCGGCCCCCGGCGTCGCCGCGAAGGGGTGGCTCGACGTGATTCGCGAACTCCGACCAGCGCTCGAAGCCGTGCGCCTGCGCGATCAGGAACTGCGCGTCGGAGAGGCCGAAGGATGTCTCGCCCTCCTTCGTCGCTTCCCGGACGCGTGTCTCGATGTGCTGCACCGCGCGATCGAAGCTGCCCTGCACGAACGGCGTGATCTCCACGTCGAGCCGTTTCGCGAGCGCGCGGAGCCAGTCGGCGGCCCAGGCGTGCACGGCATCCGGATCGCTGGACCGGGCGGCGGCGACGAGTTCCTTCGCCCGCTTGCGATACTGGGCAAGATCCGGGCTGGGCGGGAGCGGCAGCGTATCCATACGAATCTCCTTTCAGTGCGCGCCTGGAGTCCGCTCGTGTCAGGCTGAAAGAAGGTTCGTCCTGCTCGATTGTCTGGGTGGGTGGGCACGGCCCTTTCCGCGGACTGGATGCGCCCCTCGCGCTGGTTTCAGCCTACGACCGGCGCGCCGTTCCGTCAAGCGCGGCCGCGGCGCGGCACTGGTACCCACCAGTGCCCGCGGCGCGCTACAGGCCTCTCGCCTCCGCCGTGGCGTCCAGCACGAGGCCGATCTCCTTCGACAGGGCGCGCGCCTCCTGGGTGGCCGTGGAGACGTCCGAGAGCGCCGACTGCAGCCCCGACGAACGCACCTTGATCAGGTCGAGCCGCAGGCTGCCTAACGCCAGACCGGCGTTGTCGAGCTGCCGCGTGAGCTCCTCGCGACGCCGCTCGAGATCCTCCAGCGTGGCACGCTGGCGGCGCAGGAGCGTGAGCCGCCGCTCGCGGTCCGCCGACTCGCTTTCGCGCTCCACCGCCGCGATCCGGGCGTCGAGCTCGGTCACCAGCCGCGGGTCGAAGCTCTCGTCCAGCCGGTGCAGCGCCTGGGCCAGATGCCCCACCCGCTCCACGAGCGCGTTGACCGTGGGCTCCAGGTCGGGGAGCAGCGCGCGGTCGGTCTTCGGGAGCTTCTTCAGCATGTCCAGGATGGCCGCGCGATCCTCCGCGGCCCGGCGGATCGCGGCGCCCAACGGACTCTCGAGGACTTCGCGCGACGCGATCTTCTCGAGCTGCTTCTCGGGCGGCGGCGGCGGCGGCGCGGGAATCGCCCACTTCGCGCGTGGCATCAGGAAGACCCGCCGGAGCTTGAGGCCGGCCGCGCGCAGCGAGAGGGTCCGCCACCAGAGCTTCCGCGTCATCACCATCGGCACGACCGGTGAGAACAGAAGGGGGAAGATGTCCGGTTCTTCCACGAAGCCTACGAAGCCGCCAATGCCGGCGGCCCACGCCACCGCGGTGAGCAGGAGATATCCGCGCGCCGCCTTCACCCGGTCGAGCAGATTCACGCGGCCGTGCCAGAGGCGGAGATCGGCGCGCTGCTCGGGCGTGAGAGACGCCAGGTGCTCCGGCACCATCACCACCGTACCCGGCGCGCGGACGGACGCCGGCGGCCCGCCCCGATCCTCCAGCGCGGGCGAACCACGCCGCGGCGAGAACGGACGCACCTCGGCGCGCGCATTCTCGCGGACATTGTCGTGCGCATGGTCGCGCGCAGAACGATCCCGCCGCGAGAGGTCGGGGCTCGGTGAGGTGTAGCGCACCGGGTCGCGCTGCTCCGCGCGCCACGACGCCGTCGGCACCCGGTCGGAGACCAGCGCATCGCGCAGCGTGGCCGCGTTGGGCCAGCGATCCTCGGGCGCCTTCATGAGCGATCGCTCGATCGCCTCCCGCAGCGCTCGCGGTGTGTCCGGCCGCAGGTCGGCGATCGGTCGCGCGCGCTCCGTCACGTGCTTGAGCAGGAGCGCCATCGAGTTCCCCGCGGTGAACGGCACCCGCCCGGTAAGCATCTGATACCCCAGCACGCCGAGTGAGTAGATGTCGCTGCGCCCGTCCACCTCACGCTCGCCCACCGCCTGCTCGGGCGACATGTACGTCGGCGTTCCGACGGCGATCCCGGTCTGCGTCAGCCGCCCCCCGGCCTCCATCGCGCGCGCGATCCCGAAGTCGGTGACCATCGCGCGCCCGGTGTGCTGGTCGAGCAGGATGTTGTCCGGCTTGATGTCGCGATGGATCACGCCGCGCATGTGCGCGTAGGCGAGGGCGTCCGCGATCTCGCACAGCAGGCGGCGCACTTCCTCGACCGGCTGCCGCGGCTCATGGACGAGCAGCGCGCCCAGGTTGCCGCCGTTGATCAGCGCCATTACCAGCCACGCGATCCCTTCGCGCTCCCCCACGTCGTAGATCGGCACGATGTGCGCGTGCGAAAGCTGGGCCGCGGTCTGTGCCTCACGGGTGAAGCGCGTGCGGACGGCGGGATCGTGCGCCAGCTCGGGCGGGAGGACCTTGATCGCGACCGGCCGGTTGAGGCGGAGATCGCGCGCGTGGAAGACGACGGACATCCCTCCACGGCCGAGCTCGCCCTCGATCTCGTACTGCGCGCCGAGCGCGGAGACGAGGCGATCGTGAAGGGACTCAGTCATGCGCTTCAAGCTCGGCCGCAACGACCGCCTTGGCAATGGGGAACGCGCCCCTGCGCCCCCCGGTCCGCCGACCGCGCCGTCATCTACTCGTGGCGGATCGCAATCAGCGGGTCGACGTGTGCCGCACGCCAGGCCGGCACCGCATTCGCCACCAGCGCCACCAGCGCGAGGATGCCGAAGGCCATCCCGAAGCTCGCCACGTCGAACGCCCCGACGTACAGCACGCTCGAGAGTGCCCGCCCGCCCAGCGAGGCCAGGGCGGCACCGATCAGTCCCCCGATGGCCACGAGCACCATCCCTTCGCCGAGCACCATCCCCACGACCTTCCCGGATCCGGCACCTAACGCCTTCCGGATTCCGATCTCGCGCACGCGGCGGCTCACCGAGTAGCCGATCACGCCATACAGCCCGATCGCCGCCACGACCAGTGCGAGCAGCCCGAAGGCGCCGATCAGCCACGCCCCCGCGCGCACCGGGAAGAGGCGCACGTCGGCCAGGTCGCGCAGCGTCCCCCGGTCGAGGAAGACGAGCTCGGGATCGATCGTGCGGAGCTCGCGCTCGAGCACGGGCACAAGGGGACCCGCGGCGGTCCGCGTCCGCACGATGTAATTGCCGAAGGTCGTTCGCCGGTCGAGCGGCAGGTGCAGGTACGGCTTCGGGCTCTCGCCCGGCGTATTGATCTTGTAGTCCGCGACCACGCCGACGATCTGATACGGGTCGCCGTCCCAGCGCAACCGGATGTCGCGTCCCACGGCGTCCTGTCCGGGCCAGTACCGGTCCGCCATCGCCTTCGTGACCACGACCACCCGGCGCTGCTCGTCCCGATCCGCCGCGGTGATGTCCCGGCCGGCGAGGATCGTGAGGCTGAGCGCCCGCGCGTACTGCTCATCGACGTAGGCGCCGTCCACGCGGTAGGGTTCGTCCGTGGCCGCTCCCTGGTGGCCGTCGATGAAAACGCTGAAGCCGTTGTTGTTGAGCGAGAGCGGGATCCGGCTGGCCATTCCCACCGCCTCGACCTGCGGGAGCGCCTCGAGCCGCCGGCGCCCCTCGTCGAAGAAGCGGCCCGCACGTTCGGCGTCGTAGCCGGTCATCTCCATCGCGAGGGCGAGCTGCGCCAGGCGATCGACCTCGTACCCGTGATCCACGCGCCCAGCCACGGCGAGGCTGCGCATGAGCAGCGCGCCTCCGACCACGAGCACGAGCGAGACCGCCACCTGCATGACGACGAGCCCGTCGCGCAACTCCACGCGCTTCCGGCCGCCCATCCATTCCCCGCCTTCCTTGAGCGTGGGGGCGAGGTCCGGCCGCGAGGCGCGCAGCGCCGGGATGAGGCCGATCAGGATGCCCGTGGCCACCGCCGTCAGCAGCGTGAAGAGCAGCACCCGCCAGTCCGGCCCGATCCGGAGGCCGAGGTCGATCGGGAGCGGCGGCTGCACGCGCGCGATCATCGCGGCGAGCCACGCGGAGAGGGGCACGGCCACGAGCCCGCCGCCCAACGCGATGACCATGCTCTCCGTGAGGAGCTGGCGCAGCACGCGCGACCGCCGGGCCCCGAGCGCCACGCGCAGCGCGAGCTCGCGACGGCGGCCCGCGGCGCGGGCGAGCATCAGGTTGGCCAGGTTGGCGCACGCCACGAGCAGCACGAGCGAAACGGCGCCCACCAGCACCAGACCGGCCGGCGCGATCGCGCCGTCGAAATCGGGGTTGATGCGCACCTCGCTCGAGGGAATCACGACGACGCGCTCCTGCGCGTTCGTCTCCGGCCAGGTCGCGGCGAGCCGCGCCGCCATCGTCTCGAACTCGGCGCGCACCTGCGCCGGCGAGACGCCGGCATTCATGCGACCCTTGAGCCAGAGCCAATGGCGCCCGCGCTGCTCGAGTCGCGTCTCGCCC
>DATIGO010000114.1:0-6854 GCA_035454665.1 Gemmatimonadaceae bacterium | reverse complement strand
GGTGAATCTCGCCGTGGCGCTCGCGCGCAGCGGCGCGCGCGTGGGGCTCATGGACGCGGACGTGTACGGCCCGAACGTGCCGGTCATGATGGGCGTCAACATGCCGCCCCCCGTCGCGGACGAGAAGATCATTCCGCTCGAGGCGCACGGCGTGAAGGTCATCAGCCTGGGTTTTCTGATCGAGCGCGATCAGCCGGCGATCTGGCGCGGGCCCATCGTGATGAAGATCGTGACGCAGTTCCTGCGCGACGTGAACTGGGGGGAGCTGGACTTCCTGATCGTGGACATGCCGCCGGGGACCGGTGATGCGCAGCTGTCGCTGGTGCAGGCCACGCAGGTGCGCGGGGCGCTGATCGTGACCACGCCGCAGGACGTGGCCACCGGTGACGCGCTGCGCGGCGCGAAGATGTTCATGCGCGTGGGTGTGCCGGTGCTCGGCATCGTGGAGAACATGAGCTGGTTCGAGTGCCCGCATTGCGGCAAGCCGACCCCGCTCTTCGGGCAGGGCGGGGGACAGCGACTCGCTGGTGAGCTGGGCCTGCCCCTGCTCGGCCAGGTCCCACTCTACCCGCAGGTGCTCCGGGGCGGGGACACGGGCCAGCCGATCGTCGTGGCGGAGCCGGCCTCGGCCGCGGCGCGCGCGCTCGCCGCGCTCGCGGAGCGCGTGCTGGGATCGTTAGGCGTCCCCGCTCACGGTTGAGTCGCGGGGGCGGCGGCGCCGCCCTGGCGCAGCTCCGGCGCGTCGGGGTTCACCCACTGGATCACCGCGGCCCAACCCCCGCTCTCGGGGTCGTGACGCAGGTACGACGGCACCACGGCCAGAACGTCGAACCCCTCGCGGAGCTGGAAGCTGAGCGTGGGATCGTGCAGCGCCCCCGACACGACCCGCCGCACGTACTCCTCCGCGCTCATCTCCCCGCGGTAGCGCGAGTACCCGCGGAGACGCGCCCCCGCGCGGATGCGGAGCAGCCCCAGCTGGCGCGCGAGGGCGCGCCGTGCCTCGTAGAGCATGTGCCCGATTCCCTGGCGCTGCCGCGCAGGATCGACCATTACCTCCGAACCGTACAGCGTGCGCCCTCGCTCGGGGTCGTGATTCGTGAAGTATCCCGCCGCTGTGAAGTCGCGCCAGGAGGTCTGGACGTCGTAGTCATCCCAGAAGACGATGAGGCTCGCCGCGTACCCCACGATCACTCCCTCGGGATCCACGGCGACGAGCTGGCCCTCCGGAAAGACTTCCAGGTGTGACGCGAGCTGTGCGTCGCTCCACGTGGGACTGTCGGGGTAGACTCGCGCGGTCAGCTCCCGCACCGCGGCGAAATCGGCGGGCGTCAGGCGGCGGACGGTGACGCTTCCGGTGGCCGTCACAGGGACTCGATCTCCACATGCTGAACGAGCTCTGCCGTGCGCTCGCTGTCCAGGAGTGGCAGAACGGTTCCGGCGCTCCGTGTCTCGAGAATCGTGCGCAGGTTCAGCTCGCCGATGATCATCGTCTCCTGGTTCGGGATCCCCTCCGCCAGGATTCCGTCGCGCGAGAAGGGAAAGTCGGAGGGGGTGAGGATCGAGGCCTGCCCGTAGTTGAGGGACACCGCGGGCACCATCGGCAGCGAGCCCACGGTGTGCGAGACCACCACGTACATCTGGTTCTCGATCGCGCGCGCGTGCGCACAGTACCGCACGCGCAGCATCCCCTGGCGGTCGTCCGTGCAGCTCGGGACCACGAGCAGATGCGCACCGCGCCGCGCGGCCTCCCGCGCGATCTCGGGAAATTCGACGTCGTAGCAGATCGCCACTGCAAACCGCCCGAACGGCGTTTCGAAGATCCGCAGCGTGTTCGACGGCCGCACGTCCCACTCCTCGGACTCGAAACGCGTCATGTGGAGCTTTCCCTGCCGACGGCTCTCCCCGCTGGGCCCGAAGACATACGACATGTTCTGGACGTGTCCTGTTCCCTCGTGGATCACCGGGATCGTGCCGGCTACGATGTACAGGCGGCTCGCGCGGCTCAGCTCCGCCATCATCTCGAGGAAGGCAGGAACCTGGCGTGCCAGGTCGCGTACCTGCGCCTGGATCGGGCGCTTGACCTCGCCCAGCGTGAGAAGCTGCAGCGTGAAGTACTCGGGGAAGACCACGAGGCCGCACTTGTAGTCGGCGGCGGTCTGGACCAGGCCCCAGACCTGATCGCGGAACTGCGCGATCGAGGTGACGGGTCGGATGAGATACTGGAGCGAAGCGACCCGCAGGCGGTCGGAATCGGGCATCGGCTGTACGGGGACGGCGATCCGCGCATAATACAGGGTGACCCCGGGCCTGACGACCCGTGATGCCTCACGGCGTCGCGTGCGCTCACGCGCCGTCACCCCGCCGATCCCGTACCCTGGCGCATGCGCCCCCTCATCACGCTGCTCACCGATTTCGGGACCGCCGACGGCTACGTCGGCGAGATGAAGGGCGTGCTCCTGAGCGCGCTGCCCGACGCGACGGTGGTCGACGTGTCGCACGAGATCCCGCCGCAGGACGTGGAGCTCGCGCGGCTCACGGTGGCCCGTTACTGGCGCCGCTTTCCCGCCGGCACCATCCACCTCGCGGTGGTGGACCCCGGGGTGGGGTCGTCGCGGGCGGCGCTGGCCGTGGCGACGGAGGGGCGCCTCCTGGTCGGACCCGACAACGGCGTGCTCTCGCCCGCGCTGCTCATGCCGGGGGTCCGCGTGGTGGCGCTCGCGGTGCCGGCAGGGGCCGCGCCCACGTTCCACGGCCGCGATGTCTTCGCCCCCGCCGCGGCCGCGCTCGCGCGCGGCGCGGCGCTCGAGTCGTTAGGCACTCCGTGGCCTGACCCCGTCGTCCGGCGCACGCCGGAGCCCGTGCGCGAGGGAAACGGCGCGCTCCGGGGCGAGGTCATCGCCATCGACCGCTTCGGCAACCTGGTCACGAACCTGGCCGGGGTGCGCGGCGGGGTCGTGCGGATCGCCGGCCAGGTCCTCCCGGTGCGCCGGACCTACGGCGACGCGCCGCCGGCCGCGCTCGTCGCCCTGGTCGGGTCGTCGGGGCTGCTCGAGATCGCGATGCGCGACGGGAGCGCAGCGGACGCCCTCGGCCTCACCCGGGGCGCCACCCTGCACGTCGCCCCCGAGTAGGTCATCCGCGCCGACCTCCGACCGGTCCCGCCCGCGCTCCCGCCGGCAGAGGCCTTACACCCGCTCCCGCGGCACGGCCGGCGTGGGCCGCCGCGCGGCCCGGACGCCGGTGATCGGTGTGGGCGTCTGCCAGCTCGCCTGGTCGGCCGGGACGGCCGCCGCAGGCTCCGCCACGTCGCGCCGCGTGCCCCCGCGCGAGAGGATCGCCGCGCCAAACCCCGCCGTGGCCGCTACGTACGTGATCGCGAGTGCGATCCCGCGCAGGATCCCGCTCACGAACGGCGACCACTGGAAGAGCGCCGCCACCACCCACATCCCGAGGTACAGCACGATCCCGATCACGAGCCCGCGGAGCGCGCTCCCCTTGGCGGTGAGCTGACGTTGGGCACCTCCGCCGATGCCGCCACCTGTGAGGCGCGCCATCGCCAGGAACCCCAGGGTCAGCAGTCCGGTTGCGGCGAGCACATAGGCCACGATCGCGAACGGAATGAGCAGGATCCCCACAATCGTGATCGCGAGCCCGCTGATCAGCAGGATGAGCAATGGGATCGCGCCCAGTTCCCCCGCGAGTCCCCAGAAGAACGAGCGCCAGAAGCTCCGCTGCAGCACGTCGGCCACGCCCTCGAGGTACCCGCCGGCGAAGACGAGCACACCGATACCGAGCACGAGGACGATGGTGAGCCACCCCAGCGAGAGGCTGAGCGCGCCCCCCATGTCCCGGCGCACGAACTCACGATCCTCTCGCGATCGGGAGCCCCACGTGAACGCGTCATGAAATGCGCGCGTGTTTCCCCCGATGGCGCCCCCCTGATTCCGCACGCGCCCCAGGGCGGCGATCACGTCGCCAGTCACCCGCCCGCCGGGCTCGATGATCAGGTCCCCGCCGATCACCACGGCCGAGCCGGCCACCGTCCCCCGCACGCGCAGGTCTCCGGCGACAACCAGGATGGGGCCGGCCACGGAGTCACCCGCCTCGATCACCCGGCCACCGAACCGCAACGTGTCCTCGGCCGTCACGGCCGGGGGTACGGCCGCAGAGGTGTCCTGCCTCACGCCAGCAGTGGCCGCGGCCGTCTCCTGTCCGGAGAGGCTGGTGGCGGTCCACAGCGACGCGACGGCGACGCCCAATACCGTCGCGCGCATGTTACATCCTCCGGCCGTGGGCCGAGGCCGCCACGGCGCGCTGGGCGAGAGCCCGGAGCACCACGGCGGCAAGGATGACAGTCAGGAAGAAGGCGCCCAGCGCCGCGCCGACCCCGGCAGGACCGCTCCCCAGAAGGGCTGCGGCAGCGGTCTCACCGACCAGCGCCGACATGGTGGCCCCCATGAAGTCGAGGACCGACGCGCGGAGCCGCTCCGTGGCCAGGTTGGCCACCAGGGCCACGGTGCCCAGCTGCGTACCGATCCAGAGGGCGGCCAGCGTGAGCGTGACCGCCACGAAACCGGCCGAGGCCGCTGCCAGTACCAGCGCGGGGCGGGAACGTGGAACGAACCGCCGCACAGAATCGAGCACCGTCACATGCCAGGGCTCGAAGACCTGGACCTTGCTCATCACCCGGTAGGCGAAGAGCGGGGACGGCTCCAGGTGCGGGAGGCGCTCCAGGGAACTCACGAGATCGAGCTGGTGGTCGACCTCGGCACGGCAGCGCGCGCACTGCTCGACGTGGGCCGCGAGCGGCGCCACGCCGAACCCTTCCTCGCCGTCGACGAGGAGGTCGATCTCATCGGGGAGCAGATGACGGTGTTCCAAGAGAGCCTCCAGGGGGTCTTACGATCGGGTGGGGGTAAGGTTTCAGAGCAGAGGTCGACGGGCCGGGCATGGGAAACCGGGAAATTGGGGGCCGGGGTCAGGGTCAGAATCGGAGTCGAGTTTCCCTGGAGCGGGTCCGCCCCGTCGTTGCACGGGACAGGGAACTCGACTCCGACCTCTGACCCTCGCTTCTGGTCCGTTGTCATTCACGTTCCGCCTCCAGGGCCTCGCGCAGCTGGTGCCGCGCGCGGTGGATGTAGGTCTTGACCGTGCCCAGGGGGAGGTCCAGGGTTGCGGCGATCTCTTCGTACGAGCGGCCTTCCACGTGGCGGAGCAGAATGCAGGAGCGGTACTCGGGACGCAGGGCGGCGATGGCCTGCTCGATGGCGCTGCCCAGCTCCCGGGCCTCGAGCTCCTCCAGCGCGTTCTCCTGCCGGGCCACGACCTCGAACGAGGTGGACTCGATTTCCGCTGCGGTCGCCGCGTGCGGCGATCCGTCGATGCTGACGGTCTCCACCTGGCGCTTGCGCAGGTGATCGATCGCCACATTGTTCGCGATCTTGAAGAGCCAGCTCGAGAGGCGGAATTCCGGCCGGTACTTGTCGATGTGGTTGAGGACCTTGATGAACGTGTCCTGCGCGAGGTCCTCCGCCGTTTCCCGATCCCGCACCATGCGGAAGATCAGGGAGAAGACCGGTCGCTCGTAGCGACGAATCAGCTCGCGGAACGCCGGCTCGCGCCCCTTCTGGGCGAGGGCGACGAGGTCGGCGTCGGGGAGGTTCGCGAGGTCGAGCGTTCGAGCCATTGGGCTGGCGACGCACGTGGCCGCGCGCGCGCCGCCGATCGTGCGAAAGGTCGGAAGCTAAGGATGCACTAAAGTCAGGGCCAGCGCGTGCTTGCCGCACTTCTGCCGTCCGGCCAACTTTCGCCGCGATGACTTCGACCCGGATAGCGGGCGTCGAAGCGCGCGCCGCGGCGGCGGGTGGCGAGGGCAAACGCGCCTACGTTCGCCGGATCTTCTCGGAGATCGCGCCGCGCTACGACCTGCTCAACCACCTGCTGAGCTTCAACGTCGATCGGCGGTGGCGCCGGCAGGCGATCCACGAGCTCGCGTGGGAGGAGCGGCCCCGTGGGGTGTACCTCGATCTCTGCGCGGGGACGCTCGACGTGGGCGCGCTGCTGGCGCGGCAGGCGGGATTTCGCGGTCTGGTGCTGGGGGCCGACTTCGCGGAGCCGATGTTGCGGCGCGGACTCGGAAAGGCGCCGCCGGGCCTGCTCGCCCCGCTGGCCGCGGACGCGCTGTCCGTTCCGCTGGGTGACGGGGTCGCGGCGGGGGCCATCGTCGCCTTCGGCGTGCGGAATCTCGCCGATCTCGACGCCGGGCTGCGCGAGGTGCATCGCGTCCTGGCCGCGGGGGCGCGATTCGTGATCCTGGAGTTCTCGACTCCGCGGGCGCGGGTCGTGCGGGCGGCGTATCAGACGTACTTCCGGCGCGTGCTCCCCACCGTGGGACGACTGGTCTCCGGGCATCCGACGGCGTATCGCTATCTCCCGGAGTCCGTGGCGCACTTTCCGGAGGCCGGCGCGCTCGCTCAACGGATGGAGGCCGCCGGGTTCTCGCAGGTGCGCTTCCGGCGGCTCACCTTCGGCATTGCGGCGATCCACGTGGGCGTCAAGCGTGACGGCGTGCGGGATCCCACGTCCGGGGACCCGTCCTCTGTTTCCCTGATTCGGGAATGACCCTCGACACGCTTTCCGCATTCATCCAGGCGATCGACGCGGCTGGCGAGCTGGCGCGCGTGCGGCATCCTGTTGCGGCGCGCCTCGAGCTGTGCGAGATCGCCGACCGCGTCATGAAACAGCCCGGTGGCGGCAAGGCACTCCTCTTCGAGCACGTGATCCGGCACGACGGCACGCGATCGCCGTGGCCGGTGGCCATCAACCTGTTCGGTTCGATGCGGCGGATGTCCCTC
>DATIGO010000113.1:0-2381 GCA_035454665.1 Gemmatimonadaceae bacterium | reverse complement strand
GGATCCATCACGTCGATCCAGTTCTTCCAGTCCCGGTTGCGCATGAGCATCGCGATGGGCGAGCCGAGGGTCTCACCGGCGCGGACCCCGGCGAGGAACTCGATCTCGTCGCGCTCGATCTGCATGCGCCGGCCGCGCCCGTAGCCCTGCTGGCGGCGGAGGAGCTCCCGGTTCACGACCTCGGCCTCGAGCCGGAGGCCGGCGACCATGCCTTCGAGCGTGCAGACGAGCGCGGGGCCGTGCGATTCGCCTGCGGTGGTGAAACGGAGCATGCGTCTCCGGAAAAGGCACGCGAGCCCGACCGAGGAGGTCGGGCTCGCGAGGGGTTCTGTGCTGACTTTGCGCCTCGTCTTGCCGGCACGCCCCGCAGCGATGCGGGGACGTGCCTTTTCGGTGTCTCCCTGGCGCACATCTATGACGTCGATGCGCGCCGAGGTCAAGCCGAGGGGTGGCGGAAGCGTCGTTCTGCCTCCTTACCTCGGCTCGTTGCCACCCGGCGGGCGGATCGCCTCGCCCGGATCGATGATGTGCGGCGTGATGAGAATCAGGAGGTCCCGTTTCTCCTCGCGCGTATCGGTCTGCGAGAACAGCCGGCCGAGCAGCGGGAGGTCGGTGAGCAGCGGGATACCCGCCTTGTTCTTGGTGAGCTGTGTCTGCGTCAGGCCACCGATCACGGCCGTCTCGCCGTCGTTCACGAGGAGCTGCGTGGTGGCGTTCCGCTTGTCGATGAAGAAGCCGAGGTCGCCGCCGACGATCCGGAGTTCGGACTGCTCGGCGGAGATCGACATGCGGATCTGCCGGTTGCTGGTGATGTGCGGCGTCACTGTGAGGATGATACCGGTTTCCTTGAACTGGACGTTGGCGCGCGGTGGCACGCCGCCGGTACCGGCGGCACCCGCGTCGATGACGCGGACCGGGGTCTCCTGTCCGACGAGGATGCGGGCCTGGCGGTTGTCGAGCGTGATCACGCTCGGCTCGGCCTGGATGTCGGAGAGCTGCTGTTCGCGCAACGCGTCGAGGAAGGCCGTGAGGCTGTAGTTGCCGAGGGCCGTGGAGAAGAGCAGGTTGAGTGCCGCGCCCTGGCGGTAGCGGCGGGACGCGTTGGCCACGCCCGCGAGCACGTCACCGCCGAGCAGCACGCGCCCTTCGCGGTCGTCCGTCCCGGTTCCCGTTCCGCCCGGCGGGGGACGCGGGACCACACTGTTGAAGTACGCCGCGCTGCTTCCCAGATCGTAGGCGAGGCCGAGTTGCTCGATCTTCGTGCGGTTCACGGAAACGATCTTGGCCTTGAGCGCGACCTGCGGCGTGCGGACGTCGAGCTGGCGGATGTACGACATGAGCGCGGGCAGCCGCGACGTGACCTCGGTGACGATCAGGGAGTTCGTCCCGCTGTCGGAGGCGATGGAGCCGCGGACGAGGCAGTACGACTGGCCGGGCGGCTGGTCGCCGGTGGCCGGCGGCGGCGTTTCCGGACAGTCCTTGGAGAGCAGTCCTCCGATGGTCTGCTCCAGCGAGGACGCGGAGACGTAGTTGATGTTGACGAGCTGCGTGGTGAGCGGTTCGCTCGCCTGACGCTCCAGGATGTTCTGGTAGCTGTCGACCACGATGATGCCCGAGGGCTCCTCGGTGGCCGCGAGGCCCTGCGCGTCGAGAATCGCCTTGAGGGCGACGTCCCAGGGCTGATCCCGGATCTCCGCGTCGACCGTTCCCTCCACGTCCTTGCCGACGACGATCGTGCGGCCGGTCTGCTGCGCGATACCGGCGATGACGTCGCGGAGCGGCGCGTCCTGGTAGTTGACGGTGATCCGCGGCTGCTGCGACTGCTGATTGAAGAGCGGCACGCGGGATCCCGGACTGAACCGGGGCGCGGCGCTGCTCATGGCGCTGGAGCGGGTCTGGGCGTTGATGGCTTCTTCGACGCTCGTGACGGCGGGCCGTGCGGGCGCGGCGGGCGGCGGCGCCGCCGCGGCGGGCGGCGTGTTGACGACGCCGGTGGACTCGCTGGCCGCGGGGGGCGCGGTGCGGGTCGGGGCCGGCGCGGGCGCCTGCATCGCGGCCTGGGTGGGCGCGGGCTGCGCGGGGGCATTGGCGGCCACCGCGGGTGCCCTGCCTGACGAGTACCACGCCGCGAAACTCTCGCTGGTGGCGAGGCTCACGCGGATGGTGGAATCGCTGCGCGTGACCGTGTAGGGGCGCGGGGCATCGAGCTCGACGACGACGCGCACCACGTTCGGCTGGTACTGCGCCGCGCGGAGGTTGGTGATGCCGGCGCGCGCGCGCCGGTCATAGGCGCGCGGCATCCGCTCGAGGCGGGCGCCGGTGAGGTCGACCACGATGCGATGCGGTCCCTCGATCGTGAAGTCGCGCACGGACACCTGACC
>DATIGO010000112.1:0-2085 GCA_035454665.1 Gemmatimonadaceae bacterium | reverse complement strand
CAGATCCGGCGCATCTTCGAGCTCGCGCGCGAATTCGACGTCGACGTGGACATCCATCTCGACGTCGGCTATACGACCCACGACATGGCGATCTGGCAGGTTTGCGACCTCGCGGACGAGATCGGCTGGGGCGGCCGCGTGGCGATCGGCCACGGCAGCAAGTACTCCTGCCTGCCGCCGGCGGAGCTGGCCGCCCTCGGCAAGCGGCTCGCCGCGTCAGGCGTTGCGTTGGCCGTGCTCCCGGCGACCGACATGTTCACCACCGGTCGCCACCTCGAGCACAGCGTCATCCGCGGCGTCGCGGACGCCAATGCGCTGGTCGCCGAGGGGGCGAACTGCTCGATCGCGACCAACAACGTGCTGAATGCCTTCACGCCCTATGGCGATTGCTCGCTCACGCGGATCGCGAACCTCTACGCCAACGTCGTGCAGCGATCGCGGCCGGAGGATCTCGCCGAGTGCTTCGCGATGGTGTCGAGCCGACCGGCGCGGATCCTGCGCCGGGGCGACTACGGCATCGCGCCCGGCAACCCGGCCGACCTCGTGGTGTGGAACGCGGGCACGCCGGCCGAGGCGATCGCGGCCGTGGCGCAGCCCGCGATGGGATTCAAGCGCGGCCGGCGCGTGTTCACGCGCGAGGCGCCGGCGCTGCACCGGCCCTGAAGCGGGCCGTCAGGATTTGCGCTTCGCGGCCGCGATGGCATGCCAGACGCGGGCGGGGGTGTACGGCAGGTCGAAGTGCGTGACGCCGACCGGGTGCAGCGCATCGAGCACCGCGAGCGCGAGCGCCGGCAGCGCCCCGGTGGTTCCCGCTTCGCCCGCTCCCTTCACGCCCAGGGGGTTGTTCGGCGAGGGCACCGAGTGGTCGTAGAGCCGGATATCCGGCGCGATCCCCGCGCGCGGCATGACGTAGTCCATGAAGCTGCCGGTGAGGAGCTGCCCGTTCGCGTCGTAGACGCAGTGCTCGCCCATCACCTGCCCCAGGCCCTGGATGATGCCGCCGTGCAGCTGCCCTTCGAGCAGCACGTGGTGCAGGATGCGCCCGCAATCGTCCACCGCGACGTAGCGCAGGATCGTGGTGACACCGGTGTCGGGGTCAACCTCCACTTCCGCCACGTGCGCGCCGCCCGGAAATGCCCGCGGCGTCGCGAGCGACCCCATCGAGTCGAGCGGGTGGGGTGAGGCGCCGGCGTATTTCCTGACGAGGGCGTGGAGCTTCACGGCGAGGTCGGTTCCCTTGACCCGGTAGCGGCCGCGCTCGAACTCGATATCGGAGGCCGCGACCTCGAGCTCGTTCGCCGCGAGATCCATGCCCTTGCGGATCACCTCGCGCGCCGCGAGCGCCATGGCGCCCCCGTGCGACATCATCGAGCGCGAGCCGATGGTGCCGGCGCCCACGAGCGGCGGCCCGGCCGGGTCGCTCGCGCGGAGCGTAATTTTCTGCACATCGAGACCCAGGAGCTCCGCGACGATCTCCGGGAACACCGTCTCGTGCCCCTGTCCCGACGGCCCGGCGAGCGCGTAGACGAGCGCGTTGCCCGAGTCCCCGAACTTGATGAACGCCTCTTCCTTGGGCGCGACGCTCGCCCCGGCAGGCTCGATGAACAGTGCGCACGCGATGCCGCGCAGCTTCCCGCGCCGCGTGGCTTCAGTCCGCCGCGACTCGAACGATTTCCACTGAGAATGCTCGAGCGCCTGCTCGAGCTGGCCGGGAGGATCCCCGCTGTCGTAGTCCACGGTTGCCGCCTTGTACGGAAACGCGGCGCGCGGAATGAGATTGCGCCGGCGCAGCTCGATGCGGTCCGTCCCGATCTCGCGCGCGGCCGCCTCCACCAGTCGCTCCACGAGGTAGGACACGTTCGGGCGCGCGGCGCCGCGGTAGGCCGTGGTGGGCGTCGTGCTCGTGAGCACCAGGCGATGGCGCCCGTACACCACGGGAATGCGGTAGGCGTTGACCGCGTGCGTGACCGGCGTGACCGTATTGATCACCGGCCCGGGCTGCGAGAGGTAGGCGCCCGAGTTGACGAGCCAGTCGAAGCGGATCGCGAGGAAGTTGCCGTCGCGGTCGAGCGCGAGCTCGCCGGT
>DATIGO010000111.1:0-5874 GCA_035454665.1 Gemmatimonadaceae bacterium | reverse complement strand
CATCTCCGCCGGGGCGTACCTCGCGGGGGCCCGGTCGGCCATGCTGATGCAGAACCACGGCTTTCTCGCGGCCGTGAACGGCATCGTGTCGTGCGCGCAGCTCTACCGCATCCCGCTGGTGATGCTCATCAGCCAGCGGGGCGACTTCGGGGAGCGCGATCCGTGGCAGACCGAGGGCGGGCTGGTTACCGAATCGGTGCTGCGGGCGTTGCGGATCCCCTACGACCGCCTGGAAGCACGCGACCACGTGGCGTCGCGGCTGCGCAAGGCACAGACGCTCGCGTATTCGGCGAATCGTCCCGTGGCCATGCTGCTCTGTCGCGACCTCATGTGGGAGGAGGCATGAAGCGTCTGCAGGCCCTGGGGGCGGTCTACGACCGGCTGGAAGGGCGCGTCGTCGTCACGATCATGGGCGCCGTCGCCGCCGAGCTCCAGTCGTTAGGCCACCGGTCCAACTTCTTCTATCTGCAGCACGCCATGGGCCTGGCCTCGTCGATGGGCCTGGGCATCGCGCTCACGCGACCGGACCAGCAAGTGGTGGTCTTCGACGGCGACGGCTCGGTGCTCATGAACCTGGGCGGGCTCACCACGCTGGCGCGGTATCGTCCGCGGAACCTGCTGCACGTGATCTTCGACAACGAGAGCCTGCTGTCGGTGGGCGGATTCCCCACGGCGACGTCGACCGGAAGCGATCTGGCGGGCATGGCGGCGGCCGCGGGCATTCCGCGGACGGCCACGGTGACGAACCTGAACGACTTCGTGCACGAGTTCGACGCCGCGCTCGCCGCGCAGGAGCTCACGACGCTGGTGGCCAAGGTCGAAGCGGTCGGACCGCCCGGGTTCGTCACGGAGCTCGCGCTGCTGGAGAACCGGTTCGAGTTCGCGAGGCACCTTCGACAGAAGACGTGATTTCGAGCGCGGACAGAAGCGCCTTCGCCGCTGCGCAGGGTGCTTCTCCCGTTGAACGCCTTAAGCCCCTTGCCGGAGATCCCGTGTCCAGTCTCACCCGGGTCATCAGCGACCTCGCCTCGGGCGCCCTCGAGGTCATCGACCTCACGCAACCCTTGGGTCCCGACACCCCCGTCATCGGGCTGCCGCCGATGTTCGCGCCCTCGCCCGGCGTGACGCTCACGGAGATCTCGTGCTACAATGAGAAAGGCCCGGCCTGGTACTGGAACGAGATCCACATGGGAGAGCACACGGGCACGCACTTCGACGCCCCGGTGCACTGGGTGACGGGGAAGGATCTTCCCGATAACGCCTGCGACACGATCCCCGCGCACCGCTTCGTGGGCCCCGGATGCGTGATCGACGTGTCGCGGGAGTCGGCGGCCGATCCGGACTTCCTGCTCATGCCGGACCACGTCACGGCCTGGGAGGCGAGGCACGGGCGTATTCCCGCGGGAGCGTGGGTGCTGCTCCGCACCGACTGGAGCCGGCGCCGGGGGTCGGACTTCATCAACGCGGATGACGAAGGCCCGCATACGCCCGGCTTTCACCAGTCCGCCTCCGAGCTCCTGGCGCGCGAGCGCGACATCCTCGGCGTGGGCGTGGAGACCATCGGGACCGACGCGGGACAGGCCGGGCGCTTCGATCCCCCCTTCCCCAATCACGGCATCATGCACGGCGCGGGGCGCTTCGGCCTCGCGAGCCTGTGCAATCTCGACCGGCTGCCCCCGACCGGGAGCCTGATCATCGCCGCGCCGCTCCGAATCGTCAACGGCAGCGGAAGCCCGCTCCGCGTCCTCGCGATCGCGCCTCGGCGTTAGGCACGGGCCGGCCAGCAGTCAGAACTCGAGCCGGCTCAGGTACGCGTAGTTCGCGCGCGCGCTCGCCATGCTGTCCTCCGCGCCCTCCTGCTCCACGAAGCAGCGGGCGCGGTGCACGTCCGGAATCGATGCGAGCAACCGCCGGAAATCGATGCGCCCCGTGCCGAGCGCCGTGTCCCGCATGCCGTCGCGCGCCACGTCCTTCAGATGGTAGCTCGCGTATCGCGAGGCGTGCTGCCGAACGTACGCCTCCGGATCGCCGCCCCCCATCACCATGTTGCCGACGTCGAGCTGCAGCTTCACGTAGCGCGACTGCGTGCGCTCGATGAACAGATCGTATGGCACCACGCCGTCGATCGGGGCCTGGTGCGACGGCTCGTTGTGAAACGCGAGCCAGACATCCACCTTGCGCGCCGCCTCCCCCGCACGGTTGAACCGGTCCGCCCACAGCCGCCAGGCGTCCAGCGACTGGCGCGTCTCCTCCGGGAGGCTGGGCACGATCAGATACTCGTGCCGCAGCATCACCGCGATCTCCAGCGACCGCGACCACCCCGCCAGGAGCGTCTCCGGGGCGATGTGGGCCGAAGGAGCGCGGAGCCCGGTGTCCCGCAGGGCGGCCAGCACCTGCCGGGGGGCGCGCCCGAAGTTGCCAAAGGTCCAGAGCAGCTCGACGTCCGCGTACCCCATCCCGCGGACCGCGGCGAGCGTTCCCTCGGGATCGCGCCGCATGGCGTCGCGTACGGCATACAGCTGGAGCCCGATCCGCGTCAGACGGCGCGCGGGCGCCGGATGCCAGGCCACGACCCCCGCGCCACCAGCCGCCAGCACCGGCAGCGCCCCACCCAGGCGCCGCAGGAACTCCCGCCGCGGCACCATGACGCTACTTCGCCTTCGCCGCGTTCCCGCTTCCCCAGGGCATGCGGCCGCGGATCGTCAGGAGGTCCACGCGCTGATCGGGGTTCTTCGCAATGATGTCGTCGAGCAACCGCTTGGCCACGTCGTCGGCGATGAGCGTGGGCTCGGCGGAGAAGCGCTTGCCGTACCCCATGTGCGAGGGGGGGTCGATGAGCAACTCATTCTCGAGCACGACGTCCGTCTCGTCGTCCATCACCCGCACGGCGACGAAGCGCTTCCCCGCTTTCTCCATGTAGCCGATCCGCATCCCGTCAACATTGGAGGGCCAGTCGCCCAGCGCGCGCTGCGACCCGTCGGAACCGGTGAAGGACTCCGCTCCCGGCTTGAGCTGCGGGAAGTTGGTCTCGAAACCGCCGTGGTACATGAGCGCGTGGAGCATGCGGGCCTCGCGAGGAGTGGTGTCGGGCGTACAGGAAGACGGTCGTGTTCCGACTGGAGTTAACGCCGGGCCCGGCGTGCGTCCAGATCGCATGGTGCGCGCTCGTTTGGCGTTGCGCCCGCGGCCCCCGGGCCCGGTGTGGTGATGCCTCGATGGCGGCGCGCGATCGGTCAGCGTGCCGGGCGAGGCAACCCCGTTCGCTCTGACCCGGACCCCTACCGACGCAATGCCACGCTCCCTGCCGAGAGCCAGAGATTGCGTGTGGGAGTGCGCACCATCACCGCCAGGTGATACTCACCGTCCGGTCGGCTCGCGCCGAGGATGTCGGTTATCTGCACGGTTTCCTGGAACGTGAGGCCCTTCCCGCCACCGAGTGAGTACACCTGCTCGCCCTCGGCGCAGGCGCGCACTTGCTGCCAGTCCGGCGCGCCAGACCGCGGCGCGGCGTCGCGTCGCTCACGGTTGACATACGCCGCCAGCGTGACGGCACATGCCCGCGGAAAGCCGATCAATATCCCGCCCGCATGCGACACTGCGGTCACGGTGGCTTGCACGACTCCGCCGCCGGAAGGCACGGTAGACCAGGCGCGGTACGTCAGGCCTCCATGGCGAACCGAATCACGAAGCGCCGGGCGCGCGACCGTCAGGTCGAAGTCGCCGGCCGGCAGCTGGATTCCCGCGGGCGTGCTGCTCGACCGGGTTCTCGCGGTGAGGAAGTACCATCCGTCGGGCAGCGAATCCCCGAGGATGTCGATCAGCGAAATGAAGTTGACCCCGAGCTGTTTCACCTCGCCCGGTGCCAGATGAGTCATGAGCAGCACCGCGTCGCACGCCCGCGCGTCGCCCCGGTCCCAGGACTCGCTGCGGTCATGGTTCCATACCGGTGCACCGCGCCGATCGGGGGACCGGTACGCGTCGACGGACACATTGCAGGCACCGTGCGTGATCTCGACGGCGCTCGCGGCATCGTTGCGGATGGTCACTCGGGTGACCAGCGTCGGGACCACGGCGCCGTCCCAGCCTTCGATCATATCGATCCGCGAGGACGTCACATAGGTGAAGCGCCCCGCGCGCATCGTCGATCCGGTTGCGCCCAGTTCCACTGGGATGACAGCCACCGGTCCGTCGCCCTCACCGCAACCCGACAGGAGCGCCGACAGCATCAGAGCGGCCGATCTTCGTCCAGCGCGCGACACCATATCGCAAGTTAGGACGAACACGCGGACCCGTCACGCCGCAAGGTGACGAAACGCGGCACGCCCTCACCCGCAAGGGCGAGGGGCGTGCCGCGTCAGACGTACCTCAGGGAACGATTGGACGCTTCGGCTCGAGCTTCGCCGCCCACAACCCCGAATTGAAGTCCGTGAACAGCACGTGCCCCTTCCACGGCATCGCGTTCATCACGAACGGCGCGTTGGCCGTGTACCCCTTCGGGTCGTAAGGCTTGAAGACCGCGATCTCGCGCCCCTGGTCGTACAGGTTCCCCATCAGGTCACCGGAGACGTCGACCAGACGCACGCCACCGTCGTAGTACGCCTGGTACAGCACGTCGTCCTCGACGATGATGTCGTGGCTGCCGTAGTCCTCGATGTGGTAGCGCCCCACCGGCAGCGGATCGAGGGGATCAGTGAAGTCGATGACGTGCGTGTACCCGCCCGACGTCTGGGCCACGCCGCCGCGTACCGGCCCCGTCGGCGCGCGCAGCTCCGCGTTGTACGCGGTCCCTTCCCACACGCGTCCGGTCCGGCTCATCTCCTCGTCGCCAATGAAGAGGTAGACCTTTCCCGTCGACTTCTGGAAGTACGGGAAGATCTCGTGGCCGCTGTTCACGTTGTACACGGTGATCAGCTTCGGCTGCTCGATCGTGCCCCCGTACTTCCCGTTCCCGACGTCGACCACCACGGTGCCGACGCCGCCCTGGGCCGAGTACGCGATGCCGTCGTGCACCCAGAGGTCGTGCAGCCGGGCGTTGGGGTGTCGGTACTCGCTCACGTACTTCGGGTTGTAGATGTCGCGCACGTCCACGATCACGTACTTCGCGCCGCCCGACACCGCGAACAGGTAGTCGTTCGTCGCAAACATGTTGTGCACGCCGCCCGTGAGCTCCTGGCTGAAGGTCGAGGCGACCCTGGGGTGCGCCGGGTTTGCGAGGTCGAGGATCACGACGCCGTTCACGCGGTCCGACGCTCCTTCACGCGAGAGCACGCCGTAGCGCCCGTCGGGCGATACGGTGACGTCGTTGATCGTACGGGCATTCACCTGGACCGAGTCGGTCTTGACGATGTTTGCCGGGTCGGTGATGTCGAAGACCATCGCGTATCCCGCGCCGCCCCAGGTGCCCACGAGCGCGTAGTCGCGGCCGTCCTTCCCGGTCCATGGCCAGAGGTCGGAGGTGTGCGTCTCGTGGATGGTCCCGCGCCCCGTCACCGTGATACGGCGGCGTGCATCGCGCGGTGCCACCGCGAGCGTGGTGCGCGCGTGCGCAGGCCCGGACTGGGCCAGGAGCGTGTACCGGCCCGGATAGTTGGCCACGAAACGGCCGAACTGCACGATCCCGCCACCGCCCGGGAGCCCCCCCGGGACGATCGAATCGTCAGGCGCGTAGGTGTAGCTCCAGGTGACCGGCGCGTCGGGCACAGGCGTGCCGTCGGCGCGCTTTGCCGTCGCCTCGAGATGAATGACGTCGCCCGTGCGGATCGACGTCTCCGCGACGCCGATCTCCAGGCTCGTGACGGGGTTCGGCACCACGGTGTAGCGCGCCTCGCCGCGCACGCCATCGGCTTCCGCGGTGATCGTGACGGCGCCCGCACG
>DATIGO010000110.1:0-9170 GCA_035454665.1 Gemmatimonadaceae bacterium | reverse complement strand
CAGCGTCTGCATGCCGAACTTCTTGCCGGACTGCATGAGCGAGTAGATCTGGTGCACCTTGTCGTCGCGGATCAGCGCGCGCATGGCCGGCGTGATCACCAGGATCTCCGCCGCCATCACCCGGCCGCGGCCGCGCGCGCGGCAGCAGGGTCTGCGTCACGATCCCCTCCAGCACGAATGCGAGCTGGGCGCGCACCTGGGACTGCTGGTGACTCGGGAAGACGTCGATGATGCGGTTGATCGCCTCGGCCGCGGAGTTGGTATGCAGCGTGGCGAAGACCAGGTGGCCCGTCTCGGCGATCGTGAGCGCCGCCTGGATCGTCTCCAGGTCGCGCATCTCGCCCACCAGGATCACGTCGGGGTCTTCACGCAGCGCGTACTTGAGCGCGTTGGCGAAGGAGTGCGTGTCGCTCCCCACCTCGCGCTGGTTCACGATGCACCCCTGGTGCCGGTGAATGAACTCGATCGGGTCCTCGACCGTGATGATGTGCCCCTTCCGCTCGCGGTTCACCTTGTCGATCAGCGCCGCCAGCGTGGTGGACTTTCCCGAGCCCGTCGGCCCCGTCACCAGCACCAGGCCGCGCGGGCGCTCGGCCATCTTGGCCACGACGGCGGGGAGACCCAGGTCCTGGAACGTGCGGATGCTGAACGGGATCTGCCGGATGGCCATCGACACGCAGCCGCGCTGCTTGAAAACGTTGCCACGGAAGCGCGCCAGATTCTGGATCCCGAACGAGAAGTCGAGCTCGTCCTCCATCTCGAAGCGCTTCTTCTGATTCTCGGTGAGCACCGAGTACGCGATCTGCAGCGTGTCCTTCGGGCTCAGGACCGTGTCGACGTTGGAGTTCACAATGTCGCCGTCGACGCGCAGCTTCGGCCGCTCGCCCGCCGTGATGTGGAGGTCTGATGCGTCCCGCTCGATCATTTCCTCGAGCAGTGTCCGCAGGCTGACCGTGCCGGCTCCCGCGGCGGTCGGCTGGGTCTGGGTCTGACTCTGGGTCGACTGGCTGGCGGACATCGTCGGAGGTTGAAGTGCCACGGAAACGTCACGGGCCGCGCGGATGTCCAGCGCGGCACGACCATTATCGAGACTGCCCACCCGTCATAGCGGTCACGATGAACGCGCACGGCGCGTGCCGCCGCCCCTCACCCCTGATCCCGCACCCTTTTCCACGTGACGTCCGTCACGTGCACCCTACTGCGCGCTCGTTTCCCGGATCACCTGCTCCAACGTGACGATGCCCTTGAGCACCTTCACCCAGCCGTCCATGCGCAGCGTCAGCATCCCCGCCGACACGGCGGCGTCCCGGATTTCGTGACCGCTCGCGTTCTGCAGGATCAGCTTGCGGAGCTGCGCGGTCATGGCCATCACCTCGTACAGGCCCTGGCGCCCGCGGAGTCCCGACTGGTTGCAGTCGTCGCACCCGCGCCCGCGGAAGAACGGCAGGTCGCCGACGCGGCTCTCGAGCGAGAGCTCCCGCAGGTACGGCTGCGCCTCCGCCGTCGCGTTGGCGACCGCCGACTCCAGCGCCTCCTGCGTGAAGTGCAGGTCGCGCAACGTGGTGTCGACGGTGACCTTCGCGCCGGCCAGCTCTTCGGGCTCCGGCGTGTATTTCTCCTTGCAACGCGAGCAGATGCGCCGCACGAGGCGCTGGGCCACGATGAGGTTCAGTGCGCTGGCCACGTTGAACGGCTCGAGACCCATGTCGAGGAGTCGCGTGACCGTTTCGGCGGCGGAGTTCGTGTGCAGCGTGGAGAGTACCAGGTGACCCGTGAGCGCGGCCTTGATGGCGATACCGCCCGTTTCGAGATCGCGGATCTCGCCCACCATGATGATGTTGGGGTCCTGGCGCAGGAATGCCTTGAGCGCGGCGGCGAACGTCATGCCGATGTCGGTGCGCACCTGCACCTGATTGATCCCGAAGAGGTTGTACTCGACGGGATCCTCGGCGGTCATGATGTTCGAGTCGATCGTGTTGATCTTGGACAGCGCCGAATAGAGCGTCGTCGTCTTGCCGGAGCCCGTCGGGCCGGTGACGAGCACCATCCCGTACGGGTTCATGATCGCCTCCATCATCTCCTGCTCGGCGCGTGGCTCGAGTCCGAACTTCTCCAGGTCGAGGGTCAGGTTTCCCTTGTCGAGAATACGGAGCACCACCTTCTCGCCGAAGAGCGTGGGGAGGGTGGAGACGCGGTAGTCGATCACCTTGTTGCCGATCTTGAGCTTGATGCGGCCGTCCTGCGGCACGCGGCGCTCCGCGATGTTGAGCTGCGACATGATCTTGAAGCGGGAGATCAGCGCCGCGCGGAGCTTGAAGGGCGGCTTCATGACCTCCTGCAGCGCGCCGTCGATGCGGTAGCGGACGCGGAGCTCGTGCTCGAAGCTCTCGAAGTGGATGTCGGACGCGCCGCGCTTGACCGCGTCGGTGAGGATGGCGTTGATGAGCTTCACGACGGGGGCGTCGTCGACCTGGGCGGCGAGCGCCGCCGCCGAGACGTCCTCTTCCTCGTCCTCGAGGACCTCGACGTCGCCATCGACACCGGCGATGTCCTTGAGCAGCGTCTCCATCGCCGCGTCGCTGGCATCGTACCCCTTCTCGATCACCGAGCGCAGCGTGTACTCCCCGGCGAGAACCGGGAAGATGTCGTAGCGCGTGACGAACTTGAGATCCTCGAGGATGTCGAGGTTCGTGGGATCGGCGATGGCGACCGTGAGCGTGCGGCCGTCGCGCTTGAGGGGCAGCACCAGGTGCTTGGTCGCGAAGTCGGCCGGCACGAGGCGGAGGATCTTCTGATCGACCTCGAAGCGGGCCAGGTCGACGGCCGGCATGCGGTACGTGCGCGCGATGACCTTGGTGAGCTCGACCTCCTCGATGCCGCCGGTCTTGATCAGCGCATAGGTGAGCGTGGTGCCGTTGGTCTTGGCGTCGCGCGCGGCGCGCTCGAGAAATTCGCGCGTGACAAGACCTTCATTGAGCAGGAGCTCAATGATGCGTTCCGGCATCGCGGCCACGGATGAAGCCATGCGAACGTGCGCGTAGGAGACGAGGAAGGGCTCGGCGCCGCGCCGGGCGCGACGACGCCACGTGCCCGCGGAGCGTCCCGTGTCAGGATGACCGGCCACGATCCCGGGGCGCGGCGCGCTTCCCGGCACTGGTGCACCCCGCGGGAGCACTCATAGGACGGGAGGTGGGAGAGAACGTCACGTGTGGTTCGAGACGTCGGGCGATTCCCGCGCCAATCCCCGGCACGCGCTGGAGCGCCTCGAGTGACCCGAAGGGGCCGCAGCGTTGACGATTCGCAACGATGCGCTCCGCGAGGGCGGGACCGATCCAGGGGAGCCGCTCGATGGCCGCGGCGTCGGCGACGTCGAGATCGACCAGCGCGCGACGTGCATCACGCTGCGCCGGTGACGACGGCGCGCGCGGCGTCGTGATGCCGGGCGCACCGCTGCCGCCGGAGGGTCCCGACGATTTCGAAGCGCCGCCCGACCGCGCCGTGCGCGCCCGTCGTTCCGTGCGCGCGCTCTCGACCCGCGCGATCTGTGCGTCGAGGGCGCGAAGTTGCTCGGGTGTGGCGACCGCCGCGCTCCGCGTGGCTCCGCTCAGCCGGGCGGCCACGCCCAGCACGGCCACCACGGAGAGCAGCACGAGCGCTCGGCGTTCCGATGGTGTGGGCATGCGGGCATCCTAGCCCGTGATGCGCACACATCCGTCACCATTTCAGCGCCACCGGCATCCTTTCATTGCAACGGCGGGAAGGACGAGTCTCCGCTTGCGCGGCTTCACGCGCCCCGGCGCACCCAGCGGGAGCGTCACACCGCTCCGCCAGATGAGAAACAGCGACCACAACGGACCGAACCGGCTGTGGCTGCTGATCCGCGTGGGGTCATCCGCCGGATCCGCCCGATCCGCGTCGCCGGCCCGGCCCGGGCGAGATCGCGCGGTCGCACGCCGGAGCCCGGCGCTACTGCACCAGATGCCACGCCACGTCTCCCACGATCTTGAGCGACCGCGCCGAGATCTTGTCGATCGTGTCCTCGGGGGTGTGGTGGTAGGCGTAGTCCAGATCGATCACGTCGATCACGCGGAAGCCCTTGTCGAGGAACGGCAGATGATCGTCGTCGATCGGGAAGGTGGTCTCCGGCACGAAGACGTTGGCGTAGCCGAGATCGCTCGCGGCGTTCCAGACGCGCGTCACCACCTCACGGGCGCGTTCCACCGAGTGCCCTTCCTGCGGGATGCGCAGGTTCGCATCTCCGATCATGTCCCACACCACGCCGAAGAGCGGCTGGTAATCGGCCGAGGGGAGGTGGTCCACGAAGTACGCGGAACCGAGCAGCACGTCCACGCGCGGCGGGCCGAACTCGCCGTAGTCCTCGCCGTCCACGAACAGCAGGTCCACGCCGTGCGTGGGCGGCATCTGCCGCAGCAGGTCGCCTAACGCGAGGAAGAGCCCCACGCCCGAGGCGCCGTCGTTCGCCCCCGGCACGGGGAGGCTCCGCTGGCCGAGGTTGCGCGCCTTCTCGGACCGGGGGCGCGAATCCCAGTGCGTGATGTACAGCACCCGCTCCGCGGCCCCGGGCCGGAAGCGCGCGAAGACGTTCCGGAGCGGCAGCGTATCCCCCTGCTGGGTCACGTGCGTCCACGTCTGCTCGATCACCGTGTCGGCACGCTGGCGCATCTGCTCCACGATCCAGTCGCCGGCGCGCCGGTGCGCCTCGCTGCCCGGCACGCGCGGGCCGAACTCCATGAAGGTGCGCACGTAGGCCAGCGCCTGGTCGCCATTGAACGGACGCGCGGTGCTGGCATCGCCGCGGTCGCAGGCGGCGCTCGCGAGGACCAGCGCGCCACAGAGAACGAGCATCTTCACCTCAACGCTCCACCGAAGAACTGGATGTTCAGGACCGCCGAGATCACCGTCTGTGTGAAGCGCCGGTTGAAGTTCCGATCGAACGTGACCACTCGCGACCCCTGCAGGCTGAAGGTCACGTTCTCCTGCAGATCCGTGTCGGCGCTCACCGTGAAGGCCTTGCGACCGTTGTCCGTGAGCCGGCTCCGGAGCCCGATCGCCGCCAGATTGGAAACGTAGCTCCGCGTCTCCGCCTCCTGGTAGGAGACGCGCGTCCGCAGGCCGCTCTGCAGGTCCCAGGATCGGGGCAGCGGGAAGGCCCGCGTGACATCGGCCGAGAGCTCCGAGGTGCGGCTCTCCCCCACGGAACCGGGGAGCGAGTCGACCCGGTCGTGGCGCGTGAAGGTGGCCGCCAGCGACAGGTCACCCCCCGCGGACAGGAGGTTCAGGCTGAACGGATAGGTCCGGAGCAGGGTCGCCCGGGTCTCGTCCGGATTGGTCGCGATGTCCGATGGCGAGCGGAAGGCCTGTCGCGAATGCACGGCGCGCGCCGTCGCCGACACGTTCGAGAAGAGCTCTCCCAGGCCGGTCGGACGCCCCGTCCAGCGCAGCGCGACATCGGGAAAAACGAGCTGCGTCCCGTCGATGAGCGTCTCCCGTTCCTGCTGCCGGCGCGACCAGTGCCGGGTGTCGCCGCGCTGCACGCGATTGGAGATCGCGACGCCGAAGGGGAGCGTCAGCGTGTTCGTCACCACGACCCCGGTTCCCGCGCCCGCGCTTGCGGCCAGCACGTCGCGGATCTCGCGGAAGGCGTCGATCCCCCCGAAGCCAAGCTGGTAGCCGAGGGATGGCGTGAGCGGCGCGGCGTCATAGGACGTGATCTGGTCGCGGCTCAAAGTGACGTCGACGGTGCCCAGGGCCCGCGCGATCGCGTCGACGATCGAGCCCGAGTCGGCGCGGCCCTGGGCGGCCCGCGGCAGGTCGAACGCGGCGGACACGCTGGCCCGCTGCGAGTTGCCGAACCGCCGCGCCAGGCGCTGGACGTCCTCGCTCTGCGGGTCGCGCACCGCGGGCGCGTTCGGATCGCGCAGCAGCGAATACCCGGACGTCAGCTCCACGCGCGGCCGGATCCACTGGTCACTGGCCGGTGCGTAGAGCACGCTGCCGCTCAGGTTGCGCTCGCGCTCGAGCCCCAGGTCGATGCCCGCCACGCTCGCCCGCTCCTGGCCGGCGGCGATCGCGTTAGGCGATCCGACCCCGTACTCGCGCAGGTCGCGCGTCGTCGCCATGTCCCAGCGCGCCGTCACCGACGGCACCGGCCGGAACTCCAGCGTGGTGACGTTGCGCCAGAGCTGCTGGTCCGTGCCGGTGCGGCGCGCCGAGTCGGCGGGGAGCAGCGCCGGCGTCACGAACGCGTCCACCCGGTCGGTGCCGCGCACGAACGCGCTCGAGACCCGGATGAGGGAGGGTGAGAGCTCCACACCCGGCGGTGCTCGCGTGGATGACGGCGGGGCCCCGGGCACGGGCGCGCCCGGCGGCGGCGCGGGCGGCGGTCCCCCGTTGGCGAAGAGGTAGTCCAGCCCCACGTCGAGCCCGTTCGTCCGCGAGCGCTGATACTCGCTCTGGGCACCGCCGCCGTTCCATGCCGCCGTGAAACCCAGATGGTTCAGGAAGGGCGCGAGCCACGAGCCCGTGAGAGGCGTCGCGCGACGGATCGACAGCGCCGCGGTCGTGTTCGTGAGCTGCGGCGAGCGCAGATCGTCGACCGACCCGCCCAGAATGTCGGCGCCGGAGAGAAAGAGCGGATCCGCCGCCGCGAGCGTGTGCGTAACGGTCATCGGTGCGGTGATCCCGAGCCGCCACGGCAGCAGCTTCTCGAGGCGCCACGTCGCCGCGATCGCCAGGTCCTCATTCGTGAGGAAAGACGGCCGCTCACCGAGCTGCCGGAAGTTGGGGTCGCGCCGCGTCGCCTGCAGCCGGATCGAGCCCACGTCTCCGGCGATGAGGCTGGCCTCGATGTACCCCGCGTACCCCGTCGCCTGCACGGCGTCCGCCAGGCGGATGTCGTCCACCCAGACCTCGAGGGTGTCGCCCAGCATGGGCGGGTCGGTGCCCGCGAGCGAGTCGACGCGCAGGATGCCCGTGGCGAGCTCCTGCACCGCCGCCAGGTTTGGTGGCGTGACCGCGGGATCCACGGTGTAGACCACGTAGCCGTCCTCGCAGGCCGCGTGGTGCGCGGCCCGGGCATGCATGGGGAGCCCGGAGGCGAGGATCAGCGCCGAATCAGCCGCGCTGCACCCCGAGAATCCAGCCTGCCCCGCGAGGACGGCGCTCTGGAGTCGCGCGCGCAGCGCGTAGAACCGGGAAAACCGCACCCGGATCTCCGGCTCCCACGCCGCGCGCGAGTTGCCCGCGTTCACCGGAGTCCGGTAGGCGTAGAAGTTGTTCGCGTCGCGCCCGAGCTTGATGAAGAACTCGAGGTCGCCGCCGGCACCCCATCCGCGTCCGCGCCCCCGCGCCCAGACGCGCAGCTCGCGATACGACATCATGTTCCGGTCCCCCTCCGGGAACCGCAGGTACGCCTCGGCGCGGCCGTAGCGTGGCAGGTCGCCGGTGAGCAGGCGCATCGACCGCTCGTTGATCGGCGCCCCGGTGATGCCGAACGGCGTGCCAGCGAGCTCCGGCTCGTCGGTCACGCCCGGGGGCGGCTCGTAGACCAGGCCACGCGTCGAGTCACGATCCGCGGTGCCGATGACGGTCGCCGCCACGAAGCCACCCAGGGTCTGCTGCTCGCCGCCCAACCCTACGAGCGGGCGTGACGCGCGCTTGAGCCACCCGGCCCCGACGACCCGCAGTCGCGCCAACGGCATGAGCGTGAAGTGATTCTCCGGGGCGTTCGCTCCCGAGATCACCGTGACGCGGAGCGCGCGCACGCGGCGGAGCTGGGGCCCGCCGCCCGTCGAGTCGTCGGGAGCGTTGAACGGCACGCGGACCTGCACCCAGCAGAGCTCCGAGCCCGCGGGGAAGGCGCCGTTGATGTCGTTGACGCGTACGTCGCAGGTGCCGATGCGGTTATACGAAGTCGTGTCGCTCAGATCGATGATGAAGCGGCGCACGCGCTCGAGCTCGCGCTCGGCCGAGGTGAGGTTGAGCACCGCGTCCTGATCGATGTCCTCCTCGTCGAGCCGGCTGTTGCGGCGCGTGCAGTTGATCCGGGAATCTCCCAGCGGGAGAAGACGGCCGAACTCGAGCCGGCAGATCGGGAAGTTGGAGGCGATGACCGGGACGCCGTCGCGGAGCATGTGCAGCGTGTCCACGACATCGCCCGGGAGACCGAGGTCGTTCACCTCCGCGCTGAAGGCGCGGGAGAAGCGGTCGCGCTCGGTGTTCATACGGTCCCACCCCTGCAGCTTCTTCCCGGTCCAGATGGAGTCGGCGTTCACGATCCGGAGCGACTCGGGCGCGAAGGCGACGCTGTTCTCGGAGACCGTTCCGAAGTCGAAGACCAGGACGGGATTCCGCCCGCGGCGCGCGACGGACGTATCGGCCAGAGTCCAGAACTCGAGATGCTCCGCGCGCGTGAGGTCGACGCCGTTCCCGCCGGCGCCGAGCGGCGTGCGCACCGAGCGCCAGCGGCGGCCGGTCGGGGCATTGCCGACCGTCCAGCGGTACCGGTTCGTCTGGGCGTCACGGAGGCCGCCGACCCGCAGGGGGTACAGCGTGAGCCAGAGCATCTGCTCGAAGCCCGCGAGGGTCCCCCCCGGCAGCCGCGTGAGCGGATCGATCTGCTGGATGGAGAAGGTGACCGGCTGGCCGCTGGCGTCACTGCCGTGGTTCTGGAAAACCATCGTGGCGGCACGGGTCGTGTCGAGGGTCTGCGCCCCCACTCGCTCGGGCAGACGGATGCCCAGCGCGGGCTGGCTGGAGGGCTGCCACTGCGACTCGAGCAGGTTCACGCTGACCTCTCCCCCTCCCTCGAACGACTCCAGATACGCCTGCTGCGAGGCGCTCTGTTGCGGCCGGCTCACCGCCAGCTCGGCCCGGACATCGAGGCGGGAGGGCGCGGTGCCATCGGCGGCGCTCAGGACGCGGGCCAGCCGCTGGGAGAAGCCCGGGAGATTCCAACCCAGGCTCGCGCCGAGCCCCGCGACGAGCGATCCCTGCGGCTCGTACCCCAGCGGCGGACGCGTGAACGTCGTCCGCTGGCGCTGCGAGATCGCCGTGAGCGAGACCGCGCCGAAAGGCAGCGCCCACTCCGTCGTGAGCCCCGCGATGTTGGTCGGCACGGTCGTGAAGAACGGCGTTTCCTCGTACTGCAC
>DATIGO010000109.1:0-8020 GCA_035454665.1 Gemmatimonadaceae bacterium | reverse complement strand
ATGTACAGAGGGCGCTACGGGGCGGCGCAGCCGCATCTGGAGCAGGTCGTCGAGCTGCGCCGACGGGGCGTCGCCGGTGGAGCGCCCTCCGACCTGCGTGCGGCCCTCCTTCTGCGGGCGGAGGCGCTGATCGCGATGGGCGCGCGCGGGCGGGCGTCGGAGCTCATCGATGAGGCGATGGCCCTGGCCGTGGCCGGCGAGGCGGAGCCCGTCGAGTTCCTGCATGCGGGCCACCTGATGGCCCGCATTGGGCGGGTGAACGGCGCGCGGGAGACCCTGCGCCTGCTGTCGGCGCGTGTCGTCCCCGGCCGCGGCGAGGACGAGTGGGCTGCCCGGCTGCTCACGGCCTTCGTGCGGCTGGCCGAGCGGGCAGCGCCCGAGGCGCTGGCCGCGATCGACGCGCAGACGGCGCCGCCGGACCTCGAGCCACTGCGTCTCGCGGCGACGGCGGACGCGGGGGCGATGAGCGGCCAGTTTGACGCCGCCATGGCCGCGGCGCAGCGCCTTGCGGGCGAGTGGCACTTCGCGACGGCCGCGCAGGACGAGTGGCTGCGCGCAGCGCTGCGCCTGGCGCGCTATGCCGAGATCCGTGGGGATCTGCCGGCGGCCCGGGCGGCGTACCGCCGCTACCTGGATCGGTGGCGCGACGCGGACACCTTCCTCGTGGATCTTCTCACGGCGCAGCGTGGTCTCGCGCGCACCGGAGGCGACACCGTCACCGCGGCGCGCTGAGCCGCCCGCTCCCGGCGGCGCTACTCGTCAGGCGGCCCGCCGGCTCGCGCGACCTGGTCGGCCTTCACGCGGCCGGGATCGAAGCGCCGCGCACTCGCGATCATCCGGTCGATCGTCTCGTCGAAGTCGGCGGTGGCGCGTCGCTGGAACCGCAGCGGATTGATGCGCGCCACGACGAACGCGCGGAGATACGGGCTCTCCACGCCGCGGGCCTTGAGCGTCGCCACGGCGTCGTTCACCGCCGCGTTGAGCTCGAGCAGCTTTGCCGCGCGCTCGCGCCGGATCTCCAGGGCGCGGGACAGCTTCGATGCGAGAAAGCGGTCGCACCGCTTCAGCACGCCGTGGTAGGCGCCGCCGGCGAAGCGCCCGTTCTCCTGGTAGCAGAGGCCGAGCGTGACCAGCGCGGCCTCCTCGAACTCCGCCGCGAACTCCCGCTCCGGCCGGTCGTCGAGGGTGGCGAGGGCCTGCGCGAGGCGCACGACCTCGAGCGCGCGCTCGCGGAGGTTGTGGGCCTTCTCGGTGTTGAGGAGGAGGATGCGGTGCGCCACCTCGGGCTCGGGCACGACCAGCGCGACGATCGACTTCGCGCCCAGCTGCCGCATCGCGCCAAGCCGGTGGAAGCCGTTCGGCGTCCAGTAGCCGCCGTCGCCGGCCGGCACGGCCACGATGGGATCCAGGTAGCGATCGAGCTTGTCGATCGCGCCGGCCAGCCGCTCCACGTGGGCCGCGGACAGGTCGCGCTGGTAGGGGGTGGGCTGCACCCGGTCGATCGGGAGCGCCGCGAGAATCTGCCAGTGGCTGCCTAACGGGTCGCGATAGGCACCCAGCACGTCGCCGCCATCCTCGCTGATGCGCTGCGAGAGCGCCCGAACCGCCGCCGGTGGCTCCGTGGAGGCGAGGCGTCGCGCGTCGAGTCCGCGCGACGCGGCGGGCGCACCGGCCTTCTTCTTCCGTTTGGCGGGCGTCATCGAGAGGGGACGGGAGGAGACCACACTCCCGCGCGCGGACCAGCCTGCCCGACGCCCCGACGCGGGAGCTGCTGCGCGCACGATGGACGGATCCCGGTCGCCCCGTCAAGCCGCGGGGGCCTCAGGCGGAGCTACCAGTCGCGCCGCGCCGCGGCGTCAGTAGTTGATGCTGAGATCGGCCATCCAGAGCGTCTGGCGGGCACCGGAGGCATCGGCCTCCCGCGGACGGAAGGCGCCGACGCGGACCCCCAGCGGCAGCACCGAGATGATCCACTGCAGCTCCCCCCCGACGTACGTCCGGTGCGGCGCGCCGGCC
The DNA here is from genome assembly GCA_035454665.1 of Gemmatimonadaceae bacterium. GTDB lineage: Bacteria > Gemmatimonadota > Gemmatimonadetes > Gemmatimonadales > Gemmatimonadaceae > DATIGO01. The sequence goes on along the minus strand of DATIGO010000109.1, from coordinate 6,004 downwards.
CAGAAGCGCAGTACCGTCCCGCGCGCCACGATGCCGCCCGCCCACCGTCCCCAGAGCGCGCCGGCGAGCGAGGCGCGACCACCGCGCAACCCCGGCTCCGCGATCAGGAGCGCGAATACGCTCCCAGGCGCCGGGATCGCCAGGTCGCTCGTCCCCGCGCCCGCGACCGCAGAGACCGACGCGCGCACGGGACCGAAGAAGTGCCACCCGGCGATCGGTGACGCCACGAACCGCCATTTCCCCTCGGGGATGGCCTCCTGCGCGGCGCTGTTCGCGCTCAGGGTCATCGCGCACGCGAGGACGATCAGCCACGCGCGGCCGGCGGGATGCCGGGCGCGAATGGCCTCGTTCATCGTTCGCGTTCGCGCGCGCCTGAGCCCGGTCACGCCGAATGATGAGACCCCGCCCGCCGCACCGAAAGTGCTGGCCGGCTGGCCGGAGCAACCCTTCGGCCGAATCCGCTGTCCGAGGCATATAGGCACTATGCCTATAGACGCTCCGCCGCGAACCGACCGATCCATGTCCCCGTCCCGTCCTCCCGCTCCACAGGATCTCCTCCCCCTCCGCGCCGTCGATTTCCTCATCCTGCTGATGCTGGCTCCCGGGGAGCGGCACGGCTACGGCATCATGCAGGACGTCGCCGCGCACACCGAGGGGCGGCTCGAGCTGGAGGCCGGCTCGCTCTATCGCACGATCCGGCGGCTCTCCCGGCAGCACCTGCTCGAGGAGTCATCGCGGCGGCCCGTCGCGGACCGGGACGATGACCGCCGGCGGTACTACCGCCTCACGCCCCTCGGACGCCGCGTCGTCGCGGCCGAGGCGGCGCGCCTCCGCGCGCTCGTGCGCCTCGCCGAGGCCGCACGCGTGCTGGTCCCGGAACCCGCGCGTCAGGGGGCGCCATGACCGAGTTCCATCGGACAAAGGCGCGCGACGCGCACGAGCGCGTGTACCGCCTGCTGCTTCGGCTCCACGCGCGCTCCTTCCGCGATGAGTTCGGCGACGCGATGGTCGAGTTCTTTCGCGATCGCCTCGCGGCCGCGCGCACCACCGGCGGGCAGCGCGCCCTGCTCCGGCTGTGGGGGAGGAGTCTGGGGGACCTGCTCCGCCACGCCCCCGCGTCCCGCCTCGAGGCCCTCCGCGCCGCCTACACGGACCGGCGCGATCGGCGCGACGCCGCCCGCCGGAGCCCTCGCATCCATCACGCCCGCCGGGAGGACCGGATGATCGCCTCGATTCTGCAGGATCTGCGCTATGCCTTGCGCGCGCTGCGACGCACCCCCGCCTTCAGCGCGACCGTTCTGGTCACGCTCGCGCTGGGCATCGGCGCCAACGTCGCGATCTTCTCCGTGGTACACGGGGTTCTGCTCAAGCGGCTCCCGTACGAGGATCCGGACCGCATCGTGCACGTCGCGCACCAGGAACCGGGCACGCTCGTCTCCGAGCCCGAGTTCGTCGACTACCGCCGCGACGCGAAGGCGATCGAACGCCTCGCCGCGTACCGCTCCGCGACCGTGAGCCTGACGGGCACGAACGTCGAGCCGGAGCGGATCACCCTCGCGACCGTCTCCGAGGGATTCTTCGACATCCTGGGCGCGCGCCCCCTCCTCGGCCGTCCCTTCATTGCCGAGGAGGAGCAACAGCGCGGGCCCCGTGTCGCGATCCTGAGCTACGGCCTCTGGCAGCGGCGCTTCGGCGGCGATTCCGCCGTGATCGGCCGTGACGTGGTGCTGCAGGGAACGCCGCGGACGGTCGTGGGCGTCATGCCGGCGCGCTTCGCCTTCCCCTCTCCCGACATCGCGCTCTGGCTGCCCATGCGGCTCAACTACGACACGCTCTGGACGCGGAACAACCACTACCTCGAGATGATCGGCCGGCTCGCGCCGGGGATGACCGTCACGCAGGCTTCGCTCGAGTTGAACGGCATGGCCCGCCGCTTCATGACGGATTTCCCGGAGGTGTACTCCCCCGATCAGCCGCTGGTCGCGGTCGTGACGCCACTGCCGGATCTCGTACTGGCGCGCACCCGGCCGTACCTGACGGCGATGTTCGGCGCCGTCGCGTTCGTGCTGCTCATCGCATGCGTCAACGTCGCGAACCTGCTGCTCGCGCGGGGGGAGACCCGCCGCAGGGAGCTGGCGATCCGCACCGCGATGGGCGCGTCCCGGGCGCGCGTCGTACGCCAGGTGCTCACGGAGAGCGTGGTCTTCGCGCTGGGAGGTGGCATCCTCGGGCTCGGTATCGCGTTAGGCGGCGTGCGGGCCGTGCGCGCACTCGCCCCCGCGGATCTCCCGCGCGTCGAGGAGATCACGGTGGCTCCCCTGGTGCTCGCCTTCGCGCTCGCCGTCACCCTCGGCACGGGGCTCCTCTTCGGGGTCGTCCCCGCGCTGCGCGGGGCGCGCGAGGACGCCGCCGAGTCCCTCAAGGAGGGTGGGAAGACGTCGTCGGGACAGGCGCGCGGTCTCGGGCGCGCCCGGCGTGCGCTCGTCGTCGCCGAGCTCGCGCTCGCTGTCGTGACGCTCGCGGGGGCCGGCCTCATGATCCGCTCACTCTGGAAGCTGCAGGCGCTGGACCTCGGCTTCCGGACGGAACGACTCCTCACGATGCGCGTGGCCCCTCCCGAGGCCCAGTACACGGGCGGCCGCGCGGCCCCCTTCTATGAGACGCTCGTGGAACGCGTGCGCGCCATTCCCGGCGTGCAGGGCGCCGCGGCGGTCTACGAGCTCCCCGTGGCCGACGGGAACAGCATGTGGTCCATCCTGGTGAACGGCGCGCCCATGGGGACCGTCGCGAACTCCCCCGCCGCGATGCCGCAGACCGTCTCGCCCGGCTACTTCGAGGTCATGGGCATCACCGTGCTGCAGGGCAGGGGCTTCACGGCCGCTGACCGTGCGGGGGCGCCACTCACCGTCGTGATCAACGAGACGATGGCGCGCGAGCACTGGCCCGATCGCTCCCCGCTCGGCGGAACGATCAAGATGCTGAACGAGCAGTCTCAGTGGGCCACCGTGGTCGGCGTGGTGCGCGACGTGCGCTCGAACGGATTCCTGGGGCGGATTCCGCCCACGATGTACTTCCCGCACGCGCAAGCGGGGCAGAGCGCGTACTACGTGCCGTCGGCCATGTCGCTCGCGATTCGAACCCGTGGCGAGCCCGAGGGCATCATCCCGGCGGTGCGCAGAATCATCCGGGAGCTGGAGCCGGCGGCGCCGATCTCGCGCATCCGCACCATGGACCAGGTTGTCGCGGAGTCGGTCGCGTCGCGCCGGTTCACGACGCAGCTCCTCGCGGGATTCGCGGCGCTGGCACTCCTGCTCGCCGGCGTGGGCCTGTACGGCGTCGTCTCCTACGCGGTCACCCAGCGCCGCTTCGAGATCGGTGTGCGCCTGGCGCTCGGCGCGAGCCAGCGTCAGGTGATCGGCCTCGTGTTGCGGGAAGGGCTCCGCACGGCCGCGATCGGCGCGGTGACCGGTCTCGCCGGCGCGATCGCCGTCACGCGGCTCATGCGCTCGCTGTTCGTGGACGTGCAGCCCGCGGATCCGATCACGCTTGCCAGCGTGGTCGGGATACTCGTCGTGGTGGCGCTGGTGGCTTCCCTGGTGCCGGCGCGCCGGGCGAGTGCCGTGGATCCCATGCGCGCCCTGCGAGCCGAATGAGGGCGGTCGCGGCGCTCCGGCGCCGGGCGTCTCAGGACTCGTCAGGCGGCGTGGAACCGGTGGCGCGCTGGGCGGCCGCGAGCTTGGCGTGCGACAGGTAGCCGGGCTCGAGGTCGAGCAGGTTGGCGATCTTGCGCGTGAGGTAGTGCTCGTGCTCCGCGATGGTACCGTCCGCGAGGACGAGGCCCCACATCACCTCGGCCAGAACCATCTTCTGGCCGAGGTCGTACCGGGATCGGAGCACCGACGCGAAGCCGAAGTGGTCGATCGACCGCCGCCGCTCTTCGTCCGCGATGGCGATGAGCTGCCGTCCCGATTGCGGCGGCAGCGCGAAATGCCGCTCGAGCACACCCTCGAGATGCCGCCGCTCCGCCTCACTGAACTCGCCGTCCGCCCAGGCGACCTCGAGCAACAGCGCGCACGCGGCCAGGTGCACCGGATCGATCGGCGGTGCCGGCTCACGTGTCGTCGCGGGAGCTGCCGGCGCGTCGGGAGATCCAGTCCGAAACAGGCTCCGGATCGAGTCGAGAAATGACGTCATGAGGGTGCGGAGAAGAACAGCGACAGCCAACGGTACTGATCAAGCGCGACGGCGCAGGCAACCGCACCGCGTGCCTCGGCACCATCACCGATGCTGTCGGCGCGAGGAAAGAAAGGCCCCTGCAACCGCGCCTGCCGGATGCCCGTCAGTCGTCACTTTCTGAGATGCGGCACCCCGTCCGTCATCCACGACGGCGCCGGCGTGCCCTTGAGGTAGTGATCGAAGTACTGCTTCATGCGCACCTGGAAGTCCTTCTGGTTCTCCTTGCGCGCGAGGTGGTGCGGTTCTCCCGGATAGGAGAGCATGATCACCTGCTTGCCGTGCCGGCGCGCGAGATTGTAGAACTCGAGACCCTGGTTCCAGTCCACGGCGCCGTCCTCCGTGCCGTGCAGGATGAGGAACGGTGTCCTGATGTTCCGCACGTGGAACGTGGGTGACTGGGACTCGTACAGGTCGTGCGCGTTCGCGGGCGTCACGTCTGCGCCCATGCGTCCCTGGCTCATCTCCAGGATGCCGCCATTCACCGTCCCCGAGCTCTTGTACAGGATGTTGTACATGCTGATCAGGTTCGTGAGCGGCGCACCCGTGACCACCGCCGCGAACAGGTCCGTCTGCGTCACGATGAAACTGGATTGGTATCCGCCCCAGCTGTGCCCCTGCAGCCCGATCCGCTTCGGGTCCGCGTATCCCAGCTCGATCACGCGCTTCACGGCGGCGGTCACACAGTCCAGTGCGGAGCTCCCCGGCTTGCCGATCTCGTAAACGACGTCGGGCTGGAGCACGAGGTAGCCGTCGCTGGCATAGGTCGAGATGTGCGGGCGATCGTCGTATACCGGCATCGAGAAATTGTGATGCGTGTTCGACATGATCTCGTAGAAGTACACGAGCATGGGATACTTCTTCCCCGGCTCGTACCCTGCGGGGAGCGTGAGCGTGGCCTGCAGGCGCTTCCCCTTCGAGTTCCGGTAGTCGACCAGTACCTTGCTCCCCCAGGCGTACTCCGCGAGATGCGGATTGGCGTCCGTGAGCTTGCGCGGAGCCTCCAGGCGCGTGTTGCTGACCCAGACATCGGGAAACTCCTGGAACGTCTGCTGCGTGAAGAGCACGCGATCGGCGCTGTCGGCCTTCTGGAGGGCGCCGATGCTCCGGTCCGCCCAGAGCAGAGGCTTGGGCGCCTGTCCCGGAACCACCTGCCAGTAGCCGGTCTTCTTCGTGAACTCGCCATAGGCCGAGAGTGTGAGCGGCCGGGTCAGGTCGACGCCGTCCTCTTCATCCCCGCCGAACCCGCCGCCCCCCCCGCCCCCCCCGCCCCCACGGCCGCCACCACCGGCTCCGAAGCGGACCAGCCGGAAGCGAATCTGCTCCCGGTCGCCCACGCCCTGCGTCAGGTTCACGGCGCGGCCGCCGCTCTCGAGCGGGAGCTGCCACAGGTCATAACGATGATGGAGCAGCACCGACCGGCCGTCGCGCGACCACCCGGCGACTCCGTAGATGGGCTTCTCGGCCGCGCGGTCGTCTTCCTCGTTGACGAAGCTTCGACCCGCGGCGGCGTCGATCTGATGTGCGCGACCGGTCTCCAGGTCGTGCGCGTACACGCGCCGGTCCTTGAGGTAGAGGAACCAGCGACCATCCGGCGAGACGCCCATCGTGCGTCCGAGCGAGGGCTGGATCAGCGACCGCTCGCCGGTCTCGAGGTTGACGCGATAGTAGTCGGCGGTGCTCCAGCCCCACGAGTTGCGGACGCGGTACGGCAGGTCCAGACGGCCGATGGCCCACTTCCCCGCGGAGGCGGGCGTCACCGAGCGCATCG
>DATIGO010000108.1:0-7338 GCA_035454665.1 Gemmatimonadaceae bacterium | reverse complement strand
GTCGCGGCCGCCGAGTCCGGACTCCCCGGGGGCGTCCGCGACCCCGGGCGACCCGTCAGCGCGGCGGCGCCGGATACGCCGCGAACGCCTCGATCTCGATGAGCCAGTCGGCATTCACCAGCGCCGAGACGCCGACCGTGGACCGCGCAGGCTTCGTGGGGTTCGCCGCCGTGTTGAAGAACTGGCCGTACGCCTCGTTCCACCCCTGCGTGTCGATCGTGCCCCCCTTCTCCTTGTCGGGGACCAGGTACGCGCGCAGATACACCACATCCTTCATCCCGAGCCCGCGCTCCTTGAGCAGCGCCTCGATGCGCTGCAGCACGCTGATCGCCTGCGTCTTCGTGTCGCCGTAGCGCGCGCGCGCGCCGGCGGGTGCGCTCCGGTCGGCGAAGCCGGGGACCGTGCCGGATGTCCAGACGACGGCGGCGTTCGCGGGGAGGGCGACCAGGCTCGAGATCGGCGAGTTTGCGCCGCCGGCGAACTCGACCTTTTCCGGGGGCGTGCCCTGCGCGCCGGCGCTGGTGGCGGCAACCATGGCGAGCGCGCCGCCGAGCAGGAGCCATGCCGGCCGCGACACGGCACGGCTGCGGGAGACGACGTGGAGCGACATGAGGCGATTCCCTCGGCAAGAGGTTCGAGAGGAGATGATGGGGCCGGCGTGAGACGTGCGCCGCACCAGCGCCTGGAACGATACGGCGGCGCGGGTCGCAGCGTTCGCGGCGAAGATGCCGTCAGCGCACGCGGAGCGCCAGCCGATGCGCCGCGCCGCGGGCCAGGTCCTCGATCGCGTAGTCGAGCGTGAAGCGATCGAGCGTGAAGCTCGCGCCACCCGAGAAGGGCTGCTGCTCGCGCAGCTCCGGCCGGCGGACTCCCGCACGCACGGCCACGTTGTATCCGTCGAGCGGCGTGTACGCCCACTCCATGCCGGCGGCCGGTGATGTGAATCCTCCTCGAAGCAGCGAGAGGCTCACCGAGAGCCCGGCATCGAACGGTCCGACGGGAACGCCGAATCGCGCGGCACCCGCCGAGACGCGGAGCGGCAGCTCCGCGCGCGCCGGGCCCAGGTCCATGGCGGGACCGATGTTCTGCACGGCGATGCCGTATGTGGTCTGGCCCTGCGTGGCGACGCCCAGGTCGAGCGCCGGAGCCCCGCGGCGGGCCGTGGCAACGCGATCCTCGACGTATTTCGCGGCCGCGCCCCATCGCAATCCCTTGAACGTCGTGTTCAGGGCAAAGGCCGCGGCAAGACTGGCGCCTGCGCCCACGCCCGATCCGGTCAGCACGCGGCTCCGGACCGGGATCGTCTGCGCCGCAATCTCGAAATCGACGAACTGGACACCGATGCCGACGTTGAAGGCGCCCAGCGCCGACGACGCGGCGACCGCCCCCATGCCCGCGAACTCACTGAACCGGGCCAGGGACATCGCCGTGCCGCTCGCGACCCCGGTGAGCGCGGGGTTCGCGAAGATCGCATCGAGGTCGCGTACCGCGACGCTGGCACCGCCGAGTCCCGCGCCGCGCGCCGTGGCGGGGAGCTGCAGCACGAGCGGCGCGTACTGCTCGCGCTGCGCGTGGAGGCTCACCGGCCACGCACTGGCCAGCATGAAGGCGACGCCGATTCGCAGGGCGCGCATCATCGTCCGTTCCCCGGCGCGGTGATCAGGAAGTCGGCGCTCATCCGCGAGAAGCCGATGTTGTCCAGGACGATCGTTCCGACTGGCGTGCGATCGAACACGAAGCGCACGGTCGCGATACGGTCCGGGTCGAGGGCGGGCGCCGCCGCCGCGAAGTCCGCGAGGGGCACGGAATAGGTCTGCAGCACGAGTTCCGAAAGGCTGGCGAAGCGGAGCTTGTCGCGGCCGCTGCGGCGGTAGATGTAACTCTCGAGCGGGCGGCGCACGGCACCGTAACGGCTGAGCGGGACGCGGGCGGCGGTGCCGGCGGCGTCGACGACCTCCAGGCTGAGGTCGAACGCGGTCGTATCGGGTCCGGCCGGCCGGCGCGGTGGTGGCCGGCGCGGCGGCGGCCGGCGCGTCGCCGAATCGGCGCCGGCCTTCGACGTGTCGCGCGGCGCGGCGCGGGGCCCCGGCTTCGCGTCGGTGGGCGCCAGCGAGAACACCAGCGTGCTCCCCCGGTCGATGCGCCAGGCACTCCGGAGCGAATCACCTAACGAGATGGCGAACGCCGCCGGGCGACCCAGGCGCGTGGTGTCATCGCCCGCGATCCGGTTGTTCCACCCGAGCCAGACGGCGTTGTGCGCCATGTTGCTGTTGCGCGAGCGGAACGGGATCACGGCCTCCTTCCAGCTCGCGAGCGAGTCGCCCGCGAGCGTCACGCCGCCCACGCTCCCCGTCGTCACGTCCACATCCTCCTCGAAGTCGGCGGCGGAGCGGAAATCACTCTCCTGGAAGCGGGTGACGTACATCGTCTTCGGGAGCCAGCCGGCGGCGACGCGGTGATCCCGGAACAGCGGGAGGTACTCGCGCCGGTCCCGCAACGTGGCCTCCAGGAAGGCCGTGAGCGTCACCTCGGCGAAGCGGCGCTGGTCCTGCGGCGGGAGCAGACCGCGGAGATCGAGGAACCGGCCGCTGCGCGGGCCGTTGTCCTTGTTCCCCCAGACCGTGTTCCATTGACCGTGGTTCGCGCGGTACACCCAGATCGCCGCCTTGAACCGCGGCCGGCCATCGGTGAAGCGGATGCGCTCATACTGCGGAAGCCCGCTGAACGTGGAGACGTCGCCGTCGTGGGAGCCGTGGATCAGCAGGTAGTTCACGTTCTCCACCGGCGTGGGCTTGTCGGCGGGGCGATACTGCCCGTCCACCGGCGCGATCGCGACGAGCGAGCGGATGTCGAAACCGAAGTCGAAGCGGACCGTCGCGTCGTCGGGGTAGTGCTTGAGCCGGTTGAAGGCCGCCGCGACGGCCACCGCTTCCCCACCCCGGGAATGCCCCATGAGCGCGATCCGCTGCAGGTCGATCTTGCCGGCGAACGGAGAGCCGGTCGAGTCGTTGAAGCGCCGCCACTGCCGGAGATGCTGCAGCAGCATCCACCCGCGCGCATCGTTCTCGCGGCCGATCGCGCCGTTGAGGAAGTTCTCGTCGACCGAGGCGAGAATGAAGCCGCGCGAGGCGAGGAGCTCGCCCAGGTAGCCGTACCCGGGGTCGGAGAACTCGCGCATGTTGTGGTTGCCGTGCACGATGAGCACGAGCGGAAACGGGCCGTCGCCCTCCGGATACCAGACGCGCCCGTTCACCGGCATCTTTTTGAAGTCGAAGCCCCAGTACTTCGCGCGATCCTTCCCGGCCGGTCCGGGGACGTCGGCCAGCTTGCTCCCGTCGACGGTGGCCGTGCGCAGCGTGACGGAGTCCCGGAACTCGGCGCGGCGCTTGTCCGTGCCGCTGCCATAGTACAGGGTGCGCACGCGGAAGCTGCCGCGCTGGCCCGGGTCGGGGGCGTCGAGCAGGTGCTGGGCGAGCACGGTCGGCGAATCGTCGCGCGCGAGCCTGAGCGGGGCAACGCAGGCGCCGAGGGTGGTGAGCGCCAGGAGCGCGGCGGAGAGCGACGCAATGCGCGGTTGCACGGGAGCAAGCCTGTTGAGGGGAACTCCGGATCTGACACCCGGTTGACCCGGAACGTACGGGCGGAGGGACGGACCGGAAGACGCGCGGGATCGCGCGGCGACGCCACGCGCGGGATCCCGCACGGGCGTCACGGCGCCCGGGTCACGGTGCGAGCGCCCGCGTACGGATCTCGTCGCGGACGCGGTCCACGAACTGCTCCACGGGAATGACGTCCTGCTTCTTGCCGGCGCCGCGGACGCGTACGGCCACGGTGCCGCTCTCCGCCTCGCGCTTTCCCACGACCGCCATGTACGGCACCTTCATGATCTCCCCGTCCCGGATCCGGTAGTTCAGCGTGTCGTTCCGGTCGTCGCAGTGCGCGCGCACCCCGGCCGCGCGCAGGCGCGCGGTGATCTCGCGCGCCGGCGGCGCGAGCTCGTCGGAGATGGGCAGCACGCGGACCTGCTCCGGGGCGAGCCAGACCGGTAAGGCGCCCGCGAAGTGTTCGATCAGGATCGCGATGAAACGCTCGATCGAGCCGCTCACGGCGCGGTGGATCACGACCGGTCGATGCATCGCGTTGTCTTCGCCGACGTACTGCAGGTCGAAGCGCTCGGGGGCGTTGTAGTCCAGCTGGATCGTGCCGAGCTGCCAGGCCCGCCCTAACGAGTCCGTGACGTCGAAGTCGATCTTGGGGCCATAGAAGGCGCCGTCGCCGGGCTTGAGCTCGTAGGCCCGGCCGGTCGCCTCCAGCGCCGCGCGGAGCCCCGCTTCGGCCCGGTCCCAGAGCTCGTCGGAGCCGATGCGCGTCTCGGGGCGCGTCGCGAAACGCAGCGTGGCCGCGAGGCCGAACGTCTCGTAGTAGCCGAGGATGAACTCGAGCAGGAAGCGCACTTCCGCGGGAATCTGCGACTCCGCGAGGAACACGTGACAGTCGTCCTGCGAGAACTGACGGACGCGCGTGAGCCCGGACAGCGCTCCGGTCACCTCGTTCCGGTGCAGCACGTCGAACGTCACGTAGCGGAGCGGCAGCTCGCGGTACGAGTGCTTCTTCGTCAGGAAGAGCAGGAAATGCGACGGGCAGTTCATGGGCTTCACGCCCATGTCGTACTCGTTGGTCTCCTTGTTGAGCACCAGGAACATGTTCTCCCGGTACTTCCCCCAATGCCCCGACTGCTCCCACAGCGCCTTGTCGTAGAGGAGCGGGGTCCTGATCTCGTGGAACGCATCGCGCTGGAGCTCACGCAGATACGCGGTGATCTCGTTGTAGATCACCGTGCCGCGTTCCGTCCAGAAGGCGGAGCCGGGCGACACCGGATGGAAGAGGAAGAGGTCGAGGGCCTTGCCGAGCACGCGATGGTCGCGCCGCTTCGCCTCCTCGATCCGGTGAAGATGGCCGTCGAGGTCGTCCTTCGACCACCAGGCGGTGGCGTAGATGCGCTGCAGCATCTGCCGCCGCTCGTCGCCGCGCCAGTAGGCGCCCGCGGTGTGCAGCAGCTTGAAATGCTTCAGGTACGACGTGTCCGGCACGTGCGGCCCGCGACACAGGTCGATGAACGGCCCGTCGGTGTAGGTCGAGATCACCTCGTCCGACGTGAAATCCTCGATGCGCTCCAGCTTGAGCGGATCGTCGGCGAAGCGGCGGCGTGCTTCGCCTACGTCGACCTCCTCGCGCACGAAGGGATACCGTTCCGCCACGACCTTGCGCATCTCGGCCTCGAACGCCTCGAGGTCCTCGGGAGTGAACGGGTGGTCCACCTCGAAGTCGTAGTAGAAGCCGTCCTCGATGGCGGGACCGAAGCCGATGTGCGCCTCGGGGCGGAGGCGGCGGACCGCGGTGGCGAGGATGTGAGCGCCGGAATGGCGCAGGACGCCGAGGGACTCGGGATCCTTCGGCAGCAGGACGCGGAACGTCCCGCCGCGCCGAAGCGGAGTCATCAGATCGAGCACCTCGTCGCCCACCTTCACCGCGACCGCATCGCGCAGCAGGCGCTGTCCGATCGAGCCCACGACGTCCCGCGCCGGTGTGCCGGCCGGGACCACGCGCTCGGCGCCGTCGGGGAGCACCAGGGTGATGAGACCTGGCGCCTCCATGACGTTCTCAGGTGTGTGCATGTCTACGGAAGCGTGTCGAGCAGCGGGGTGAGTCGCGGTCCATGGATGAGCGCGATCACGATGCCCGCCACCAGGACCGCGGCGACGGCGGCCCAGACGAGGAATCGGCCCGCGCGCTTTCGCGGCGCGTCGGCGTCGTCGGTTCGCAATTCCACGCCCGGCAAGTTATCGTACCGCGGTTACCCTCGCCACGGGATGCACGATGCGTCGACCGCGCTACGTCGAAGTGCGTTCGCTGAACGATACACTGATGCTCCTCGTGACCGGCGCGATCGCCGGCGCCGCCGCGGGCATCTACCTCGGGCGGCGCTACGACAGCGTGGGCGCGCTGGCCGGGGACGTGCGCGACCGTCTCCTCGACGCCTGGGACGCCTGGAAGGAGGACGAGGAGCTCGCGGGAGAATCCGTCGCCGAGGACGAGCTCGTGGAGGACGAACTTGCCGAGGACGAGCTCGCGGAGGATGAACTCCTCGATGACGAGGACGAACCGTACCTGCCTGACGAGGAGCCGCTCGACGAGCTGGAGCCCGTCTCCGCCGCTGACGAACTCCCCCCGCACCGGGAAGCCGACGTGGCCGACCTCCCCACCGCGAAGCCCGTGCGGCGATCCCTGGAGACGAAGGTGCTCGCCGGATTCGAGGCGGACGGCGTCCTCGGGCAGCGCGCCATCGACATTGCCGCCGTCGGGGACGGCGTGATCGAGCTCACCGGCTGGGTGCGGAGTGGTGAGGAGGCCGCGCGCGCCGCTGCCCTCGCGCGAGCCGTGGCGGGGGTGGAGATGGTCCTGAATCGCCTCGCCGTGCGCGACCCGGAGGCCTGGTCCGACGATGCGCCGGAGGATCAGGAATCCGGGAACCCCGAGCGGCGTACCACTCCCCCGCCGTCCGGCGGCGTCGCACCAGCCTCCCCTCCCGAAGGGCTGGCCCCCTGAGCGCACCGCTCGCGAGGAGACGACTGTCGCGCCCCGCACCGCCGCCCTGACACCGGGCGGCTTTTTCATCTCCGGTCTCAGGCCTTTGGCCTGGTACTTATCTTCCAGACATGACGGCGACTCCGAGCCTCACCGACCTCCCGGCCCAGTACGACCCCGCCACCACGGAGCCGGAGCTCTACGCCCGCTGGCTGCACGCCGGCGCCTTCACGGCGCATGCGGAGCGATCGGCGCGTGTGGGTGGCGATCGCCCGCCGTACGTGATCCCGATGCCCCCGCCGAACGTCACGGCGGTCCTGCACATGGGGCATGGGCTCAACAACACCGTCCAGGACGTGGTCATCCGCTGGCGCCGGATGTGCGGCGACGAGGCCCTCTGGCTGCCGGGCACCGATCACGCGGGCATCGCCACGCAGAACGTCGTGGAGCGCGCGCTCGCCCGGCAGGGGCACACGCGGTTCGATCTCGGCCGCGAGGCGTTCGTCGAGAAGGTGTGGGAGCACGTGAAGGCCACGGGTGGAAGCATCCTCGGGCAGCTCGCCGCCATCGGTGCGAGCTGCGACTGGGACCGCACCTACTTCACGCTCGACCCCGGCCTCTCGACCGCCGTGCGCGAGGTGTTCGTGCGGCTGCACGAGAAGGGGCTCGTCTACCGGGGCCATTACATCATCAACTGGTGCCCGCGCTGCCTCACCGCGCTCTCCAACGAGGAGGCGGAGAAGGAGGAGGTGC
>DATIGO010000107.1:0-7250 GCA_035454665.1 Gemmatimonadaceae bacterium | reverse complement strand
CGTGAAAGGCCTGCTCCCCGCTCTGATAGACCCCACACGCGCGGTCGACCTCACGCCACTGCGGGATCGTCGGGCCACTGCCATCGCGCTGTGGATTCAGGGCGAACGCGAGTACCGGCACGCCAAGTTCACTGCGGCGCTGCAGCTCTACGAGCGCGCGCTCGGCGACGACTCGGCGCTCGCCCTCGCGGCGGTCAAGGGCGCGCAGGCGGCGAGCTGGGTGCACGACTTCCCACGTGGTCTCAAGCTCGTCGCGCTCGCGCTGCAGCACGACTCTCTTCTGCCGCGCCGCTACGCCGTCTTTGCCCGCGGTTTGAACGGCTACTTCACCGGGAACGCGGACTCCGCTGCACACTGGCTCAGGGAAGTGGTGGCGCTGGACCGTGGCTGGTCGGAGGCCGCAGCGGCCCTCGGCGAAGTGTACTACCACCTGCTGCCATCGGACGCCCCGTTGGATTCCCTCGCCCGGGCCGCGTTCACCGCCGCGATCATCGCGGACAGCGGCTTCGCACCACCCTTGTTCCATCTCCTCGAAGCGCAACTCCGTGATGGCGCACTCCCTGACGCCGATCGACTGATCCAGCGCTTCCGGGAGATGGAACCCGATCCGCAGCTCCTGCTGCAGATATCCCTGATGCGCGAGTGCGTTGCCGCTCCGGCGGCCATGCCCTGGCGCGAGCGAGTGCAGCGGAACGCCGTCAGTGTGCTGCTGGCTGGCAAAGCGCTGACTGGCGGCGGTCACCAATTCGCGTGCGCGGAGGGCGCGTTTCGCTCGATATTGAGCTCGCCAACCACGGGACGCAGCGAGCGGTGGGGCGCATTCCTGGGACTGCAGGGCATCCTGGTCGCGACCGGCCGCGACCGGGAAGCGAGGGTGCTCGTCGACTCCGTCGCGGTTCGCACCGGCGCGGCGCGTTCGCTGTACGTCCTGGCGACGGCGGCCGGCGCCAGGATGGCTGAGCCCGCGGCCGCGCTCGATTCGTTCGCCCGCCAGCTGTATGGCGAGCGGTACGAGCGCATTCCTAACGCGGAGAATCTGTGGGTCATCGGATTGTGGCATCACTCGCAAGGCAACGTGGCCGGGCTCCGCGTGGTGGACAGCACGCTGAGAGCGCGCGCACTCGGCACCGGGAACCCTCGCGATCGCTATTTCGCCACCGCGGTCAACGCCCGTGTCGCCTTGTCGACGGATTCCGCGCGCGCGATCGAGCTCCTTCGCGGCCTCACCGGGGCGCTGCGTGGCGACGTCGAGTGGGCAATCGGCGAGGCCGTGCCGGCCGATCATCTGCTCCTGGCCACGCTCCTGCTCGCGCGCGGCGCCCACCAGGACGCCATTCGCGCCGCGTCCGTCTTCGATCACGCCCAGCCGATCATGTTCCTGCCGTATGTGCCGCTCAGCCTCGCGATACGCTACCGTGCCTCAATGGCGTTAGGCGACGAGGCGGCGGCGCGCCGTTACCGCGCGCGGCTGAATGGCCTGCATCGCGGCGAGCTGCTGAACAACTGATCCCAACCCAGGAGGTACCGCATGCGGATCGCAAAGCGGATCATCGTGCTGTTGAGCACCAGCCTCGCCCTCGGCTGCGTGCCGATGACCACGTTCAATGAGTACAAGGCAGAGGTCAGAGCCGACGGCGACGCCGTCGAGGCATGGATCGCGGCCACCCACCAGTGGATCGTCTTCATCAATGCCAACATCGCGACGATGTGCCCCGGGTGCTCTCCGCCGGGGCTGCCGCCATCTCCACCGCCTGACGGCGACTGGGGAACTTGAGCACCATCAGTCGGCGTCCATGCACGCGCGCACGACTCACGCGCGTGGGATCGTACGCACGCCAAACGCGAGACGGAGAGCTGGCGAGCAGCCAGCGCTCCGTCTCGTCATGTGGATGCGCGTCGTGAGGATCGTGCCGACGGCGCGACCGGACGCACATCCACGCGCGGCTCGGTCGCGCGGGCGGGCGCACGGTGCGCCAACGTGCCCGCGATCGCGCCCCCCATGGGGAGGATGAGCAGACTCCAGAACCCCACAAAGCCGCGGAACCGCTCTTCCTCCGTCCACGACTCGGGCGGAATCATCCCGAGCACCACGGCGAGGACGAGCGCCAGGCAGTGCCCGAGCACCGCGCCCCAGAACGCCGAGCGACCGCGGGGACTGCGCCGGCGAAGCCGATGCCCGTAGGCGAGGAGGGCCAGCGGCACCCCGAACAACCCGAGGAGAAAGACCGCCACGTGTGGCGTCATGCGGCGGGGTCCCGGTCGCTCGGCAGCGGGTGGCTCATCTTGGGCGCCAGCCAGAGCCAGTACCCCGTGATGAGCGTGACCACGAGCGCCACGGCCGCGATGTCGGAGAGGATCACGAACGGCTGCCCGCCGAAGATCTCGCCCGAATGCAGCTTCTCCAGAAAGACGTCACCGCGCCGCCCGGTGTGAATCACCCTGCCTGACGCGAGGTCGACGGTCATCTCGGTCGAGGCCTTGTCGCGCAGGCGCACCTTCACGAGCCCGTCGCGCGGCCGCACGTCCATGCGATCGATGAGGGCGACGTCCACGGGATCGCCGCTCGCCCACGCGCCGCGGGCGTCCTGCGGCGCCGCCTCGAGCGCGGCGAGCGCCAGTTGTTCCAGCGAGACCGCGCTCGAGAACGGTCCCGTGGCCGCGTGCTCGATCTCCGGCATGAGGCCCAGCCCGCGCTTGTGGTTGAGCAGGATGCCGGTCACGGCGATCGCGACCAGTGCGACCGTCACCAGCACGCCGAGCCAGAGGTGCGTGTAGAACGCGACCTTCGTGACCTGCCGCCGTCCCTGCCCCGCGCGGGCACGCGTCGAGGTCCGCCCACCGGGAGGAATGATCACCGAGCTCGCCATCACCACCACCTGACGGAACAGGACCGCGCCGGGCCGAGTCGTTCATGAACCATTCATGAACAGTCGGTCCAAGCTAGAACCGCGCCCGGGACCCGGCAAGGCGGCGCCTCACGAGGGAATCCGGGGCAGGGACAGGCGGAACTCGGTCCGCCCGGGGCGCGACTCGACCAGCGTCAGATGCCCGCCGTGCATCTCCGCGATGCGGCGCGCGATCGGAAGCCCCAGCCCCGCGCCGCTCGTCGCGCTCTCCTCGGCACGCGACCGCGCGGCATCCACCCGGAAGAAACGCTCGAAGATCCGCGCCTGCGCCTCCCCCGGGATCCCCGGCCCCTCGTCCACTACGGAGATGTCGATGCGGCCGTTGTGTCGCGTCATCGCCACCTCGACCTGCGTCCCCGGCGGCGAGTACTTGATCGCGTTGTCGAGGAGGTTGAGCAGCACGCGCCCCAGCAGATGCGCGTCGCCGCGATACCGCGCCTCCACCATGTCGCCGAGCTCGAGCCGCACACCGCGCCGGTCGGCAATGAGCCGCACGGCGCGCACCGTGTCGTGCACGACGTCCTCCAGGTACAGCTCCCCTGGATGCATGACGAGATGACCGGCGTCGGCGCGCGCGAGGAGAAAGATGTCGTCCACGATCCTCGTGAGGCGGCGCGCGGCGTCCTGCACGACCGCCATCGACTCGCGGTACTCCTCCTCGGTGCGATGCGCGCGAGCGAGCGTGACGTCGGCCTCGGCGCGCAGCACCGCCGCCGGCGTACGCAGCTCGTGCGACGCATCGGCCATGAAGCGGCGCTGCTGCGCGAAGGCTCCCTCCAGCCGGTCCAGCAGGTCGTTCAGCACGCGCGCCAGCGCCCCCAGCTCGTCGTCGGCGGCGATCGGGAGGCGTTCGTGCAGCGTCGTCGCCCCGATCTCGGCCGCGCGGCCGGCCATCGACGACACCGGCTTGAAGCTGCGCTTCGCCAGGAAAGACCCGCCCGTCGCCGCGCTCGCGATCAGGAGCGGGATCGCGACCAGGAACATCGCGCGGATGCGCCCGAGCGTGGTCTGCACCTCGACCAGCGGGTAGACGCCGACCAGGAGGAGCACCCGCCCGTCGAGCGGCTGCGGCTGGCTCAGAACGCGGTACCCGACCTCGCGCGAGACGGTGAGCGCGCGCCCGTCGGCCGTGCGTCCCTCCCGTACCGCCGAGAAGACGAGCGCCGAGTCGTCAGGCAGGGCGTGCCGGGAACGGGCGCTGGCGTTCAGCGGGGGAGCGCTCATCGCGATGACGCCGCCGGCGTCGTCGAGCACCGCGATGTCGAGGTCCTGGAACCGCACTTCGGAGATCGTCGCGCGAATCGCGTCGGCAGCGGACGGGAAGACGCGTCGCTCGACCTGCAGCTCGCGGCCGAAGACCGTGAGACCGTCACGAATGAAGGCGTCCGTGCGGTTGCGGAGTGTCTGCGCGAACGTGAGATACGACAGCACCGCGAACGCCACGAGCGGCCCGCTGAGGACAAGGGTGTACCAGAGCGTGAGCCGTGCGCGGACCGTCCGAGGTCCGAAGCGGGGGCGCTCAGTTCCGGCGACGGGCGCCACTCTTGAGACCCGCGCGGCCAGTGACGCGACGGGGTTCCGGTGCCTCGAGCATGTAGCCGGTGCCGCGCAGCGTCCGGAAGAGCGCGACGTCCTCGCCCTCGTCGATCTTGCGGCGCACGCGGCTCGCGTAGACGTCGATGATGTTCGAGTAGCTCGGTCGTGCGTCGTCCCACACGTGCGCCAGGAGATCGGCGCGGCTCACCACACGTCCGGCGTGTCGGGCCAGATGGACGAGGAAGGCGAACTCCTTTCCGGTCAGCGGGATCTCGCGACGGTTGCGGCGTACGCGGTGCCGCTCGGTGTCGATGACCAGGTCGCCGACCCGCAGCTCGGGCGCATCGGGCGTTTCCGGCTCGGCGGCGCGGCGCGCGAGCGCGCGCAGTCGCGCCAGCAGCTCGCCGAAGTCGAACGGCTTGGCGAGATAGTCGTCCGCGCCGGCATCCAGGCCACGGATCCGGTGCTCGACGGCATCGAGGGCGGTGAGCATGAGGATCGGGACGCGGTTCCCCTGGTCGCGGAGCTGGCGACAGACGGCGATGCCATCAGGACCGGGAATCAGGATGTCCAGCAGGATCGCGTCGTAGTCGTCCGCGGCCATCGCGAGTGCCTGCGCGCCCGTCGTCGCGAGATCGACGGTGTATCCCGCCTCGCGAAGTCCGCGCGCGACGGAGGTCCGGAGCTGCCGCTCGTCTTCGACGAAGAGGATCCTCATGAGGATCGAAGGTACGCGGGCGCCGGCCGGTTGGGGACCCGCCAGGGGCCAGAGATGAGCCGGAACCCTCGGCTCTTGCGTAGCCTCGCCTGCCCGGTCCAAGATTGGCTCACCGCAGGCACGTGGCGCATCAGCCCGCGGCCGGTTGGGCGGATGACCAGGGGAACTCGCCAGCGTGAGGCCGACCGCGGCGGGCACGTTCACCACAAGTCCCGGAGCGGATCCATGGGCTGGATGCAGAAGATCTTCAAGACCCGTGCGGAGAACTGGATTCTCCACAAGCTGGCCCCCGCTCAGATCAAGAGTCCGCTCTCAGGCGCGCCACAGGCGCTGGAGCCGGATCGTCACTATCTGATCGTGCGGCTCCTGAGCATGCGCGTGGTGAACGTCCGCGCCGGAATCCGGCGTTTCCACGCCGCGGTGCACAGCTATGCGAGGTTGCCGCATCCGGATGGATCCGGCGCCGCCGAGTTCAACACGCTTGTCGCGCCGAAGCAGCTTCAGGACGTGGATGCGGAGCGGATCGACCGCGTGGTGCAGGTCAACCAGACGCTCTTCGGTCCCGTGCCGTTCCGTGGTGGTCCCCTCGAGCTCGAGGTCGGGCTCTTTTCCATCAAATCCGGCGATCTGACCGCGCCCTACCTGTCCCTGCTCGAGAGCCTGTCGAAAACGGCGGGCGTGTCGTTCGTGACCCAGGCGCTGCCATTCGCCGAGCCGCTGAAGGCGGGCATAGACCTCCTCACGGGCAGCACCGATGATTCGATTCTCGAGATTGGCTTTGCGGCGGAGCAGTGGGAGCCGACGACCGGCGTGTGGGTGAGCATGCGCGCGACGACGCCGCCGATCGTCCTGAGTGAGCTCACCGTGGCGGGGGACGATTTCCGCCTGTATCACCGGGGCGAGGAGATACGCGACAAGCCATACATGCTGATCGAAGTCGCCGGCGACACCAGGCGTCCCGCGTTCTTCGAGATCCCGGACCTGCGTCAGACGCATGCCGCCCTGCGCGCGGCGATCCGCCAGGGGAAGGTCGAGGCCGTGCACGACGCGCTCGCCGTCTTTCGGCGGACGGCCTACACGAGCGGTGACCTGTTGTTCGATGACGCGAAGAACCTCGTCGCCCGCACGACCGCGGAGGTGGACGAGATGCTGAGCGCCCCCGCCTCCGTGCGCGGCTTCCGCGGCGACGGTGCCGACAACGGCCTCGACCTCACGCCGCTCGAGTTGATCCCGCTTTATCCCTGACGATCGCTCGCGCGCGGATCCTCACGCGCTCGCGCCGACGCTCGGTACCGGTTCCGCGTTGCCCGCGCTGCGCTGGCTCGTTGCCAGCGCATCCGCCAGGAGCTGGCGCACGCGGTCGGCAGTGGCGTGTTCGCCTCGCAGCATCTCGCGAATCGCCAGGTCCAGATCGTACAGCGCCACGTGCAGCAGGCCGCGCACTCGAATCGGGCTGAGACCGCCGATGTCGCGCAACGCCCGCTGGTATTCGTGATCCGCGAGCTCGCTCTGGCCACCGCAGAGCAGCGCAAGCGCAAAATCGAGGCGCAGATAGTGGGGGCGTCGCCGGCCAAGGGACAGCGCCCGCTGGTACATCCGGACGGCCTTGTCGTGCTCTCCAAGCCAGCGGTGAGACCAGCCCACTCGCGCGATGGTGTCCAGCACGGTCGCGTCCGAGCCGCGCTCGACCACCTCACGGTACAGCGCCTGCGCGCCGCTCCGATCACCGAGGGCGGTGTGCATGTCGGCGAGGAGCTGAGTCCAGTTCAGCTCCTCCGGATCGCGCTCGTGCGCGTCCTGCATGGCGTCGCGCGCACCGGGAAGGTCGCCGAGCAGTGCCTTGACGAAGGCTTCGATACCGCGCGCCCACACCTGCGTGGCATCGAGCTCCCAGCCCCGGACCGCGTGTTCGTGCGCCGCGGGCAGGTCGGCTATGTCGAGGAGGACGTGGGCCAGCGCCACGTGCGCCCAGGCGTAGTCCGGTTCGATGGTGACGGCGCGACGGAGATCGTCCAGCGCGTCCTCATACCGGTCGAGAGTCCTCAGCGAATAGCCCCGCGCCGCACGACAGTAGGAGTCGTCTGGCTTCA
>DATIGO010000106.1:0-37509 GCA_035454665.1 Gemmatimonadaceae bacterium | reverse complement strand
CGCGTTGATCGTGTTGGCGAGTTCAGCGATCTCCCCCTTCGACTCGATGGTCAGCTTGCGCTTGAGGTCGCCGTTGGCCACCGCCGTCACCACTTGCGCGATGCCGCGCACCTGGCTGGTCAGGTTGCCGGCCATAAAGTTCACGCTGTCGGTCAGGTCTTTCCACGTGCCGGCGACGCCTTGCACGTCGGCCTGGCCACCGAGCTTCCCTTCGGTGCCCACTTCGCGGGCCACGCGGGTCACTTCCGCAGCAAACGAGCGCAGCTGATCGACCATCGTATTGATCGTGTTCTTCAGCTCCAGGATTTCGCCGCGGACATCGACCGTGATCTTGCGGGACAAGTCGCCATTCGCAATGGCGGTGGCCACTTCCGCGATGTTGCGCACTTGAGCCGTCAGATTGCCGGCCATCATATTCACGCTGTCGGTCAAATCCTTCCACGTGCCGGCGACTCCTTGCACGTCGGCTTGGCCGCCGAGTTTGCCTTCGGTGCCTACTTCGCGGGCCACACGGGTCACTTCCGACGCGAACGAGTTAAGCTGATCCACCATCGTGTTGATGGTCTGCTTGAGTTCGAGAATCTCGCCGCGTGCATCAACCGTGATTTTTTTGGACAAGTCACCAGACGCCACGGCCGTCGTCACCGCCGCGATGTTACGCACCTGCGCGGTGAGATTCGACGCCATGGCGTTCACGGAATCGGTGAGATCCTTCCACGTGCCGGCGACCCCCGGCACCACCGCCTGGCCACCGAGCTTGCCGTCCGTGCCGACCTCGCGCGCCACGCGCGTCACCTCGGCGGCGAAGGAACGGAGCTGGTCCACCATCGTATTGATCGCTTCCTTGAGCTGCAGGATCTCGCCCCGCACGTCCACGGTGATCTTGCGCGAGAGGTCGCCGTTGGCGACGCCGATCGTGACGTCGGCGATGTTGCGGACCTGCGCGGTGAGGTTCGACGCCATCTGGTTCACCGAGTCGGTCAGGTCCTTCCACACCCCCGACACGCCGCGCACCTGCGCCTGACCGCCGAGTTTGCCTTCGGTCCCCACCTCCCGCGCGACGCGCGTCACCTCGGAGGTGAAGACCGAGAGCTGGTCGATCATCGTGTTCACCAGGCGGGCCGACCGCAGGAATTCGCCCTCGAGCGGGCGGCCGTCGACCTCCAGCGTCATGGCCTGCGAGAGATCGCCCTTGGCCACCGCGCCGACCGCGCGGGTCACCTCCGCGGTCGGGAAGACCAGGTCGTCGATGAGGGTGTTGATCGCGGCGACTTCGTCGGCCCATCCGCCGCGCGCGCCCGGCACCGACATGCGCTGCTTGAGCTTCCCCTCGCGGCCCACGACGCGGGAGACACGCGCCGTCTCGCGGGCGCGGCGCTCGCTGACCGCGGCGATGTCGTTGAAGGCGTCGGCGATCTTCCCCTGCATGCCCGTCAGATCGGAGGGGAGCCGCACGGAAAAGTCGCCGTCGCGGAAGCCGAGCATCGCCATCAGGAGCTGACGCGAAAAGAGATCGCCGTTCGTCGCGTCCTCGAGAAACGGCGCGGTCGTCCTTGCCGGAGCGCCCGCGAGTGGAACAGGAGTGTCGATGCGTTCCATGGTCGCTGTGCAGAGGTAAGGAGCGCGCGCCAATACGCGGCCGGGAGGCCTGGCGCGCTGAGGTCGGCGCAAACCAAAAGTCGTACAAAGAACGGCCCCGAGGCTCCGATTCGAAATACGACGGCTGGGGTAGGCGGGCCTACCCCCATGGGGAGAGGCCGCGTCTCGCGCGGACGGCCGGGAGCGCTACCTTGGATGCCGCATGTGGCTCCTCCCCCTCTTCTCCCCGATCGCCCGCGCGGCGGCGTTCGTCTACTACCGCGGGCGTTTCGCCGGGGAGCACGTGCCCGCGAAGGGCCCGGTGCTCCTCGTGGCCAACCACCCCAACTCGCTGCTCGATCCCACTTTGGTGGTGGCCGCGGCGCACCGCCCCGTCCGCTTCCTGGCCAAGGCACCGCTCTTTCACGACGCGAGGATCGGCTGGCTCATCCGTGCGGCCGGCGCGATCCCGGTCCATCGCCGCACGGATGACCCCGCCCAGATGGGCCGCAACGAGGACGCCTTTCGCGCCGTGCACGACGCCCTGGCTCAGGGAGCCGCGGTCGGGATCTTTCCCGAGGGGGTGAGCCACAGCGAGCCGTCGATCGTGCCGATCAAGACCGGCGCCGCGCGCATAGCGTTAGGCGCCGCGGCCATCACCGGCGCGCCCTTTCCCATCATTCCGGTGGGGCTGGTCTTCCGGCGGAAGCACGTCTTCCGGAGCGATGCGCTGGTGTTCCGCGGCGCCCCGATTCCGTGGGACGACGTCGCGCACTGTGGCGTCGAGGATGCGGGCGCGGTCCGCGAGCTCACGGACCGGATCGCCGAGGCCCTGCGATCGGTCACGCTGAACCTCGAGTCGTGGGAGGACCGGCCGCTGGTGGAGACCGCGGTCCGCGTCGTCGAGGCGGAACGGGGGGCCCCCTCCGATCCGGCGGAGCGGGTCGCGCGCCTCGAGATAACGACGCGCATCCTGGCCGAGGTGCGCCGCACCGAGCACGCAGAGGGAACGCGCCTCGCCCGCGACCTGGAATCGTACCGGCGCCGGCTGCAGCGGTTGCGGCTGCGACCGTCCGATCTCGTGGCCGACGTGCGGCTCTCGCGCGGCGTCTCCTGGGCGGCGCGCCGCCTGCACCTCCTGCTTCCGGCGGGGCTCCTGCTCGCGATGCTCGGGACCGCGCTCTTCTGGCTTCCCTACAAGGTCACGGGGATGCTCGTGCACAGCCTGCGCCTTCCCGAGGACGTGCGATCGACCTGGAATCTGCTCACGGGGATGGTGCTGTACGCGCTCTGGGTGGGCGTGCTGGGCGTCGCCGCCGGCATCTGGCTCGGCTGGGTGGCGGCGCTCGCGTGCGTGGTGCTCGTCCCGATCATCGGCGTGCTCGGTCTCCTGATGCGCGAGCGATGGCGCCACGCCTGGAGCGACGCCAGACGCTTCTTCCTGCTGCGCTCGCGCGGATCGCTCGTGGCCGCGCTCCGCGAGCGGCAGCGTGACCTGCACGCGAGGCTCGACGCACTCTTCGAAGCCTTCATGAGGCGATAGGGGACAGAGATCATCCTCCGCGCCTCTGCGTCTGGTGCTGTCGCCGATGCCAATACACACCTCGGTGCCCTCCAGCCCACCCGGACCCCTCGCGCCCGCCCCGCCCCGAACGTAAGGTTGCCCCGAACGCGGCTCACCCCCGCCGCGTCGATCGTTTCATCACCGGACAAGGGTCCAACGGATGAGAAGCCTGCATCGGCGCCTGCCGGCATATCTGCTCGCCCTCGCGTGCGCGACGATCGCCGCGCCGGCCGACGCACAGACGCGAATCACCACGCCCGCCGAGGAGTTCGGGAAGAACTTCGGCGACGACTACTTCCTGGCGAACTACCAGCAGCTCTCCGCCTACTGGCGCAAGCTCGATGCGCAGTCGGATCGCATGGTGCTCCAGGAGATCGGGAAGACCGCCGAGGGCCGGCCGCATCTCATGGCGATCGTGACGTCGCCGGAGAACCACCGGAACCTCGCGCGCTACAAGGACATCTCGATGCGGCTCGCGCTCGCGCAGGGGCTCAGCGACGACCAGGCACGCGCGCTCGCCCGCGAGGGCAAGGCCGTCGTCTGGATCGACGGCGGGCTCCACGCCTCCGAAGTGCTCGGCGCGCAGCAGCTCGGCGAGATGGTCTACCAGATGGTGAGCCGCACCGACCCCGAGACGATGCGCCTCCTGGACGAGGTCGTCATCCTCTTCGTGCACGCGAACCCCGACGGCCACGACCTGGTGGCCGACTGGTACATGCGCCACCCCAACGAGCGCGACCGCTCGACCGGCGGCGTCCCGCGCCTCTATCAGAAGTACATCGGCCACGACAACAACCGCGACTTCTTCATGTCCACGCAGGCCGAGACCGAGAACATCAATAGAGTGCTGTACCACGAGTGGATGCCCCAGGTCCTGTACAACCACCACCAGAGCGGCCCCGCGGGCACGGTCTTCTGGTCACCGCCGCTGCGTGATCCGTACAACTACAACCTCGACCCCATCGTCCTGCTCGGCTACCAGGCGTTAGGCGCCGCGATGCACTCGCGGATGGCGGCGGAAGGGAAGCCGGGCGCCACCATGCGCTCGGGCGGACCGTACGACGGCTGGTGGAACGGCGGTATCCGCAACACCGCCTCGTTCCACAACGTGATCGCGCTCCTCACCGAGATGATCGGGAACCCCACGCCGATGCGCATCCCGCTCGTCGTGCAGCGCCAGCTCCCCTCGGCCGATCAGGCCTTCCCGATCCCGCCGCAGGAATGGCACTTCCGGCAGAGCGTGGACTACTCGATCTCGCTCAACCGCGCCGTGCTCGACTATGCGGCACGCATGCGCGAGAACCTGCTGTACAACATCTACGCGGCGGGACGGCGCGCGATCGAGCGCGGGAGCCGGGATCACTGGACGCCGAATCCCAAGCGCTACGCCGCCCTGGCACAGCAACTGGGGCAGACCGGCGGTCGCGGCGGCCGCGGCGGCGCCGACCCCGCGCGTGACATGGCCGCCTGGGCCGAGCTCCACGAGGCCGAGCTGCGCGATCCCCGCGGATACATCATCCCCGCGGACCAGCCCGACTTCCCCACGGCCACGAAGTTCATCAATGCCCTGCGCGAGGTGAACGTCGCCGTGCAGCGCGCGACCACGGCGTTCACGGTGAACGGCAAGTCGTATCCCGCCGGCTCGTACGTCGTGAAGACGGCGCAGGCCTTCCGGCCGCACGTCATCGACATGTTCGAGCCGCAGGTGCACCCCGACGTCTTCCCGATTCCCGGCGGGCCGCCCACGCCGCCCTACGACAACGCCGGTTGGACGCTCGCGCTCCAGATGGGCGTGCGCTTCGATCGCATCCTCGAGGGCTTCGACTGCCCGTGCGCGCCCATCACCGAGTGGAATGCCCGACCCCCGGCAGGCCGTGTCACGACCACCGCGGGCGCCACGGGATTCGTCACCAGCCGGCAGGTGAACGACGCCTTCGTCGCGGCCAACCGGCTCCTCGCGGGCGGTGAGGAGATCTGGTCGCTCCGCACCCCGCTCTCGTCAGGCGGGGTGACGCACCCCGCCGGGACGCTCTACATCCGGTCGAAGGGCTCGACACGCCGCGCGCTGGATTCGCTCGCGGTGCAGCTCGGCGTGAGCTTCACGGGCGTGAACGCGCGCCCTCCCGCGAATGCCATGCGCCTGCGCCCCGCGCGCGTGGGGCTCTGGGATCAGTACGGCGGCTCCATGGACGCGGGGTGGGCGCGCTGGATCCTGGAGCAGTACGAGTTCCCCTTCGAGCGCATCTTTCCGCAGCAGCTCAATGCCGGCCGCCTCAATGAGAGGTTCGACGTCCTGGTCTTCGTGGGCGGTGCGATCCCCGCGACTGGAAGCACGGCGGGCGGAGGCCGCGGCGGTCGCGGCGGCGGCCCGTCACCGCAGGACGTCCCCGCCGTGTATCGGCCGCACCTGGGTCGCGTCAGCGCCGACTCCACCCTTCCACAGATACGCGCCTTCCTCGAGAGCGGCGGTACGGTGGTCGCGATCGGCAGCTCGGCGCCGAACCTGGCTGCGTTCCTGCAGTTGCCGGTCGAGGACCACCTCGTGGAGAACGGCCGGCCGCTGCCGCAGGCGACGTTCTACACCCCCGGGTCGGTCCTGCAGGCGCGATTCGATACCACGCATCCGGTGGCGCAGGGGATGTCGGAGCGCACCGCGGTCTTCTTCGACGACAGCCCGGTCTTTCGCCTGACGCCGTCCGCGGAAACGGCCGGCGTCAGGCGGATCGGCTGGTTCGATACCGCCCGTCCACTCCTGAGCGGCTGGTCATGGGGGGAGAGCTATCTCGAGAACGGCGTGGTGGCCTTCGAGGCACGGGTCGGCAGGGGGAAGGCGCTCTTCTTCGGTCCGGAGATCCTGAAGCGTGCGCAACCGCATGGTACATTCAAGCTGCTCTTCAACGCCATCCAGGGGAGCGTGGCCGCGGCACCCGACTGACGCGCGCGTCCTCCGAACGCCATGCGGGTGGCGGGGTTTCGCGTCTCGTCGCTGAATCGTCCAACGTCGTCGCCGAGGAGTGAGCCGTCACACTTCCAACACCAACCGCGCGGGTGACATGTCTGGAGTCGTGACTGGCTGGCGGCGCCTGCCGATTGCGATCAAGGTGCCGGTCAGCCTTGGCGTTCTGCTGACCGTGGTGCTGGTGGGGATGTCGGTCGGGGCGTGGATCGCGGTGCGCAGGTCGGCGCTGGCGGCGGCCGAAGACCGACTCGAGCAGGTCTCGCAGCAGTTCACGGCCATGCTGGTGGGAAACTGGCGCGAGCGGCTCGCGGCGACGCAGGGCGTGGCCGCCAATCCGGCCCTCGCAGACTGGCTCGCGAGCTCGCACCCCGCCGCCCGCGACGAGGCACTGGATTCGCTGCGCGCCTACGCCGTGCGCGCCGGGTCCCAGCTCGCCGCGGTCGAGCTCTGGTCTGCCGGCGGGGATCGCCTCGCCTTCGCCGGAGAGGAACGCCCCCCCTACAGCCGCGCCGAGGCCTCGAAGCAGATCGCCGTCCTGGCGCCGCAAGGCCGATCCGCCTTCGGCCTCCTCGTCGAGTCGCGCGGACAGGTCGAATACAGCGTGATCTCGGCCGTGTTGCGGAATGATCGCCCCGTTGGATACGTGGTCGAGCGCCGCTACCTGAGCACCACGCCGGCGGCCCTGCAGCGGATCAAGGGCCTTATCGGCGAAGAGACGCACATCCTCATCGGCAATCGCTCGGGCGATGTCTGGTCCGACTTTCGGGGACCTGTCGCGCCGCCCCCCGTGGCACCGGGCGACAGCGCGATGACCAGGCAGTACCACCGCGGCGGCTCCGATGTCGTGGGACGGCTCCAGCCGATGCCGCCAACGCCGTGGACCCTCGGGCTCGAGTTTCCTGCGGCGTCGGTGTTCGCGGGTGCCACGGGCTTCCTGGCGCGCTCGCTCTTCCTCTCCGCAATCCTCGCCGTCGCAGGCGCCGCCGCGGGCTCCGTCCTGAGCCGCCGCGTCACCTCGACGATCGCGCGCGTGACTGCCAGCGCCGAGGCGATGGCGGCGGGACGCCCGTCGGAGGTCGTGGAGGCCAGGCGCTCCGACGAGATCGGACGCCTCGCCACCTCGTTCAACGCGATGGCGGCGGAGGTCGGTCGTGGGCGCGAGCGCCTGGAGACGCTCGTGCAGCGCTACCGTCTGCTCTTCGACGAGAATCCGCTCCCCATGTTCGTGTTCGAGCCGGAGAGCCTGGCGATTCTCGACGTGAACGACGCGGCAGTCCGGAATTACGGCTACTCGCGCGAGGAGTTCGTCGCCATGACGATGCGCGACATCCGCCCGCCGGAAGACGTGCGGAAGATCGTCGACCACTTCCGCAACGCGCAGCTCGGTCTCGCCGCGGCCGGCATGGCGCGCCATCTGCGCAAGGACGGGAGCACGATCGACGTGGAGGTCACCCGGCATCTCATGGAGATCGGGGGCCGCCGTATCGTGCTCTCGCTCGCCAACGACGTGACCGCGCGGCTGGCCGCGGAGCGCGCGCGAGGTGAGAGCGAGGCCGAGCTGCGGCGGCTCAACAGCGAGCTCGAGGCGCGCATGCAGGAGCTCCGGCACAGCCAGCAGCAATTGCTCCACATGCAGAAGATGGACGCGCTCGGACGCCTGGCCGGCGGCGTAGCGCACGACTTCAACAACGTGACCACCGCGATCCTCGGCTTCACGGGGTTCGTGCTGGAGAGCCTGCCGCAGGAGGATGAGCGTCGGCGCGACCTCGAGGAGATCCGCGGCGCGGCGGAGCGGGCGGCGGGGCTGACGCGGCAGCTCCTCGCGTTCAGCCGGCGCCAGATGATCGACGTCCGGCCGCTCAGGGTGAACGAGGCCGTGGCGAAGATGGAGCGGCTGCTGCAGCGGCTGATCGGCGAGAACGTGGAGCTCGTCACGAGGCTGTGCCCCGAGGCAGGGTGGATCCACTCGGACGCCGGCCAGCTCGAGCAGGTGATCGTGAACCTCGCGGTGAACGCGCGCGATGCGATGCCGCGGGGCGGGAAGCTCACCATCGAGACGGCGCGGGCGGTGCTCGACGCGTCGTACGTCGCCTCGCATCCCGAGGCGTCCGTGGGTCCGCACGTCTGGATCGCGGTGAGCGACACCGGGGTGGGGATGGACGCCGCGACGCGCGCCCGGCTCTTCGAGCCGTTCTTCACGACCAAGGAGCGGGGACAGGGCACGGGACTCGGCCTGGCCACGGTGTACGGCATCGTCAGGCAGGCGGGCGGGCACATCGAGGTCCGCTCCGAGCCGGGACGCGGGAGCACGTTCCGGATCCTCATTCCGGAGATGGCGGCGCCGGGCGGCGACTGGACGGCACCCGCCACGACCGACTCGGCGGTGCTCACCGGGACGGAGACGATCCTGCTGGCCGAGGACGATGAGGTCGTGCGCCGCGTGGCGACGCGCATCCTGAGCAGCCAGGGGTATCGCGTGCTCGCGGCCAGCAGCGGCACGCAGGCGATCGCGCTCATCGAGGCGGATCCCGAGCGGGACGTGCATCTCCTGCTGACCGACGTCGTGATGCCGGAGATGAGCGGTCCCGAGCTGGCGGCGAAGCTCGCGGCGCGATTGCCGCGACTCCGGGTGATCTTCATGTCCGGGTATACGGGGCACACGGTGGAGCGCGACGGGGCGCTGCCGCGGAACGCAGTGTACCTGCAGAAGCCGTTCACGATGCACGGGATCGCGCAGACGGTGCGGGAGGTGCTGGACAGGACCTGAGGGAAGGGGACGGGAACGACTGGCAACGGAAGGCGGAGGCGGCATATTCGAGGCGTCCCGCCAACCGTGAGTGGCTCATGTTCACGCTGATCACCCTGAGCAGGCGTCGGTGCCGCCGGTCGCTCTGCGCCGTGTTGCTGGTCGCGGCGTTCACGCCCGGCCTGGCGACCGCGCAGCAGCCGTCGGCACAGGCATCCCGCGCCGTCGATCTCATGACGGCGAGCGTGGCGGACATCCAGGCGGCCGTGGCGGCGGGAACGCTCACGTACGAGCGGCTCATCGAGATGTACCTCGCGCGGATCGAGGCGTACGAGAAGAACGGGCCCAAGCTCAACGCGATCATCCAGATCAACCCCAGGGCGCGGGAGGTGGCGCGGGCGCTGGATCAGGAGCGGCGCGAGAAGGGGATCCGGAGCCCGCTGCATGGCATCCCGGTAGCCGTGAAGGACGTGGTGGACGTGCACGACATCCCCTCGGCGGGCGGGAATCTCGCGCTCGCGGGCACGTATCCCGCGAACGACGCCACGGTGATCCGGAAGCTGCGCGAGGCCGGCGCGATCATCTTCCTCAAGACCAACCTCGACGAGTTCAACCTGGGCTCTCAGGGGCTGAGCTCGTTAGGTGGGCAGGTGCTCAATCCGTACGATCTCGCGCGCAATCCAGGCGGTTCGAGCGCGGGGACTGGTGTGGCCGTGAACGTGGGGTTCGCGACGGTGGGAATCGCGACCGAGACCGGGGCGTCGATCCGGAGCCCGGCCTCGAACAACTCCATCGTCGGCATCGCGCCAACGCAGGGTCTGACGAGCCGCGCGGGCGTGATCGCGATCTCGTTCACGCAGGACCGGATCGGCGCGCACGGCAAGACCGTGGCCGACGCGGCGCTCCTGTTGAGCTACATGCGCGGTGTGGATCCCGAGGACCTCTTCACCTGGGAGAGCCTGGGCAAGCTCGATCCGAAGCGCTACGACGAGGGGCTCGACACGCTCGCGCTGCGCGGCGCGCGGATCGGTGTGCTGCGGGACCTCTTTCGGGCTGACTCGCAGTTCCAGCCGATCAACCGGTTGATCGAGCAGGAGATCACGCTCATGCGGCGGCGCGGGGCGGTGATCATGGACGGGCTCACGACGGGAATGGACCTCGTGAGCTTCTTCCCCATGGCGCGGGCCAGCACGTACGAGTTCGAGGCAGTGTTCGACGCCTATCTCCGGCGGCGCGGGCCGGATACGCCGGTAAAGAGTCTCAGGGAGCTGATCGCGACGGGGAAGTATCTCCGGCAGCTCGACGGGCAGTTCCGGACCGGGATGCGCGCGCAGCCGCTGGACTTCGACCAGGAGTATCTCGGGCGGCTCGAGAACCGCCTGACGATGCGGAAGGTGCTCGTGGATCTGATGGATGAGTTCCGCGTGGATGCGCTGGTGTATCCGTTCAAGTCGCTCACCGCGCCGCCGTTAGGCACGGGGGATCGTGGGCCGCGCGACAATCCCGTGAGCGCGATCACGGGGCTGCCGGCGATCGTGGTGCCGGCAGGGGTGGCGGCCGACGGGCTGCCGATCTCGCTCGAGATCCTGGGGCGTCCGTTCAGCGAGCCGACGCTCGTCAGGCTGGCGCACGCGTATGAGCAGGCGAGCCGGCGACGGATCGTGCCGGAGACCACGCCGCCGCTGCGGGGGGAAAACATTCGGTCTTTTTGAAACCTGCAGGAGCGTTCTCTGGATTGCCGTCGTTTCCGAAGGACGGGCGGGAGCACGTGACGCTGCCGACCCACGAGGGGTTGACCGGATGGACAAATCGACAATACTTCTACTCGACACGCCCTTGCCCATACGGACTCCTCATTTGGTCTGTGCCCGGAGGAACCGTCGTGCCTAGTGAAAGACCGCGCAGCGCGGGCGGGGGGGGTATGGACCGCCGGCGCGCTGATATCATCGTTGATGCCGGCTGCGGTACGCTCGCCGAGGTGATCGCGAGGCGCTTGGCCCCGCATCGTGTCGGTACCGTCGATACTGAGACGTTATCTGATCGTGATCTGCACTCGGCACTTGTCGATTCTGCGACTCTCGTCCTTGGGGCACGGGGAACCGGCGGTCTCCTCGCAGCGGTCCTAATCCGTCGAGTCCGCAAGCGACTCCCTCACGTGAGCATTCTAGTATGTGAGGCGTTTGCGTCGGAACACAGCGAGCGAATCATCCAGTACTCCAAGGCTGGCGCTGACGGCGTCTTCGATGTGACTGCTCCGGGTCGCGACGGACTCGGCTCCGACTTGGACCCCTTGCTCGAGGCGCTTCGCTCCCGGTTGCGACACCCCGCTCCAGAGCCCGAACTGCGCGCGCTGGATGAGGCACTTCCTCGCTCCGGCGCGTCGACCATCATCATGTACTGTCTGCGGAACGGCAGCCAGCAGCTAAACGTTTCTGCCGTAGCAAGCACATTCGGGATGGCCATTCGCACGCTCAGGAAGCGGCTTCGACGAGCGGAGTTCCCTGGTTGTGACGCGCTCATCCGTGCGGGACGGCACTTGACCATGGTCGAGTCAGCGCGGCGGCACCCGCACTGGAGTCGCGAGGAACTTGCTCGTTGTTTTGGATTCCAGACTGCGGCATCGCTACGAATGAGCCGTTGGCGCCTTCTTCGTACTCTTGGCGCACATGGAGGGCTCGGCCGACGGTTGCGAGAACTTCTCGATCCGTCGCTCTAGTCGTATTGGATCATGCCGAACGGGAACTCGGCCCGCGTCGGCAACCTGCGCATCCCGTTGCAGATCACCGAGGGCAGACAGATCTTTGTGCGGCGCAGCCTTCGGCGGGGGTTGCACGTATTTTCCGCGGATCGTGAAGGTGTGTAACAAGCCCCTCCCGCACGCACACATCGAAAACGAGAGGAACCACCTGGTCGTCTTAGTTGCGGCGACGACGCTGCACTGAGGCTAACTAGCACTGACGGGCACCGACGGGCTGGCACTGAACGGCTCATGGGTGACTCGGCTCGCTGGGGCTTGGATCGGCGGAACAGGATGCGAGGTGGTGCCCCACCCGCTGCCTCACAGGCTCCGGCCGAAACCGTAACGATGGTGCCGAACCGGTAGATGGCGCGTGCGGCCGCTTGTTCCTACTATCGGGGCAGCGCTGCTCCATGCGTCATTCACCCGGCATATCGTTCGCCGATGAGCACACGATGCACTAGGTCGACAGAAAGAGAGACCACGCTGGGCGGCGAGGTAACGCACGGCGTTTCAAGCTTCGGGCGCTGGGTGAGCGGCGCCGCAGCTGCGTCCTCCCTCATCGCCATCTTGGCATGCGTCGAGTCCGCGCGGGCACAGAACTCCGGGAGAATCTCATCCGAGGTAAGTTGCCGAGGGTGTTCGATTGAGGTCGGCATCCTTGCTCACATCGGTTCCGAACTTGATTCGGTCTATTACTTCCAGGACGTCTTGGCCCTCGCCCAAGGAGCGCGAGGGGAGTTTTACGTTGGTCCGAGATGGCGACCCAAAGGAGGCGAGCCAGCGATTGACGTATACGATCACTCCGGGCAAAGGATCAGATCGCTAGCTCGGGAAGGGCATGGGCCAGGTGATTTTGCTGGGCTGTTTACGTTCGCGATGGGGCCTCACGACACGCTAGTGTTGTTCAGCAACCACCAGACGGGGTTCATGTCGGCGGCCGGTGTCGTTGCGCGAGTGGCAATGAGGCCCCCGAGCACGGTTCTGTCCGCCCAAGTCACTAGCGATGGTGAGATCGTCATCGCCGCGCCCATCGCTCGTGCTGGCATCACCCGACCGCTTCACGTCATCGCTCGTGCGACGGGAGAGGTAGTACGATCGTTCGGCGATATTGAGCTGCGACCGGGTGAGGACCGGGAATGGGCGGCGCGCCGTACCATCGGCCTCTCTGACGCGGGGACGCTTTGGGCTGCGCGTGTAAACCGCTACGAGATTCAGAAATGGACTACTGACGGTCGTCTGCTGCACACGATCACGCGTCAGCCAGCGTGGTTTCCACCATGGCTACAGTTCGGTCACACAACGCAGGGAGCACCTAGACTGGAGCCACTCTTGGCTGGTGTTGTGGAGGATGGCGAGGGTCTGTTGTGGGTCTGCGTACTGGTCCCCAAAGCCGGAGCCACCAAGGCATTGCCGTCTGGCTCGGCCCTTAGCGCGGCGTTTGATGAAACGTTCGACACCGTGATTGACGTGATTGACCCGGAGGCGAACGCACTCGTCGCAACAAGGCGGTTTGAGGGCGCGATGCGCGGGTTCTTCTCGGGGAAGCTGATGGTGCGTGTCTATTCGGACACGAGTGACATTCCGCGGTTAGACCTGCTTGAGGTACGATTGAGGCGAAAGTAGGAGGAAGACATGTTGAGGAGAACATTGCTTGCCTTCGCTGTTGGAGCTCTGATGACGGCGCTAGGTCTCCGGCCTAACGTTCACGCCGCCTCGCGCGACCCGCTCGAGACTGGACGAGCCGCGACTGGCGATCTCGCCGGCGTCATCTTGCACTCTCCGAGACTGGCCGGCTACGTCAGCTTCAATCGGGAGCGCCAAGCCGTGCAAGTATGGAATTGCGCTCGGAACGCGGTTGTCGCCAGCATGTCGGTCGCTCAATCCGCGGCACTGTTCCGACACGCACTTGCGTTGCCAGAAGCGCCCGCCACCCCGAGTCACGCGCAGAGGCAACGTTAGACGGCGGACAGGAGGCTTTGGGGCGAGTACTCACGGGGAAACCCGGTAGTCCGTCTGCCGGTCCCACCGGATGACGCACATCGCTCGCCTGCAACGTCTCGCGCCGCAACAACCTTTCCAACCCATGCCTGGCAAAGCTGTTCCGATCGCATGTCGCGTGCAGGCCCCTCCATCATCCGCCGCAAGGGTTCCGTAACGTGAGACGACTCGCAACTTGGTGCAGCATTGGTTTTGCAACATTGATACATGCTGCCGCATTACACGGACAGGAGGCCGTTCGTGTAAGACGGGGCGACGTCTGTAATCAGTGCTCCATCACCGCCACAGAGCGCACCTCTTTAGGTACGAGGGATGGACCTGCGCAAGTCGGAAGTGCTCCATGGCTCGCATGCAACACGCGCGGAGAATTCGCAGCGGTCACGATGTCTCGTCGAGGTGAGATCCTCCACTTCGATCGTGAGGGCGCATTCATACGGACGGTTGGTCGAAGAGGATCGGGGCCCGGAGAGTTCGACGTCATCTTTCCGCTCTTGTTCGGCCCGGGCGATTCACTGTGGGTGTTCGAGCCATCACGGCGCCGCCTCACCGTGCTCACGCCTTCTCTGGAACTGGCGCGAACCTCGCCGCTCCCGGTCCCGACGGCGGCTGCCATCGGCTATAACGATGGCTCTATGATCCTGCAAGGATCGATCCCAACGCGAGAACGGATAGGCCTTCCACTTCACAAGGTGAGTGTGGATGGCCAGCTGCGCCGGTCATTCGGCGCTGTCATTCCCGTGGTACGCCCGGATAACCGCTTCCTGGAGTCTCGCCGACTGACGTCATCGGACGAGGGCCAACTCTGGTCTGCGAGGGTATCGGAGTACGTATTAGAGCTCTGGGATACCAGCGGCGTGCACATTCAGACGCTTGAAGTGGATACGCCGTGGTTCAAACCTTGGAAGCCCCGCAGCGATGGTTCACGGGCCGGCCCAATGATCATCGACATCCAACAGGACCCGCACGGTTTGGTATGGGTCCTGATCTCGGTGGCAGATCCGAACGCGCGTGTGGCCAGCGATGATCGGGCCCGCGCGGCGACCGGGAGTCAGTCCGAGGACAGGTCGTGGGAGTTTGACAGCATCGTGGAGGTGGTGGATCCCAAGCGCGGCCTGGTACTGGCCTCTCTGAGGTTTGACCAGCATCTGCGGGGGTTCGCATGTCCCGGGATCGTTCACGGCTATCACGAAGACAAGGAAGGATTCCCTTCAATTCGGATCTGGTCAGTCGCAATGTCTTCCCTTCGATAGGAGGCACAGTGAGACGTAGGCTGAGCTCACGCCAGGGTCGCGGACGGCTAACAGGACTGGTGACCGCTTCTCTGATCGGGCTGCTGTCCGTCGGCATCGTCGCTCCCGCGTCAGCGGTCGTCGATGAGGACTGCTTTGCGTGCTTCTGGGAGACTTGTGATCCGGCTGGTGGTAGGCATTGGGACGACGGTACCACGGGGTCCAAGTCGGGAACGAAGCACACCAGTTGCAAATCTGGTGATTGCCATGGCAGCTGCGGAGAGTCACTCGCGAGTGCTGCTATCGATGAAGTCCTCTCAGCTTATGACGCTTTGAACCTTGAGAAACTTGGGCGCCTGCTCGCCACCCATCGAGAGCACGTGTACCTAAACGTTGAGCGCCAGGTAATCCAACTCGACGGCTGCAACGGAGAGCTCCAAGCTTCGCTGCCACTACCAGCGACCACATTCGCTGCACTGGTCGAGCGCACCACAAGCGTCCATCTCGTTTCCTCTCTGGGCGTACTCGTCCCGTAAGAAGCTGTGGGCCTGTCGTAGCAGTAAGCGTTCGGCTCGCACGTGAGACGCGGGCCAACACGTAAGAGTTCTAGGCCATGTTCGAGGCCGCGTTCGACGCGTATCTGAGGCGGCGCGGGCCGGACACGCCGGTGAAGAGCCTCCGGGAGCTGATCGCGACGGGGAAGTACCTGCGGCAGCTCGACGGCCAGTTCCGGACCGGGATGCGCGCGCAGCCGCTGGACTACGACCAGGAGTATCTCGCGCGGCTGGAGAACCGCCTCACGATGCGAAAGGTGCTCGTGGATCTGATGGACCGGTTCCGCGTCGATGCGCTGGTGTATCCGTTCAAGGCGCTCACGGCTCCGCCGTTAGGCACGGGGGATCGCGGCCCGCGCGACAATCCCGTGAGCGCGATCACGGGACTCCCGGCGATCGTGGTGCCGGCGGGGGTGGCGGTGGACGGACTGCCGATCTCGCTCGAGATCCTCGGTGGACACCCAAAACCGGCCACTGATGGACGGCTGAAAACCGGCCACCGCGGATAGCGGGCCGAGACGTTGACGTCGGCGAGGACCGGATGGTCCTTCGCCGCTCATGAGCCACGTCTTGAGCGACCACAAACAGCAGCAGGTTCTGGCGTTAGGGCGACTCGGCTGGTCGCTCCGCCGCATCCAGGCCGCCACTGGCATCCGCCGAGAAACGGCCAGCGCCTATCTCAAGGCCGCCGGCATCCCGGTGCGGGGGGTCGGCGGTCGCCCGAAGGTCTGGCCGCCACCCCCAGATCCGGCCCCCGCACCCCCAAAACCGGCCACCCCGGCGGAGGTGTCCACCGGCTCCCCTCCGTCGCCGGCGGGGGGGGCGGGGGCGGCGGCGACGGTCTCGCCACCGGGTCGGGCCCCGAGTGCCAGCTCGGCCGTTCAGCGAGCCCATGCTCGTCAGGCTGGCGCACGCGTACGAGCAGGCGGCGCGTGGTGCCGAAGACCACCCCGCCCCTGCCGGGCGAGGCGATCCGGTACCGAGACGTCCATGTGCCCGGGACAAGGGGTTGTCTCCCCGCGAAGGCTCGGCTATCATGAATCATGGCCAAACGTCATGAAAAGCGTGATCGCGTCGCCGAGCCGGTCCAGGTCTACCTCGCGCAGGACGACCGGGAGACACTCAGACGCCTGGCGAACCAGCTCAGTCTCTCCATGTCCGACGTCATCCGTCGCGCGATCTGCGCGCTCGAGGAGTCGGTGCGCCATCCCCAGCACCACCCGGCGCTGCGCCTGATCGGTATCGCGGAAGGGGAGGCGGCAACGCCGCTCCCCTACGATGCCGCCGCCGAACACGACCGCGTCCTGGCCGACGTCGCCGACCCTGCGGCGCGCGCCCCGACCGCGGCCAAGCGGACGAGACGCAGTGGCCGCTGAGGTCTTCGTCGATACCTCGGCGTGGTATCCCATCGTGGTCGCGAAACACCCGCAGCACCGGGAGCTCGCGCGCGCCCTCCAGGAGCGTGTGCGCGCGGGGCAGCGCGTCGTCACGACCAATCTCGTGGTGGCCGAGACGCAGGCGTTGCTCCTGCATCGGGTGCACCGGCAGGCGGCGCTCATCTTCGCGCGTACGGTGCGCGAGGCGCCCAACCTGGTGGTGTTCAGCACCGCCGACCTCGAGGCGGCGGCGATCAAGGGCTGGCTCGAGCGGTTCGATGACCAGCTCTTCTCGCTCGCCGATGCCGTGAGCTTTCAGGTCATGAAGAGCCGGCACATCGACGAAGCGCTTACGCTCGATCGCCACTTCGAGATCGCAGGGTTCAGCGCGATACCAACTTGACGCGTCCAACCCTTGTCATCCCGAGGAGGCGCAGCCGACGAGGGATCTATTAGCGGTGTGCTGGTGACTGGTCACGGGGCAGGGTCAACAGATCCCTCGTTGCTTCGCTCCTCGGGATGACAGCATCGTCACGGCACGCGGCCTCAGCCGCGAATCCGCCGGATCTCCTCGAGCACTTCGATATCCGCGGCGTCCTGCAGTCGACCCGTGCGCTTGGACTCGATCAGGTCTTCGATCGAAGCCACCGGGATCTCCACTCCTTCCAGGGCTATGGTAACCGCTCGCGGTTTCGCCTCAGCGAAGCGGAGATTCCACGCACGCGTCAGCACATCGACGCTCGGCATGTCGCCGATCATCGTCACGGGGCGCTGGACGATCTCCTCCGGCGAGAGTTCCGCCGCGAATCCGAAGCCGAGTCGCCCGAGCGCCGCGAGCGCGCGCCTGGCGTTCGCGACCGTGGGCTCGATGAGGATGTCGATGTCGCGCGTGGCGCGCGTCGTTCCCCAGAGCTGCATGGCCGAGGCTCCCACGAGCACGTACCGCACGCGCTCGGTGTTGAGCTCACTGCATACGTGAGCCAGCCGGGTGGCATAGCGCTTCCCCGGTTTACGCGCCACGATCCTCCCGGCGCTTCCAATCCAGATAGTCCTCGTAGCGATCGAAGGCGATCACGCGCTTGCCGGCGGCGGGGCGCAGGAGGAAGGAGACGCGCGCGGTCTCCTCAGCCGCGCGGACGCGCTCCTCGGGCGTCAGGCGCAGGTCGGCCATCAGTTGGGCGCGGCGCGACTCGCCGAGGCCGGAGCCGCGGGGCAGGGTGGCAGCGTAACGCCGGATGGCCTCCGCGATCAACCAGCTCCGTGACCGCTGTTGCTCGCGTGCCAGTTGGTCCGCGGCCGCGAGGTCCTCGACGGGCAGCGTGATCGCGATTCTGGCATAGTGGGATCGCCGAGGCATATCGGATATTACCGGGTATGCCGATCAACCGGAAGGCGGTCGGTCCGAAGCTGACCGGCCCCGCACCATACCCGGGAGCACCACCGTCGGGAGGGCCCTCCCCTTGACATTCGATGTATGGAGCCCCATGCTCCTCTCCATACATCGACATCCGATGGGAGAGCCTATGCCCCGACCGCCAGTCGACCTCCTCCAGGGCACCCTCGACCTCCTCATCCTCAAGACCCTGACCTGGGGGCCCGGACACGGCTACGCCGTCGCCCGGTGGATCGAGCAGCTCACCGGGAACATCCTCCAGATCGGTGAGGGCTCGCTCTACCCCGCGCTCCACCGCCTCGAGGAACGCGGCTGGGTCACCAGCGAGTGGCAGCTCAGCGAGAACAACCGCCGCGCCAAGGTCTACCGGCTGACGCCGAAAGGCCGCACGCAACTCAAGGCCGAGCAGGCGACCTGGGCCCAGTTCGTGACCGCGGTGAGCCGCGTGCTCGACGCGCAATCGCTCCCCGCGTAGGCCGAGGGCGTCATGAACGAGCCGCGTCGCCCCGACTGGCGCCGCTACTTTCGCTTCCTCGGACCCGACGTCCGCGCCGACGTCGACGAGGAGTTGGACTTCCACCTCGCGCTGCGCGTGCGAGACCTCGAGGCGCGCGGGATGTCGCCAGTCGCCGCGCGCGACGAGGCGCTGCGCCAGTTCGGGGACTATCCCACGATCCGTGGCGCCGTGCTCGCCATCGACGAGCGCCGTCACCGCCGTTCCACCCGCCGGGAAAGGGCCGCCGACATGCTGACCGATCTCCGCCTCACTGCCCGCTCCCTGCGCCGGAGCCCGGGCTTCACCACCATAGCCGTCCTCTGTGTCGCCGTCGGCGTTGCGGCGTCGGCCTCGATCTTCACGGCGGTCCATGGAATCCTGATCCGACCGCTTCCGTATCCGGCGTCGCACGAGCTCATCGCCGTCTATGCCGGGTTGCCGGAGCGGAACATCACGGGCTCGAACATCTCGTACTGGGACTGGGTCTCCTGGCGGGACGAGAATCGCACCCTCGAACAGATCGGTCTCTGGACCTGGAACACGGCCACACTGTCGGGCACCGACGACGAGGCCGAGCGCGTCGAAGGGGCGCAGGTGACGGCCAACCTCTTCCCGCTGCTTGGCGTTGCGCCTGTGCTCGGGCGCGGCTTCACGCCTGACGAGGAGCGGACCGGCGGCGTCGTGCTGCTGAGTCATGGGCTCTGGCAGCGGCGGTTCGCTGGCGACACGGCCATCGTGGGCAGAACGATCCGCGTCGACGCCCGGCCCTACACCGTGGTCGGCGTGATGCCGCCGCGCTTCAGCTTCCCCGAGCGCGGGCAGGTCTGGATGCCCATGCCGCCGGAACCGATCATGGACCGCGGCAACCGCTTCTATGCCGGCGCGATCGGCCGCCTGCGGCCAGGGGTGACCGTGGACGCGGCGCGACGTGACCTCGACGGCATCATGCGACGCCTCGAGCGCGAGTACCCCGACGACTACTCCGGCTGGACCGCGGAGGTGCGGTCGCTGCAGGACGACCTCGTGGGCGATCTGCGGCGCCCGCTCCTGGTCTTCCTGGGCGCGGTGGCGATGGTCCTGCTCATCGTGTGCGCGAACGTCGCGAACCTCATGCTGGCCCGCGGGGCGTCGCGCCAGCGTGACGTGGGGATCCGCGTGGCGATGGGTGCGGGCCGCGCCCGCGTCGTGAGGCATGTACTGCTCGAGAGCCTCCTCATCGCGACCGCCGGAGGCATCGTCGGCGCCCTGCTGGTGCCGCTGGGCGTGCGGTTCTTCACCCTGATCTACCCCGACGACGTCCCGTACTACTTCACGTTAGGTGTCGATGGCGTCGTCGTGGGCTTCGTCGCCGCCATCTCGGCGCTGGCCGGGCTCCTCCTGGGTCTCGCGCCCGCGCTCCGCGCCACACGCGTGGACGTGAACGAGATCCTCAAGGAAGGCGGTCGGGGCGATGCCGGCGGGCGCCAGAGCGGACGGGTGCGCGATGGGCTGGTGGTGGCGGAGCTCGCGCTCTCCCTCATTCTGCTCATCGGCGCCACGTTGCTCGTTCGCAGCTATCGCTCCCTGAGCGGCACGGACCTGGGCTTCGACGAGGCCGGCATTCTCTCCGCGCGGGTCTCGCTGCCGAGTGCGAAGTACTCCGAGAGGGACCGGCGGCGCGCCTTCTGGGAGAACGCGTACGCGCGACTGGCCGCGCTTCCGGGGGTGGAGGCGGTGGGATCGGCGAACGGGATCCCGTTCAGCGGGTGGAACGTGCAGAGCACCATGACGATCGAGGGCCGGCCGGCCCGGCCGCGCAGCGAGGGGTTGCTCGTGCACTATCAGAGCGTGAGTCCCGACTACTTCCGGGCGATCGGTGCGCCGATCGTGCGCGGGCGGGGACTCACGGAGGCGGATCGTGACCCCGCCGTCCAGATCGGCGTGATCAACGAGACCTTAGCCGAGCAGGAGTTCCGGGGGGAGGACCCGCTCGGTCGTCGGATCAAGTACGGCGACGCCGACTCGCAGGAGCCCTGGATGACGATCGTGGGGGTGGTGCGGGACTTCCACCACTGGCGGCTCCCCGAGCCGGTGCGCCCTGCAATCTATCTCCCGCAGCTCGCGCTGCCCTGGAGCACGCAGACGCTGGTGCTTCGCACGTCGCTCGCGGATCCCTTCGCGCTGGAAGCAGGACTGCGCCGCGTCCTGCGGGAGCTGGATCCCGACGCGCCGGCGTATCAGGTGCAGAGTTTCGAACAGGTCGTCTGGCGCTCGCTCTGGCGGCAGCGGATGCCGGGGCAGGTGCTCGGCGTGTTCGCCGTCATGGCGATGGCGCTCGCGGCCGTGGGGATCTACGGCGTGATCTCGTACGCGGTCGCGCAGCGCGCGCGCGAGTTGGGCGTGCGTATGGCGCTCGGCGCCTCCCGTGGCCAGGTAGCGCTCCTCGTGCTCCGGAAGGGCATGCGGCTCGCGCTCCTCGGTGTGGGCATCGGCCTCGTGGGCGCGCTCCTGCTCACGCGCGTCGTGGAGCGGCTCCTCTACGGCGTCGCGGCCACTGACCCGCTCACGTTCGTCACCGTACCGATCGGGCTCACGGTCATAGCGCTCGTGGCGAGTCTGGTGCCCGCGCGCCGGGCGACGCGGGTGGATCCGGTGGTGGCGATGCGGGCTGATTGAACGGGTGACGGGTGACGGCCATACCGCAACGCGATAGACACAGGGGCGCCGAGAACAGCACGCGCAGGGTGTGGGGCCGGGCGGCGGCGTATGAACACGCATCCGTGCGGGCAGGGAGATCAACGCAGTGGGACGTGGATCGGGCGGATGAGGCGGATCGGGCGGATCGCTCTGTGGTGCGGGGCGAGGCTTCCCTCGTGCGGCAGCCCGAGCGCCGACGGACCAGACGGTCACCGTCGCAGTCCTCTGCATCGGAGACAAGGAGGACCAGCGGCAGAACGGCTCTCGAGTCGAACCGCATTGGTTCATCCGCCAGATCCGTGTCCTCGCTTCCCCGATCTCCGCCCCCCGCGCGGGCGCGTGTTCGTACAGAGGCGCCGGGCCCCACGTCCCCCCACGCCCTCCACGCCTCCCTACGAGCTCACGACCCTCACGACCCTCACGACCTTCACGACCCCTCACCAACCTCTACGGCCGTTCTCTGCGCCT
Organism: Gemmatimonadaceae bacterium; assembly: GCA_035454665.1. Taxonomy (GTDB): domain Bacteria; phylum Gemmatimonadota; class Gemmatimonadetes; order Gemmatimonadales; family Gemmatimonadaceae; genus DATIGO01. The sequence goes on along the minus strand of DATIGO010000106.1, from coordinate 15,732 downwards.
CGTGCTGTTGCCGTTCCAGCCATCCACGGCTCGAGCCCGGCCACTCCCTGCAGCAGACGCTCCGCTGATCGCGCAGCCGTTGCCGTCGTGTCCGTTCCGCTGTAGCCGTGCGCACGCGTGATTCCGCTGCTAGCGTATCGGCGTGGAGGAGCGCTCACGAGCTGACAGTGAGACGACGGGCCCGGTGGCCCGGTCGCCAGTGGACCGGCGCCGGCTGAGGCGTGTCGCCGCGCTCATCGCGGCGGCGTGCCTCGTTCCAGCAGCGCTCGATGGATGGCAGTCGTACATGCAGGCGCGCCTCGGCGGCAGCGCGCGAGTCCCGTGGGGACTGATGGCGTTTCAGGCAGGTGAATGGATCATCCTGGGCGCGCTCACACCCATCGCGTATCTCCTCGGCACCCGGTTTCCGCTGCGTCCGCCGTGGCTCCGGCACCACGTGGCGGTGCACCTCGGAGGCGCGCTCGTGCTCTGCGTGGCCTGGGCGTCGGCCGGGATCGGCCTCCGCGCGGTCCTCGGCATGCTGCCCACGGACATGCCGCTCTCACGGCACGCCGCGAGCTGGATGCTGACGAGCCTTCCGTGGTCGGTCTTCATGTACTTCACCGTCCTCGGATGCGTAATGGCCTTCGCGTACTTCTTCGAGGCCAAGGAACGCGAAGCCCAGACCGCGCGCCTCACGGCGCAGGTGGCACAGGCCCGCCTCGGCGCGCTGCGCATGCAGCTCCATCCGCACTTCCTCTTCAACAGCCTGAACGCGGTGCAGGTGCTGATCCGCGACCGGCGCAACGCCGATGCCAACCTCGTCGTGGACCGGCTCTCCGACATCCTGCGGCACGTGCTTTCGCAGGGCGACGCGCAGGAGGTACCGCTCGCCGAGGAGGTCGAGATCCTGCGCAAGTACCTCGCGATCGAAGTAGTGCGGTTCCCGGATCGCCTCACGGTGCAGTGGGACATCACGATAGCCGCAGCCGCCGGCCTCGTGCCGAGCTTCGTGCTGCAGCCGCTGGTGGAGAACGCGCTGCGGCACGGCGTCGCGGCGATGAGCCAGCGGGGAACGGTGAGCATCGCGGCGCGCGTCGAGAACGCGACGCTCGTGCTGCTCGTGGCGAACGACGTCCCGGACGATGCGGTGCCGGCCCCGAACGGAGGGTCGGGCGTGGGGCTCGCCAACACCCGGGAACGTCTGAAGACGCTGTACGGCGATCGGGCGAGCCTGACGCTGTCGCGCGAGGCGGGGCGCGTTTCGGTGACGATTCGGCTGCCCTATCGCGCGGCGGACGACGTCGCGGCAACAGGTGAGGGCGCGGCCCGTGCGTGAGATCCACGCCCTCGTCGTGGATGACGAGCCTCTCGCGCGCCGCGGGATCCGGCAGCTCCTCGCGCGGCACGCGGGCACCACCGTTGCGGGAGAATGCCGCAACGGCAGAGAGGCCCTGCATGCGCTGGACAGGCTGGACGTGAATCTCGTCTTCCTCGACGTGCAGATGCCGGAGATGGATGGTTTCGCCGTGATCGGCGCGCGCGGTGTCGCGCGGATGCCGGCCACCGTCTTCGTGACGGCCTACGACGAGCACGCGGTGCGCGCCTTCGAGGCGCAGGCGCTGGACTATCTCGTCAAGCCGGTGAGCGAGGAGCGATTCGACGCCGCGCTCGGTCGCGTGCGCGCGCATCTGGAGGGTCGCGACGCGGTCGCATTCCGGGAGCGTCTGGCCGCGCTGATGGCCGCATCATCGTCGGACGCGACTCGCGCGCGCGAGGTCGCGGTGGGTCCGCGTCGCCTGCTGGTACCCACGTCCACGGGGGATCTGGTGCTGGATCCGCGGGAGATCGACTGGATCGGCGCCGACGACTACTACGCCGTGCTGCACGTGGGTGGGCGCCGGTTGCTGCTGCGGGAATCGCTGGCCTCGCTTGCCGGTCGACTCGAGGGAGCGCGATTCGTGCGCGTGCACCGGTCGGCGATCGTGAATCTCGACCGCGTGCGCGAGCTGCGGGCCGGAGGGAAGGGGAGCGACTCGGTGCTCGTGCTGCGGAGCGGCGCGCAGGTTCCCGTGAGTCGCCGGAGGCGGGAGGTGATCGGCGACGCGTTGCGAAGGCTCGAGGGTGAGCGATGACGAGGACTCGGCGCGTGAAGGCAGGATTCACGTTTCATCCGGCGACGGCGGACCGCTGGCCGGATCTGGAGGCGCTCTTCGGCGAGCGCGGAGCGTGCGGAGGATGCTGGTGCATGGCGTGGCGGCTCCCGCGCGCCGGGTACGAGGCGGGGAAGAGCGGGGCGAATCGCAAGGCGCTGCGCAGGCTCACGCGGGATCGCGTGCCGCCGGGGATTCTGGCGTACCGGGGAGCCGAAGCCGTCGGATGGTGCGCCGTGGCGCCTCGTGAGGCGTATGACTATCTCGATCGCTCGCGCGTGCTCCGGCCGATCGACGACGAAGCCGTCTGGTCGGTGTCGTGCCTGTTCGTGGCGAAGCCGTACCGGCGGCAGGGGCTATCCGTTGAGCTGCTGCGCGCGGCGGTGCGCTTTGCGAGAAGGCACGGCGCCGGGATCGTGGAAGGGTATCCCGTGATTCCCGGCTCCGACGCGATGCCGGCGGTCTTCGCCTGGACCGGGACATACTCCGCGTTCGTCGCCGCGGGATTCGGCGAGGCCGGGCGGCATTCGGAGAAACGCCCGATCATGCGGGCTTCGCCATAGAGATCCTCCGCTTCACTCGGGACGACACCGGCGTGGGTACGGCGGGTAGATCCCTCGGTCGCGTTCGCTCCCTCGCGATGACAAGGGCATCACGTCACCACGTCCACGCCGCCCGCTGCACGCAGACTGCCGTTTGCCGGCCCGATCTTGTGGCCATCCACCTGACGACCGCATCGTTGGGCATGGCGATCGCGACCGCTCCTGAGCCGACCCTTCCCGCGACGAGCGCGCCGGCACGTGCGTCCGGGCTCTCGCGGATCGCCTCCGTCGACATCGTGCGCGGGGTCGTCATGGTCCTCATGGCGATCGACCACGTGCGCGTCTACGCGGGCGTGCCGGCCGGCGGCGCCACGCCGGGGCTCTTCTTCACGCGCTGGGTGACGCACTTCTGCGCTCCGGCCTTCGTGTTTCTGGCGGGGACGTCGGCCTACCTGTACGCGCAGCGTGTGGGCGACAAGGGGGCCGTCACGCGCTGGCTCATCACGCGCGGAGCATGGCTCGTCTTCCTCGAGCTCACGGTGCTGCGCCTCGCGTGGACGTTCAACGCCGATTACTCGAGCTACATGCTGGGCGGCGTGATCTGGATGCTCGGCTGGTGCATGATCCTCACCGCGCTCGTGATCCATCTGCCGATGCTCGCGATCACGGCGCTGGGCCTCGTGACCGTGGCGGGGCACAACCTGACGAGCCTCCTGAGCCGGGAGACGATCCAGCCGTTGCTCCAGGGCGATCTGGGGTGGCTGTACCGGATCCTCTACTTTGGCGGTGGGCTGCGCTGGTTCGGCGCCGAGGATCCGAACTTCCTGATTCTCTACTCGCTGCTCCCCTGGGTGGGGGTGATGGCGCTGGGCTGGGCCTTCGGCGCGGTGCTGCGGATGGACGCCGATCGCCGGCGGCGGTGGTGCCTGACGATCGGCGCCACGGCGATCGTTGCCTTCGTGGTGCTCCGGTACTTCGCGATCTACGGCGATCGCCCGTGGCCGCCGCAGGAGAACATGCCGCCCATGGCGGCCTTCCTCAGCTTCCTCGGCACCACGAAGTATCCGGCGTCGCTGCTCTTCCTGCTCATGACGCTCGGGCCCACGATCCTCGTGATGCCCTGGCTGGAGAACGCGCGGGGACGGCTGGCGCAGTGGATGACGGTGTTCGGCCGCGTGCCGTTCTTCTACTACATGCTGCACATCCCGCTCATCCACGTCGTGGCGTTGCTGATCTCGTTCGTGCGCACGCCCGACGCGACGCCGTGGCTCTTTCAGAATCATCCACTGGCGCCGGGTCCGGCGCCCGATGGCTACCAGTGGAGCCTCGGCCTGCTGTACCTCGTGACGACGCTGGTCGTCGTGGCGCTCTACTTCCCCTGCCGCTGGTTCGCGGAGCTCAAGCAGCGTCGCAAGGATCCCTGGCTCAGCTACCTCTGAGCGATCCGTGCCCGCCGTGGCCGCCGCGTCCCGCGGCGACCGGATTCGAGCGGAGCGGCCCCATCCCCGACAGCAGCAGGAGCGTCTGCCCGTGCGCCCCCTCGAAGTGCCGCGCGGTGGCTGGTACACGCACGGTGCCGCCGGCGGTCACGGCGCGCGCCCCCGCCGAGTCCAGCGTTTCGCCGTGACCGAAGAGGAGCGTCCCGGACATCACGGCGACGACCTTCTCGTTCGGGTGCCAGTGCGGCGCGATCCACCGTCCGGGCGCGAGGCGCAGCATCACCGAGTATGCCTGGCCTTCAGCCATCGGATCACCGCTCACCGTGGCCATCTCGAGGCCCGGTGAGAGGGTGCGCAACATCAACTGCCGTCGGCCCGCCCCCTCCGGCTGACGGGACGCCGCCAGCGGGCAACCCCGCTTCTGCGGGCCGCTGACGAATCGGTGCGGAGCGACGGTTGGACCGCGGTTCCGCGAGCAACCTCAACCGGCGCCTCCACATGCTTGCGAGATCTCTCGGCTTTCTCAGCGCGGTGCTCATCGGACTTCCGGCCGGCGGCGCGGCACAGACGGAGCCGGCGCCGCGCCGGCTCGGCGCGGCGACAGGCACGTACGAGGGTGATCTGAGCGCCGTCAGCGGCGCGCGCGAGCTTCCCGATGGCCGCGTCCTCCTCACCGACTTCCGCGAGCCCGCGATCTACCTGGTGGACCTGCGCCGCGGCGCGGCAACGAAACTGGGCCGGGCCGGGTCGGGACCTAACGAGTACCGGCAACCCGGCGGCATCTACCAGGGTCCGGGCGATACGCTCTTCGTGCTCGACCGCGGCCAGCCGCGCGTGCTCCTGGTGAGTGCGGCGGGCCAGATCGTCGGGATGCGGTCGGTCGAGCTGCGCGGCACGAGCTCGGCCTCTGATCGCGACGTGGACTTCAAGCGCGTGGACTCGCGCGCGCTCGCGTACTTCACCGGAGAGCGATCACTGCGAAGCCTCGTCCGCGGCGAGTCCCCGCAGCCGACGCCGCTCCTGCGCCTCGAGCCGGCCAGCCAGCGCATGGACACCGTGGCCACGCTCCGGCCACCCGAGACCCGGATCCTCGGTGCCGAGGGCAACATGATCCGGAGCCGGACGGTGATCTTCTCGCTCCAGGATGGCTGGGGGGTGGCGCCCGACGGCCGCGTCGCCGTCGTGCGCGCCTCACCCTACCGGGTGGACTGGATCGGTGCCGACGGCCGCGTCATGCGCGGGCCGGAGATTCCGTTCCGGGCGCTCCCCGTGACCGCCGCGGACCAGGAGGCGTTCGCGGAGCGGCTGGGGAGCAGCATGGGAATCGGCGGCATCGGCGTCGCGGGGAGGGGAGAGCGCATCGCGACCCCCGCGACGAGTGGGGGGACGCTTTTCGCGGACACGAAGCCTCCCTTCGATCCGGAGGAGATCATCGTCTCCCCCGACGGCCGCGTCTTCGTGGGCCGTTATCTGCCGGCGAACGCGCAACGCGTCGTCTACGACGTCTTCGACGCGCGTGGCGAGCGGACCGATCGGATCGAGCTCCCGGTGCGCAGCCGTATCATCGGGTTCGGGCCGTCCGCCCTCTACGTGGCGGAGCGTGACGCCGACGATCTGCCGCGTCTGCGGAAGTACCCCCTGTGAAAGAAATCGGGGTCAGAAAGAAATGGGGGTCAGAGTCGCATTTCGCGCAATGGGGGTCAGAGTCGCATTTCGCGTAATGGGGGTCAGCGTAATGGGGGTCAGAGTCGCATTTCTCGGGTTTCTGTGAGAATCGGATTTCTTTGCGTCCGTTCACCACCAGGTCCCGTCGCCCCCGCGCTTCATCCCGCCGCTGGTGCTCTCCTCCCGGATCGATGGCACGCTGCGGAGTCAGCATCTAGCATGCATCTCCACGAAGTCCTCGAAGCGAGCCGTCGTCGTCGATCGGTGGGGGTAGTCAGGCAGGTCTGGTCGGCGGCGGCGTCTCGATCGGGGGAAACGGGCCCCCGCTCCGATCAGCGCACGCGCGTTACGACGGCGGCCGTGACGGCCCGGGCCACGTTACTCTGCAGCGCGAGCGTGCTGTCCGCCGAGCCGTTGAAGACCTGCGACCAGAGCGTGGAATCGTTCGCGGTCTGCACGAGCCTGACGACCACGCGCATCGCTTCCCGCTCGCGCTGCACGGTCCCCTCGAGCAGCATGGCCACGTCGGGCCGGGGGCCGCTGTCGCTGGCCGCGCGGATCCGGTCGCGGATCGCGATCGCGCTGGCCTCGCTCGAGACGCGCATCCCGTTGATCCCCACGAGCGCGCCCGTGACCTCGGAGGTGAGCCCGCGCGCCACCTCGCGGGCGCGGGTATCCTGACCGATCCCCTCCAGCGGCAGGACCGCGATCGACCGGTCGACGGCGACCGGCGTGGCGGCCGGCGCGGGAAGGAGCAGATCGGCTGGCGCGCTCGCGGCGGCGCGGTTCGACCGCCACATCCAGGCCGCGCTCACGCCCAGCGAGCCAATGAGCAACAGGCTCACGATCGTGGACGGGCGCGTGCGCCGCCGTGACGTCACCGGGGCGTCGAAGACGCCGCTCACGACCGCGGGATCCTCGAGCGTACGCAGCACCGACTGCGCCGTGTCGGGCCGGCGCTTCGGTTCCTTCTCCAGGCACTGCGCGATGAGATCGGAGAGCATCCGCGGCACGTCGTACCGCCGCGACGAGAGCGGGGGCGGCTTCTCCGAGAGCTGTGCCGCGAGCAGTGCCTGCGGGGTGCGCCCGTGGAACGGCGGCGTCCCCGCGAGCATCTCGTACGCCAGGATGCCGAGCGAGTAGAGGTCGGCGCGGTGATCGGTGCTCGGATCCGCGGCCGCCTGCTCCGGCGCCATGTAGGCCGGCGTGCCGGGCGACATCCCGATCCCGGTGATCGTGGGCGACGGCGGCCGCGCGGCCGCGTGCCGCGACGCGGAGAGGGCCTTGGCCACGCCGAAATCGGTGACGACCGCCGCGCCTGACGAGAGCAGCACGTTGTCGGGCTTGATGTCGCGGTGGATGATCCCGCGCCCGTGCGCGAAGGTGAGCGCGCGCGTCACGTCCTTGAGGATGCTCACCGTCTCGCGCACCGAGAGGGGGCCGCGCATCATCCGCGCGCGGAGCGACTCTCCCTCGATGAAGGGCATCACGAAGTACGGCAGCCCCCCGAACTCCCCGGCCAGCAGCACCGGCACGATGTTCGGATGCTGGAGTGCCGCCGAGAGCATGATCTCGCGCTTGAAGCGGTCGGACGAGATCTCGGCGGTCACACTCGGCGGCAGGACCTTGATGACCACGCGCCGCTCGAGCCGGGTGTCGCGAGCCAGGACCACGCGCGACATCCCCCCGCCGCCGAGCTCGCGCTCGATGGTGTAGGCCTGCCCGAAGTGGGCCTGCAGGTCGCTCAGGAAATCGGCCACGGCACTGAATGGGGCAGCGGGGACAGCGGAGGCGACAGTAAACCCGGAATCGTGGGTCCGGGAGACCTCAAAGCTCGCATCCGCCCTCCGCGCGCCGCAACGACGGAGACACGTTGGACCAGCCGATCGTTGCGGGGGGTGGGGCGAAGCGAACCAACACGGCCGCGAGCCGTGCGTCCGCGTAAACCCCATGCGGGCCGGAGCGTGTCCCATCTCCGACACCCGTCGGCGTCGATCCCCGGCGCCCGGGAGGGGGAGACCGGACCCGGGGGGACAGGAAGGAGCGCATGACCACGCAGGCCCATCTGACCGACCTTCAGCTCGCCATCGTCCGCATCCTCTGGGAGCGCGGGGAGTGCACCGTGCTCGCGGTGCAGGAGGCCCTGGCGCCCGAGCGGCAGCTGGCGCAGACCACGGTGGCCACCCTCCTGAGCCGGCTGGAGAAGCGCGGTGTGGTGAAGCACCGTGCCGAGGGGCGGCTCTTCGTGTACCGGGCAGCCGTGACGGAGGGGCAGGTGCGCCGCACGATGGTGGCCGAGCTCACGGAGCTCCTGTTCGACGGCCGGCCCGCGGCGCTGATCAGCCATCTGCTGGACAACAGGGACATCCGGGCGGGTGACCTGGACGAGGTCAAGCGCCTGATCGCCGAGGCGGAGGCACGTGGCGATGCCGCTCCATCTCGTTAGGCCGCTCCTCGAGCTCGTCCGCTGGGCGGACGCGTTGCTCGCGTGGCTCCTGACCTACGCCCTGCACAGCACGATCCTGATCCTGGCCGTCTGGCTCCTCGCGGACGGGCCGCTCGGCCGCCGGCTGCGCCTGACGAACGCTTCGTGGCTCTGGATGGTCGCGCTGTGCGGCGGCCTGCTCACGGCCACGCTGCAGACCTCCGGCGTCCTCTCGCCCGTGGCAGGTACGGTGCGCGTGGTGAGCGAGTCGGCCACGACGGCGATGGTGCGCCTGGAAGTCACCCGGACCACCGACGTCCACGCGCCGCTCCCCGCGTTCTCCGGGCCGCGGAAGGCGGTGGCCACCGTCGAGCTCTCCCGGCGCTGGCCGATCGGCGTGGTGCTGGGGTGGGTCGTCGGCGCCGCCGTGCTCCTGGCCGGCTTCCTCTTCGTACGGTGGCGCTTTCTCCGCTCGCTGGCCGCGCGGCGCGACGCGGAGTTCACCGTGGCCGGCAGCGCCCTGCGGGAGGTGCTCCAGCGGGTGGGGATCCGGCGGCCGATCCGCCTCACGATGGCCGAAGGCCTGACGAGCCCGGTGGCGATCGGCCGCGACGAGATCTGCCTGCCGCGGCGCGTACTCGCCGAGCTGGATCCGATCCAGCAGGAGAGCATGCTGGCGCACGAGCTCGCGCACCTCGAGCGTCGCGATGCCCGCTGGCTGCTGCTCGCCCGGCTCATCGAGGCGGTGTTCTTCTTCCAGCCGCTCAACCGGCTGGCCCGGCGGCGCATGCAGGACGCCGCCGAGTTCGCCAGCGACGCCTGGGCGCTCCGGGTGCTCGGGAAGCCGGTGGTCCTGGCCCGCTGCCTGGCCCGCGTGGCCGAGTGGTCGGTGGCGAGCCCGCGACTCATCGCGCCCGCGATGACCGGCCGGCCCGGCTCCATGCTGGTGCAGCGCGTGGAACGCCTGACGAGCGGACGCGCCGCGCGGGAGCGGGGCCCGGGCCGGCTCGCGGTCACGCTCACGGCCGGCGCGGTGCTCCTGCTCGCGCTCCTGGTGCCGAAGGCCTCGGTCGGCGCGCCGCCGTCCCGTGCGCCCGGGCCGTCGCAGCGCGTCACCACCTTCCGGCTGATGTCCGCGCCGGATGCGGTCGCGGGCCGGATGCTGTTCCGCGGCGTCGGGGGGGACGAGCTCGTGGTGCTGCGGCTGAACGGGTTCGGGAGCCCGACGACGAGACGTTAGGCTGCGGGAGGCGCCAGCCCGACGGCGTTCAGGCGCAGGCCCGGGGAGGCGCGCTCCGGCCTACCGCTCGGGCGCCCCGGGGACGATACTAGAGTCGGGTCCCCCTCCCCTGAGGTCCGTATGAACCGCCGCGATTTCTCACGCCGGCTGGCGGGCGCCGTCGGCGCGCTGTCATTGGGCGGCATCTCCGCCGCCGCCTTCTCCGCCCGCGACCGGTCGGGCATCCCGCTCGGCGCCGATCCCTCGCTGCGCGTCGACGGCGATCGGATCAACCGCCACCTCACCGAGCTCGCGGAGTTCGGCAAGAACCCGTACGGGGGCGTGAGCCGGACGGCGTACACCGAATTCGACAAGCAGGGGCGCGAGTACGTCATGCGCCTCATGCGCGAGGCCCAGCTCGAGGTCTCGATCGATCTCGCCGGGAACATCCTGGGGCGCCGCGCCGGTTCCGATCCCACCGCGAAGATCCTGCTCTTCGGCTCGCACATCGACTCGGTGCCCGATGGCGGCAACTACGACGGCGACGTCGGTGTGCTGTCGTCGATCGAGGTCGCGCGCCTGCTCGCGGCGCGCGGGATCACGACGCGGCACCCGATCGAGGTCGTCGTGTTCCAGAACGAGGAGGGGGGCACGGTCGGGAGCCGCGGGATGGTCGGTGACCTGGGCGAGGCGGATCTCGCGCGCGTGGCGGTGAGCGGCAAGACCTGGCGCGACGGCATCGCGTTTCTGGGCGGCGACCCCACGAAGCTCACCGCGCCGCTCAAGAAGCAGGGCGACGTGGCGGCGTACGTCGAGCTCCACATCGAGCAGGGCGGGACGCTCGAGGCCAACAAGGTCGACATCGGCGTCGTCGAGGGGATCGTCGGGATCGGCTGGTGGGACGTCACGATCGAGGGCTTCGGCAACCACGCCGGCACCACGCCGATGAACAACCGCAGGGACGCGCTCCTCGCGGCGGCGAAGTACGTGCAGATGGTGAACCGGGTGGTCACGAGCGAGCCGGGGCGCCAGGTGGGCACGGTGGGACGCATCCAGGCCTTCCCGGGCGCGCCTAACGTGATCCCCGGCCAGGTCCGGACCACGCTCGAGATCCGCGATCTGGAGCGGGCGAAGATCCTGCGTCTCGCGGAGAAGGTGATGGCCGAGGCGAAGAAGATCGGCGACGAGAACGGCACGACCTTCACGTTCAAGGACACGTATCTCAGCACGCCGGCGATGATGGAGAGCGGTGTGCAGAAGACCATCGAGGCCGCCGCGAAGGGACTCGGCCTCACGACACAATATCAGCCGAGCGGGGCGGGGCACGACGCGCAGTACATGGCGCACATCGCCCCGTCGGGGATGATCTTCTGCCCGAGCGTGGGCGGCATCAGCCACTCACCGAAGGAGTACACGAAGCCGCAGGACGTGGTGAACGGCGCGAACGTGCTGCTGCAGACGCTCCTGCGTCTGGACGCGATGTGAAGCGATGGCACGTGCTGCCGGCCGGTGCCCTGATCGTCTCGGCGATCGCGGCGCCGGCGCTGGCGCAGAGTCCATCCGTCGGCGGGAGCGGATCGGATGGGAGCCCGGCGCTCTGGGTGGGTCGCGCCGTGCGGGCCGTGGAGGCGCCGGTGCTGGACGGCCGCGACGACGACGAGTCCTGGCGGGCGGCGCCCCTGATCCAGGGCTTCCGCCAGTTCCATCCCGCGGAGGACGGTGACCCCTCGCTGCCAACCACGGTGCGCGTCACGTACGACGACCGCGCCTTCTACGTCTTCGTGCGCGCGATCGATCCGCATCCCGACAGCCTCGTGGCCCGGTTGAGCCGGCGCGACGTGCGCACGAACTCCGACATGGTCGGCATCATCATCGACGCGTACTATGACCGGCGGACCGCGGTGCAGTTCGCCGTGAACCCGCTCGGGGTGCGGGAAGACGGCGCGGTGTACCAGGACAACATCACCGACTACACCTGGGACGGCGTGTGGGATGTGGCCACGCGCGTCGACTCGGCCGGGTGGACGGCGGAGTTCCGGATTCCGTTCAGCCAGCTCCGCTTTCGCAACGCGCCGGAGCACACGTTCGGCTTCGCCGTGTGGCGTGACATCGGCCGGCGGAACGAGCGCACGGCGTGGCCGCTGTATCGTCCATCGCGTCTGGCGAAGGCGTCGCAGCTCGGGACGCTCGAGGGGATCAGCGGCATACGGCGCGCGAGCCGGCTCGAGCTCCTGCCCTTCGTGACGATGCAGAACGTCACCGAGCAGCGGGGCGACGCCTGGGCGCACCCGCAGAAGACGGCCGCGGGGCTCGACTTCAAGTACGGCATCCGGGAGAACCTCACGCTCGACGCCACGATCAATCCCGACTTCGGCCAGGTCGAGGCGGATCCGGCGGTGCTGAATCTCACGGCGTTCGAGGTGCGCTTCGAGGAGCGGCGGCCCTTCTTCCAGGAAGGCGCCGGGATGTTCCGCTGCCAGCCGTGCCAGGGGGTATTCTATCCGCGCCGGATCGGTCGCGCGCCGCAGTCGCCGCTGGTGCAGGCGGGGGATCCGGTGTTCACGACGATCCTGGGGGCGGCGAAGCTCACGGGACGGTTCGCCAACGGACTCACCCTGGGCGTCGTGGAGGCGGTCACCGATCGCGAGGTCGGCCGTTCGGGGGTGACGATCGAGCCGCGGGCGAACTACTTCGTGGGACGCGTTGCGAAGGATATGCGTGACGGGCGGTCCTCGTTAGGCCTGGTGGCCACGGCGGTAAACCGCTCGCTCGACGACGACACCGAGGAGTTCCTGCGCCGCGAGGCATACACCGCGGTGCTCGAGGGCTTCCACCGCTTCGCCGGCGACGGCTACGAGGTGGCCGCCTACATGGGGCGCAACCACGTGGCCGGCTCGGACAGCGCGATCGCACGCACGCAGCGCAGCGCCGTGCACTACTGGCAGCGTCCCGACGGCGAGGAGCGCTACGATCCCTCGCGCACGACGATGGGCGGCGGCGTCACGTCGCTCACCCTCTCGAAGATCAGCGGCGCGTTCCGGTTCTCGAGCTACTACCGCGATGCCTCGACGGGCATGGAGCTCAACGACCTGGGAATCGTGCCCCTGGTGAACGACCGGCAGATCCGGAACTCGCTGAGCCTGCAGTCGCTGCGTCCGTCGAAATGGTTCCGCGGTGCCTCCGGCTTCTTCGACACCGAGAACCACTGGACGTCGGGGGGGCTCCCGGCGGGGAACTCCGTGAGTCTCCACACGGGCGTCACCCTGCTGAACAGCTGGGGGCTCGCGCTCACGGGCGGGTTCAACAACTACGGTACGAACTACTGCGTCTCGTGTGCCCGCGGCGGACCGGCCGTGCGGCTCTCGCCGCTCCGGTTCGCGCAGTTCGACCTGTCGGGCGATCCGCGGCTCACGCTCGTGCCCAGTCTCCAGGTCGCCGTGTCGGGGAGCGACGAGGGGCGCTCGCACGAGCGCCGTGCGTCGGGTTCCCTCGAGGCACGGCTCGGCAGCGCGATCTCCGCGTCGCTGGGCACGAGCGTCTCACGGCGGACCGACGACCAGCAGTGGATCGGGAACTTCGGCGCGCTCCTGAGCGACACGACGCACTACACGTTCGCGCGCCTGCGGCAGACCACCGTGAGCCTGACGATGCGCGCCTCGTGGACCGCCACGCCCACGCTCTCGCTGCAGCTCTACGCCGAGCCGTTCGTGAGCAGCGGTTCCTTCCGTGACTGGCGTGAGCTCGCCGATCCGCGTGCGCGCGACTACGAGGACCGGTATCAGCCCTACGGCAACGGCGCCGATCCCGAGGGCTTCAACGTCAAGCAGTTCAACTCCAACGTGGTGCTGCGCTGGGAGTACCGGGCGGGCTCGACGTTCTTCCTGGTCTGGCAGCAGGGGCGCCTGCAGGACGACATGAACCCCGGGACGTTCGAGATGGCGCGTGATTATCGCGACCTGTTCCGGGCGCACCCCGTCAATACGGTGCTCGCGAAGTTCACCTATTGGTGGAATCCGTAGCCCCCGGCCCCGACGCCGGCACTAGCGCTCCTCATCGGTCATGTCCTTCCGGATGACGTGCTGCTCGAGCGGTTCGCCCACCAGGAGGACCAGGAGCACGGCGGTCGTCGCGATGACCGTGATGCCCCACTGGCCCGCGCCGCAGGCGATGCCGAGGCATGCGGCGATCCAGATGGTGGCCGCCGTGGTGAGGCCCCGCACCGTCCGCTTGGACTCGTCGCGCAGGATTACGCCGCCGCCCAGAAACCCGATGCCGGTGATGACACCCTGCACGACGCGCGCGATGGCGGAGCCGTCCATCATCATCGACGACGCCGCAAAGGAGATGCTCACGAGCGTGAGGATCGCCGCGCCGAGGGAGACGAGCGAATGCGTCTTGAGCCCGGCGGGCTTGTCGCGCAGCTCGCGATTGAGTCCGAGCAGCGCGCCCACCAGGAGCGCCGCGCCCAGGCGGAGCGCCACGTCCAGCAGTGAGACCGACAGCGAGAGAGGATTCATGACCAGATGGGCGGATGGCGATCGTGCCAAGGCGCCGCCTGCTCGAGCTGGGCGGCGAGCATGAGGAGGGTGGACTCGTCTCCGTAGCGTCCCGTGAACTGTACACCCACCGGCAGGCCGTCCGCCGTCCAGTGGAGCGGAAGGGACATCGCCGGTTGCCCCGTGACGTTGGCCAGCGGGGTGAAGGACATCCACTCGAAGACCTTGTCCGCGGTCTGTTCGATCGCGCCGAAGGCCCTGAGCGCCCGTCCCGCGCGGAGCCTCCCCATGATCTCCAGGGCCAGGAGCTCGGAGCGCGGGGGCTGCAGCGCGCCGATGGGGAAGGGCGGCGCGGCCAGCACGGGGGTGACGAGGATCGGATGCTCCTCGAAGAACGCGCCCATGCGCCGTGCCGCGCGTTGGAGCGAGCGGACCGCGCCACTGAACTCCGCTGCGGGGATCGACTGGCCCAGGAGCGCCAGCGCCCAGGTGGTGGTTTCGACGTCGCCACGGGCCACGGCGCGGCCGAGGATCCTGGTGGCGTCATCGAGGTCGGCCCGGGTCTCGCCGCAGATCATGACGACGAAGTCGCGCGCGAAGGACTCGCGATCCACGGCGGGAGCGGCCTCGACCACCTCGTGACCTAACGACTCCAGGAGGCGCGCGGCGTCCTCCACGGCGCGGACGCAGTCGGGGTGCACGGTGCGGCCCAGCATCGGCGCGGTGGAGAAGGCGATGCGGAGGCGCGGCGGGTCCATTTGCGCGGACTCCAGGAAGGGCCGCGGCGGCGCAGGCGCGTAGTAGGGCGAGCCCGGCTCGGGGCCGCTCAACGCGTCGAGCATGGCCGCGCTGTCGCGCACCGATCGCGTGAGCACGTGCTCGACCACCGCGCCCTGCCAGATCTCACCCTGGATCGGGCCCGTGGGGTTGCGGCCACGCGTGGGCTTGAGACCGAACACGCCGCAGCAGGAGGCGGGGATGCGGATCGACCCGCCGCCGTCGCCGCCGCCCGCCATGGGCACCATCCCGCACGCCACCGCCGCCGCCGATCCGCCTGACGAGCCACCGGGAGTCATCGCGGTATTCCACGGATTCCGGCAGGGCCCGTGCAGCTCCGACTCCGTGAACGGGACGAGTCCGAACTCCGGCGTGTTCGTCTTGCCCACGATGACGAGCCCCGCCTGACGATAGCGCCGCACGATCTCGCTGTCGCAGGGAGCGTTCCACCCCCGGAAGAGCCGGCTCCCGCTCGTGATCGGCTCGCCCGCGCACCACGCCAGGAGGTCCTTGAGCAGGAACGGCACGCCGCGGAACGGTCCCTCCGGCAGCGGCGCCTCGGCCACGCGCCGCGCCGTCTCGAAGGTGCGATACACGACGGCATTGAGCGCGGGGTCGTGCTGCTCGATGCGCTCGATCGCCGCCGTCACGAGCTCGCGCGGCGAAACCTCACGCATGCGAATGAGCTCGGCGAGGCCGAGGGCGTCGTGGGAGGAGTAGTCGGACATGGGCGGGGAGTGGAGGGAGGAAGGTGGCAGCTGGTTGCTGGTTGCTGATTGCTGGAGCTGGTTGCTGAGTGCTGGAACGCGGGAGGCACGGCGAGGAGCCCTTGCGCCCTCTCGCCGGGACGCAGGCCACGGAGCGCAGCCCCTCGCTGCCTGCCCCTCCCCGCGGGGGGACAGAACGGCGCCACTCAGCAACCAGCTCCGGCAATCAGCAACCAGCAACCAGCTGCCACCCTCCTCCCTCCACTCCCCGCCCATGTCCGACTACTCCTCCCACGACGCCCTCGGCCTCGCCGAGCTCATTCGCATGCG
>DATIGO010000105.1:0-10651 GCA_035454665.1 Gemmatimonadaceae bacterium | reverse complement strand
CCCCCCCCCCCCCCCACCCCTCGAGATTGACCAGGTCACCCAATGCCCTCGTCTCCTGTCCCCTCCTGGTCTCCTTTCTCGTTCATCCTACGGATTCCTCGCGCGCTCACTCGCAAAGATCGCCACCTCCACGCGGCGGTTCTGCTGGCGTCCGGCGTCGCCGTCGTTGCTGGCGATCGGCTCCGACTCGCCGCGGCCAACGGCCTTGAGACGGCCCGGGGCCACGCCCTGCGTGGAGAGATAGTTCGCGGCGGCCGTGGCGCGACGCTGCGAGAGCGACTGGTTGTACGAGTCGGTTCCCACCGAGTCCGTGTGCCCCACGATCAGCAGATCGGTGTTGGGATACTTGTTGAGGCTCGCCGCCAGGTTCCGGAGATTCTCCTGCGCCGCGGGGCGCACGACGTCGGAGTCGAAGTCGTACAGCAGCCCCGAGGCGAACGTCACCGCGATGCCCTCACCGATGCGCGACACCGTGGCACCGGGGATGTTCTGCTGCAGCTCCTTGGCCTGCTGGTCCATCTGATGGCCGATGACGGCGCCCAGGGTCCCGCCCACGGCCGCGCCGATGATCGCGCCGCGCGTGGTGTTGCCCGTCTGGTGGCCGATCACGGCGCCCGCGGCACCGCCCGCGGCCGCGCCAATCGCGGCGCCCTTCGCCTTCCGGCTCCAGCCGCAGGCGCCGAGCGCGGAGGTGAGCACGAGCAGTGCGACCGCGCCGAGCATGCCGCGACGCATGAGTGACGTATCCCGCATTCGCCATCCCTCGTTCGGGGTTCGTGAGACGCGTCCGCGCGAACATGCGCGCGTGACGCCGCGATGCCAGAAGACTGTGTACACCCGATCGGAGCAACCCCTCCGATCGTCACGTCGGTCCTGAAGTCTTCACGTCGCGTGCCGGCGCGTTGGTGACGTGGCTCACGACCCCGCGGTGCTGCCCCTGGAACAATGTGCGCTCACCGGGGCGCGGGCTGCAGCCGGATGGCACTCACCTGCCGGATCCATCGCGCGGGTCGGACTTTCGCCTTCGGCGATCACGCGCCACGGTCCCATGGCCGTGTCCAGCGCCTTGCCGTCGGCCAGGTGCGCCAGGATGACCCGCCGGCCCGCGAGGCTCCGGCTCAGCTCCGCCACGCCGAACACCACGCGATAGCCGTCGCGCGCCTCGACGAGCACGTACGGCGCAAGTGCCCGGCCCCGCAGGCTATCGAGTCGCGCACCCTGCTTCGCCAGCACCGCGGCCAGCGAGGGCCCGACGAAGGCCTGCATCGGACCCTCGTGCGCGCGAGCGCGCACCGTGTCCTGGGGGAGCGCGCGCAACTCCGCACCCGTGAACGTGTGCGCACTGCCGCCCACTTCGACCACCACCGAGTCGTTCCGCGCCGCCTGCCACGCCCCCCGATCGTCGACGTCGCGCCTCGTCTTCCCCGACACGGCGAACGGCCACAGCATCAGCAGCACCAGCCACGCGAAACGCATCTGCGCTCCCGGTCGAGGACCAATACGACGCACTCCTGTCACGACCGGGAGCGCCCGGGCAGCCCGCTCGGCATGATCACGCCCGCGCGTCACCGCGCGTGGCCAGCATCTCCTCGAGCGCCGCGAGGCGGAGCTGGATTTCCGTGAGGCTCGCCGTGCGGAGCCGGAGGAAGATGCCCACGGTGCTCAGGGTGCCGATCAGCACGCTCAGGATCCCCAGCACCGAGATGAGCGGCATCGCCGACCAGAACACCGCGGTGAGGGGAATCACGCCCGCGCTCACCGCCTGCAGCATCTGCGACACCTGCATCCCCACCGCCACCGCGAGCAGCAGGAGGAGGATGAAGGTGATCGACCAGGCCCCGACGCTCACGCGACGCAGCGCGCGATCCCGCCGCTTCTCGCGTTCCACCAGTGCCCACGTGGCGTCCGTGCCGGGCGTTCCAGACTGTGTCATCGTCTCTCCCCGTTCAGGTATCGTTGTGCACCGGTCCTACCGGTGCTTTGCCATGAGTTCCTGCAGCTTCTCCTTCGCGTTATGCAGCCGCGACCGAACGGTCCCGATCGAGCATCCCGCGACCAGCGCGATCTCGGCGTAGCTCATCCCGTCGCGGTAGCGCAGCACGAGTGCCTCGCGATGCACGGGGGCGAGCACCGCCATGGCGTCGTCCAGCTCGGCCGCGTCCAGTTCGGCCGCGTCCAGCGCCATCGCGTCGTCCTCCGAGACCGCGGGGACGGCGGCCGCGGCTGACACGTCGATCAGGAGCTCGCGCTCCCGCCGCCGCCGGCGGAGATGGTCGATCGCCCGGTGCCGCGTGGTCTGGAACAGCCACGTGCGGAACGCGCGCGGATTCGCGAGCGTGCGGATGTTCCGGTACACATTGAGCCAGACGTCCTGCTGCACGTCGTCGGCGGCGTCACCCACGAGCCCGCGCAGGTACCGCCGGGTCCGGTCGCCGAACTGCCTGACGAGCGCTCCGAACGCCCGCTCGTCGCCTGCCTGGCAGCGCAGAACCAGAAGGTGGAGCCGAAGCTCCTCGGTGACCGCCGGGTCGGGATCAGCCATCGCCCGTAGTGACGCCGGGCGGGCCGGGAAAGTTCACTTCGGGCGGAGGCGCCTCTCCCCGGCAGGGATGGCGAGCGGCAGCCGATTCTCCCGCGGGGGAAAGGCGCAGGTCGAGTACGGCGTGAAAACGCAGGGCGGATTGTAGGCCCGGTTGAAGTCGAGCACCGTCCAGCCGGTGGAATCCGGCAGCGGCGTGCGGACGTAGCGCCCGGCCTCGTACGTCGTCGAGCGGGCCGTGGAGTCCCAGAACATGATGAACAGCGTCGTGCTTCCCGAGTCGCCGCTCGCCGCCAGGCGGAGCTCGCGGCCACCGGTGCGGAAGACGAGGTCCCCCGACGCGATGTAGGCCTGCGTGCCCGCGACGACATCCTCGACGCGATACTCGCGCGGCTCGGCGTAGGGCTCGAAGCGCGCCGCCAGCCGCCAGGTCGTGTCGGGCGGATACGTGTCCGGCAGCCGGAAGGTCGTGCGCGCCGGATGCGCCTCGTCCCACGCACGCAGCCAGAGACGATCCGTGCCCGGTTCCCCGTGTACCCGGAGGCGCAACGACCCGACCGCGAGCACCGTCGCCGAGTCGGTCCGGTCGCTCGCGAGAGCGCGCGGAGCGGTCACGGGGGTCCCGTCGGCGAGACGAACACCCGAGCCGGAAGCCGGTTCGAATCGAACGTCCTGGCCGCTGCGGCGAACGATGCCGGCCAGGCGAGGCGCGTCCGCCGCGGGCAGCACGATGGGCAGCGAGGAGTCGCGGCCCATCGCCGTCGCGCCCTCACCGAGCTCCCAGAGTCCCGCCAGTATCACCGGACCGGCGGGCGGCTGCACGAGCCGGTTGCGCCGGTCCTCACGCCAGGAATCGAACTGTGCGACGAACTGCTCGTACGGCTGCGGGGCAGGGCGCGGCCACTGATCTCCCCGGCAGGCGAGGACCGTCGCCAGAGCTGCAAGAGCGGGCCAACGCATGTCCAACGATTCACGACGCGGTCTTCTCCCGCAAGCGACGGCGAGGCGAGACCACAGCCCGGCCTGCGTACGCCGACACGGCGGAAGGCCCCGTCCCGCTCGCTCCTTCAGGGCCACCGGGACGTCACTCAGAGGTGGAAAGACTCAGGGAGAAGCGCGCCGGCCCCGGAGAGGCGCGGCGCCGTGCCGTCGAACCAGATCACGAGCGCCTCGGGCGCGAGCTCCGCGAGCACCTGACGGCACGCTCCGCACGGCGACGCGGCCCGTCCGGGCCCCGCATCCACCGCGATCGCCTCGACCGACAGGGCCTCGTGACCGATGGTGCTTACCGCGGTGAACAGCGCGATCCGCTCGGCGCACATCGTCAGGCCGAACGAGGCGTTCTCGACGTTGCATCCCGTGAAGATCTGGCCGTCGCGCGTCCTGAGCGCGGCTCCTACCGCGAATCTCGAGTACGGCGCGTACGCGCGGGAACGCGCCTCGCGGGCCAGCGCGAACAGCGCGCGCTGCGATTCGGTCAGGTCAGCCATCTGTCATCCCGAGGAGCGAAAGCGACGAGGGATCTGCTCACCACACTCCGTTGCCGGTTACCGGCGCACGCGGAGAAGATCCCTCGCTTCGCTCGGGATGACAATAGTGGCTCGGGATGACAATCCGGCCTTCGCTACTCCTCCCGCAGCGCCACCACGGGCGCCACGCGCGACGCGCGCACGGCGGGGAGCAGCGCCGCCACGATCGCGCTCGTCAGGAGCACGGCCAGCGCCACACCCATGGCGACGGGATCGGCCGCCGTCACGCCGTACAACTGGTTGCGCAGGAGCCGGGTCGACGCGAGCGCCAGCGGGACACCCACCGCCACGCCGATGAAGACGAGTCGAAGCGCATCACCCAGCACCAGGCGGATCACGTTCCCTCGCCCCGCGCCTAACGCCACGCGGAGCCCGATCTCCCCGGTCCGGCGCGTGATCGCGTAACTCATCACGCCGTACAGTCCGATCGCGGCCAGGAGCAGCGCGACCAGCCCGAACCCGCTCGCCAGCCGCGTGAGCAGCCGCCCCTCGCGGATGGACTGCCGCATCAGCGTGCTGAGTGGATCGATCCCGTCGATCGGAAGCTGCGCGTCGTGGGCGAGAATCGTGCGGCGCACGTCCGGCACGAGCCGCGCCGGCTCGCCCGTGGTCCGCACCAGGAACCGCAGCGCCCCCGGGCTGCCCAAGGGCCGCTGCATGTACGCGGTGTAGTAGCGCCGGCGTGCCGCCGCCGTGAGCGATTGGTCCTTGATGTCCGCGACCACGCCGACGACCTGCGCCAGGGTGGAATCGCTGATGCGGATCGTCGTGCCGGTCGGATCCCCGTCACCGAAGTAGAAGCGCGCGAAGCTCTCGTTCACCAGCACCACGGGAGCCGATCCCGGGGCGTCACTCGCCTCGATGGCCCGCCCGCGCAGGAGACGCCCCCCGATCGCCCGCACGAAGTCCGGCCCGACCTGGTCGAAGTACGAGATCGAATCCAGCTCCTCGCGCGCCGTGAAGCCGGGTACGCCGAGGTTGCTGGCCGACTCGGTCCCACTGAAGATGCCGTTCTCCGACCAGCTCAGCTCCGTCACGCCCGGGATCCGGCGCAGGCGGTCGCCGAGCTCCTGGGCGAGCGTGGCCAGGCGCGCATCCCGGTAGCCCCGCGAATAGGCATCCACATCGACCACGAGCAGATGCTCGCGATCGACCCCGGTGTCCGCACCCTCGACGTGCCGGAGGCTGCGCACGAGCAGCGCCGCGCCCACCAGGAGGACCATCGAAAGCGCGACCTGTCCGGCGATGAGCGCCCGGCCGAGCGGATTGCGACCGCCGCGCAGGCCGGCGCCGCCCGTGAGGGACTTCGCGCTGGCGCGCATCGCCCCGGCCACGTCCACGCGCGAGGCCCGCAGCGCGGGCACGAGCCCGAAGAC
Source organism: Gemmatimonadaceae bacterium (assembly GCA_035454665.1). Taxonomy (GTDB): domain Bacteria; phylum Gemmatimonadota; class Gemmatimonadetes; order Gemmatimonadales; family Gemmatimonadaceae; genus DATIGO01. Next base: position 5,207 of record DATIGO010000105.1, on the reverse strand, counting down.
CACCACCGCCAGCATCGCGAGCAGCATCGTGAAACCGAGCGCCACGACATCGATGCGCGTGTCGAGGGGGAGCACCGGTGATCCGTCGGCCGCGAGCGCGAGCAGGAGCCGGCTCCCCCAGCGCCCCACCAGCAGCCCCGCCACGGCGCCGAGGAGCGCCAGAAGCAGGCTCTCCGTGAGCATCTGCCTGACGAGTCGCGCGCGGCTCGCGCCGATCGCCAGGCGCACGCTCGTCTCGCGCGTACGGGCCACGGCCCGCGCCAGCAGGAGGTTGGCCACGTTGGCGCAGATGATCACCAGCAGCAGCCCCACCCCCACCATGAGGATCACCAGCGGGGCTTCGTACGACGTCCGCACGCGCGAGAGCCCCCTGGCTCCCGGGGTGACGGGTACCTCGAGCCGGGCGACGTCCGACACGACCACCGCGTTGGGCGCCTGCTCGGTGAGAATCTGCCGGATCGCGCCCTGGAGGCCGGCCTGCGCCTGCTCGAACGTGACACCCGGCGTCCGCCGTCCCATGAACAGGAGCCAGTACGCCTGCGGGTCGTCCAGCACCTGGCGGTTGGGAGCCAGCACGCCCTGCATCGAGATGGGGACCCACATGTCGATCTGCTGTCCCACGATCTCGCTCGTGAACCACGGCGGCGTCACGCCGATGATCGTGAAGCGCGCGCCGTTGATCACGACATCGCGTCCCACGGCCGCGGAGTCGCCGCCGAGCCGGTTGGTCCAGTACCGGTGGCTCACCGTCGCGACGGGAGCGCCACCGGTCGTTTCGTCTTCCGTGCCGTCGAACGTACGCCCCAGAAACGCCGGCACGCCGAGGACGTGAAAGTAGTTGCCCGAGACGTAGCGGCCGCGCGGCCGATCGGGCTCGCCCCGGCCGCCGTCCAGGTGCACCAGGAGCCGGTCGGCCCTCCCCGTGGCCAGGAGACCGCGCACCAGTCCGTCGTCGCGGTCGCGCAGCGCCAGATACGTGCGATAGCTGTGCGCGTTGCCCTGCGGGGTGGTCGCGTAGGACATGGAGTTCACCCAGGAGGGATTCCCGACCACGACCAGCTCGTCCGGCGCCCGCACGGGCAGCTTGCGCAGCAGCACCGCGTTGATGAGCGAGAAGATGGCGGTATTGGCGCCGATGCCTAACGCCAGACTCGCGACCACCACGGTCGTGACCCCGAGGTTGCGGCGCAGCACCCGCAGGGCGTACACGGCGTCCTGCCGAAGGTCCTGCAGAAGACTCACCCGATTCATGGTTCTGATCCGTTCCCGGTCCATCGCCACGCAGGACGCACGGACCTCGTCGAGGTTGCCGAACTGCCGCAGCGCCTCGCGCCGCGCCTCGTCCGGGGACAGCCCGGCGCCGATGAGCTGCCGGGCGCGCATCTCGAGGTGGAAGGCCAGCTCGTCGTCCACCTCGCGGGGAATGCTCCCACGCCCGAACCCGGTCCGTATGACGCGTCGCATGCCTTGGCCTATCCCGTCGCCACGGCGAGGGCCTTCGTGACCGCGCGTGCGTAGCGTTCCCAACTCGACACCTCGGCGCGGAGCTGCTGGCGGCCGCTGCGGCTGAGCTGGTAGTACTTCGCCTTGCGGTTGTTCTCGGAGTAGCCCCACTCGGCGCTGAGCCAGCCCTTGCGCTCGAGGCGGTGGAGCGCGGTGTACAGGGGACCCTCCTCGACGAGGAGCTGCTCGTCGGTCGCCATGCGGATCCACTCGGCGACGGCGTAGCCGTGCCGGGGTCCCCAGGAGAGGGCCTTGAGAATGAGCACGTCGAGCGTGCCACGAACGAGTCCGCCGTCGGGATCGAGCATCGGGATCCGGTGTTTCCCCTCTGAATTAGAGGGGAGTATCGCGAAAAGGGTTGCATCCCGGGTGGTCTCCCGCCTGCGCGGGCCGGTGTGCCGCCCGCCGCTAACGACCGCCCGGCCCGATGCGCAGCACCCGATCGTCGCCAGGGCGGGGCTGGCCGCGACCGTCGCGATTACTCGTGCCCACGTACAGTGCGCCGTCGGGGCCCACCGTGAGGCCGCGGAGGCGGCCGTACACCGACATGCCGCGCGGCGCGGAGTTGAACCAGCGCTCGATCGCGGTCACCCGGTCCGGTTTCGACGTGTCCCCGAACCGGATGCGGATCAGTGCCTCCGCGCGGAGCGTGCTGAGGAAGAGATCGCCCCGGAGCGCGGGCAGGAGCGCGGCATCATAGAACACGAGGTCGCCGGGTGGCGCCGACGGATCCCACGCGAGCAGCGGATCGACGAAGCCAGCCAGCGCCGGTGCCCCGACGACCACGGGCCAGCCGTAGTTCGCCCCCTTCCGGACGATGTTGAGCTCGTCGCGATCGCGGATGCCGAGGTTGCGCCACTCGCTCGTCGGGCCGTGGTCACCCGCGAAGAGCACCCCGTCACGCGGGCGGAAGGCCAGCGCGTTGGGGTTCCGCAGCCCCAGCGCCCATATGGGGTTCCCGCGCCACGGATTGTCGTCAGGCACGCGCCCTTCGGGCGTCAGGCGGAGGATCGCGCCTGCCGGGGAGGACCGATCCTGCGCCCGCTCCGGCACGTAGGCGTCGCCGGCTCCGACGTACAACATGCCATCGGGTCCGAAGCGGAGCCGGCCCCCGTTGTGATTCGTCGCGGCGGGCAAATCATCGAGGACGACCTCCACGTTCGCACCGCGCCCGTCCACCTCGCGCACCCGCACCACGCGGTTCACGATGCCGCCGTTCTTCCGCGCCGTGTACATCACGTACACCCAGGGCTCCTCGGCAAAGCGCGGGTGCAGTGCAAGGCCGAGCAGCCCTCCCTCGCCGCGCGTGTTCACGGCGTCGACCGTGGCCCACGGGGTCTCGTCCAGTCGCCCCGTGCGCGTCACCACGCGAATGCGGCCCGGGCGCTCGGTGAGGAAGAGACGGCCGTCCGGCGCGAATTGCAGGCTCCAGATCGCTTCGAGCCCTGAGGCGAACACGGTCACCGCGATCCCCGGCGGTTCCGGCACGTACCGCTCGGCCGGGGCCGGCGGCAGCTCGCCGATCCTCGGTGGTTGGGCTGTCTGGGCCAGCGCGGGTGAGCCGGCCAGCAGCATCGCTGTACTGATGGAGCGCCTTGCAACGAGCATCGTGACCGCTCCGCGTGACTTCGAGGCGGTCGCGGCGCCAGTCGCCAGGTCAGGCGCTCACCACCGACGGGGCAGAGGAGGCTCCTCGTGCCGATGCGCACTCATCGTGCCACGCGCGATCGCGACGTGGTGCTCGGCGTGATGATCCTGCAGCGTCAGCCACCCGATGAAGCCGAGCCCGCGGATCCGCTCCTCGGTGCGCGAGTCCGCTCCGTCGCTCGCGGTTACCGTGAGCACGACTCCCTCGGCCGACTCCGCGGTCTCCGCGCGCAACGCTGCATCGGACTGCATCATCGCGGCATGATCCCGCACCATCGAGCGGATCGCCTCACGCGTGCGACCCGTGCCACGAACCTCCATCCGCAGGCCGCCCGGGATGGGTGTCTGCGTCACCTGGGCGCGCAGGGTGACCTCGTCCATGTCGATCAGGTGCTGACGCAGCCGCTCGAGGTCGACTCGCGACCAGTCGGTCGTGGAATCCGCCATGAGCAGCTTCACGACCTCGGCGATGGTCGTGAACGCGGCCTGGCCACCAAGGCCGGGCGCCGCCGACGGTGTCGCCGGCATCGAACGGTTTGCCGTGTCGTGCCCGGAGTGCTGAGCGGACAGCGGGGACGTGAACACGAATCCCAGGAGCGCGGCGCCAGCCAGCGCCGCGCGGAACGCTTCGAGCGAGGACATGAGATCCCTGAGGTGAAGTACCAGCGTAATCTGTCACTGCCGCGCCAGGGGCGCTGGAACCGGGGTTCCACCGTTGAAGGGCGGGGCTGCAGATTCCTCGGCGTGCCTGCCTCGACCATCGACGAGCTCGCGAAGCTCCCCTTCGGCGTGGGCCTGCCACGTGACGCGCTGCATCTGCTCTGCCAGCGTTCCGTCGAGCGGCGATACCGCGCGGGGCAGGTGCTCTTTCGTGTGGGCGGCACACCAGCGGGTATTCACGTCGTCCTGGAAGGACGCGTGCGCGTGGTCCGTGAGGTCGCGGGGCGGCGCCAGGTGCTTCACACCGAGCTGTCTGGGGGCACGTTGGGAGAGGTGCCGCTCTTTTCCGGCGGCAGCTATCCGGCCACGGCGATCGCGGCGGAGCCGTCGCGCTGCCTGCTGCTCTCCCGTGAGGTGATCGCCGCGGCCATCGCCGCGCACCCCGAGGTGGCCTTCCGGTTCCTCGATCGGCTCGCGAACCGGGTGCGCGAGCTGGTCGAGCGCGTCGACGCGCTTCGCTTCGCGCCCGTCGCCGTCCGGCTCGCACGACACCTCGTGACGCGGATGCGGATGCGCGGATCCACCTGCGTGGTGGTGCTCCCCGCTACGCAGGAACAGCTCGCCGAGGAGGTGGGCACCGCGCGAGAGGTTCTGGTCCGCGAGTTGCGCGCCCTGCGCGAGTCCGGCGTGATCGCGGCCGCGGGCGGGGGACGCTTCCGCGTGCTCGATCCGGACCAGCTGCGTCGCATCGCCGCAGGGTGACGACTGCGGCACCCTGCGGACCGCACGCGTTCGGGGCGCGGGATGGATCGCGCGCGTCGTCCGGCTAGCGTGGGCGGCGCGATGGTGCCGAGCGAGCTCATGGAACCTGGCGCACAATGACACGCGCACGCGGTTGCGCCCGCCTCGCGCGCGGCCCGGGACATGCAAACGCAGCGCGCGGTGCTCAACCTGGGAGACGATCGATGCGCAAGCTCTGGATGGCCGGCCTGGCGCTCTCGCTGCTGGCGTGCGATGACGACGATGACGATCCGGCAGGTCCCGATACCTCCTTCGCCGGAACGTACGCCATGATCAGCATCGCGTCGCAGCCGCTTCCCGCGACGCTCTTCCAGGACGCCACCTCGCAGATCCAGGTGACGTCCGGACAGCTCGTCCTCACTGCGGCCAACGAGTGGACCGGCTCGGTGACGGTGGTGACCACGACCAATGGCGTACCACTCACCGAGACTCTCGACGCCGGCGGCTCGTTTACCATAAGTGGCAGCGTCATCACGTTCACCGACGAGAGTGACCAGTCCACGTTCACCGGTACGCTGAACGGCGACCAGATCACCGCGAACCTCGAAGTCCTGGAGGGGACCACCGCCCCCGTGGTGTTCGAACGGTAGCGGGCA
>DATIGO010000104.1:0-10179 GCA_035454665.1 Gemmatimonadaceae bacterium | reverse complement strand
GCACTTCGCCGGCCAGCGCGTCGATGGCGCGCTGGCCGGCGATCTCCGCGTCGCTCCGCTCGGCGTCGCGACCGATGAAGAACGTCGCCAGCGTCGCGGTCACGTAGCCGAAGACGGCGAACGCGTAGACGGCCAGGAGCACGCACAGGATCCGCCCTTCGCCGGTCTTCGGGAAGTAGTCCGAGCCCATCGTGGTCATCACCATCGCCGTCCACCAGAGCGAGGCGCCGTAGCTCCCCAGCGGGCTGCCGGGCACGTCGCGCTCGAAGGCGTGGATCGCCGCCGCCCCCGCGAGCGTGAAGAGCAGCGTGAGGGCGACGACGTATCCCATGCCGCGGCGCCGGAAGCTCTGGCCCAGCGCCCGCATCCCACGGTTCAGCGAGCTCACGGTCTTGACCAGCCGGACGCCGCGCACCGCGCGCAAGGCGCGCAGCCCGCGCAGCCCGCGGAAGACCCGGAGTGCCGGCACCACGAGCGACAGTGCGGTGAGCCAGTTCCGCGCGAAGAACTGGCGCTTCACCGGCGCGAGCGCGAAGCGGAGCACGAAGTCGAGCACGAAGGCGCCCCAGATCACCCAGCCCAGGCCTTCCAGGAGAGGCGGGAGTCCGCGCGTGAGCTCCAGCACCAGCAGCGCGAGCCAGATGAAGCTCAGGACGATCATGGGACCCTCGAGCCATTCCTCGAGGTCGTGCAGAGCCTGCCATCGCTCGTCCGGCGCGGCAGCGTCATCGTCGGGTCTGCGAGGCACGGCGGGATCCTCCGTCAGGGGCTGGGGCGTGCGTCCATCGGTTTCCTCGGTGCCCAATATTGTCACCACGCGCGAAAGGGACGCGGCGCGCCCGAGCGTAGCGGAATGCCTGACGACGCCCCACGCGCGACGCGGCCGTCAGCGCGCTCGCGCCGCGCCACCGAGTGCCGCGAGCCGTTCCCGCACGCGCGCCACGCGCGGCGCGAGGGCGGCATCGGCGCCGCGCCAGACCCGCGCGAGCACCGCGTAATGCGCGACCGCGCTGTCGCGTTGCCCGAGGCGCTCCCAGGTCTCTCCGAGCAGCTCGTGCAGCTCCGCGCGGGTGATGTAGTAGTTCGACGCCTCGATCCCGCCCCGCAGGGCGGGCTGGAGCAGCGCGGCGGCCTCCTGTGCGCGACCCAACGCGAGGAGGCTCCGTGCCAGGGCGTAGTTCGTACGCGTGTAGCCCAGGGTCGTGGTACAGATCGCGCGCCGGAACGCGGCGACCGCACCCTCATGGTCGGCGCGTCGCTGCAGCAGGAGACCCTGCAGGTGGTGGTGCAGGAGCGGGTCGCGACAGAGCGAGCTCCGCGCGCCGTACACGCGCACGCTGTCGATGCGGGCCGTGAACCCCACCGTATCTCCAGCGGCGGCGAGCGCTCCCCCCGCGAGCGTCATGGCCCACGCGCGCCTCCGCGCGTACCGGGTGGGCGACTCGTCAGGCAGCGGCCGCACCGCCGATGTGTCGAAGAGCGCCGCGGCCGCGCGGAACCGGCCCAGGTCGTAGAGCGCCTGCGCCACCGGGAGCGCCGGCGTGCCGTTCCGCGAGGCCGGATTCGCCTCACGGTACCGCCGCGCGATCTCCAGTGCCTCGGCGTATCGCCCCTGCTCGCGCAGCGCGATCGTGAGGTACCACCGCGCTCCCATCCGGTGCCGCGGGGTACCCTCCGCCAGAATGCTCCGCAACGCCTCCTCGGCCGACGCGGGCTCGTCCATCGGAATCCAGCGATACGCGGGTCCGGCGGGATCGCGATCGAAGGAGGGATCCACCGCCGCCATCATCCGCGCCGCCTCCCAGACCTCATCGCCCCGGCCACGCGTCGCGAGCGCGCCGAACAGCGTCTCCCACGGAAGCCGCCAGCGCGGCTGCAGCTCCGTCCATCGCCGCGCCTCCTGGACCGCGAGCGCCGCCGAGTCCATCGCGATGTACGCATAGATGATCGCTTCCAGCGCCTCGCACGCGGCGCAGCGCGCGAGCGTCCCCCGCAGCGCCAGCGAGTCCATCGCGATCACGCGCCGCAGGCTCGGCAGCGCCGTGGCGTTCTCCCCCTGGTTCAGCAGGGTGAGTCCGCGGTACAGGTGCCCCTCGATCTCCTCGGGATACCGCGTGGTGAGCGTGTCGGCGTACGCGAGCGCAAGCGGATCCGAGTCGCGGAAGGCGACACCGGCCTTGAGGATGAGGCGCTCGCGCTCGGGAGCCGCTGCGGCCAACCTGGCCGCGCGCGCCAGCCGGGGCACGCCCTCCTCGGTGTCGCTGCTGAGGGCGAAGTAGTACGCCGCCATCGCGAACGTGGAGTCCTCGGCGAGCGCCGCCTCGAACAACGGACGCGCCACGCGGTTGTCGCCGCCGCTGAAGGCCCGGAGCCCCTGCTCGTACAGCCGATACGCCGCGATCGAACGCGTCGTCACGTCGGCGATGGACCCCGCGGGAGGGCGCGACCCCATATCGCGGGCGAGCAGGGCCGTCGCGCTGTCGGCGAGCGAGAAGACGTCGGTCCCATGCACCGTATACGCCGTGATCACGTTGCCGTCGGCGAGATCGATGCGCCGCAGATCGAGCCGGAAGTTCCCGTTCGCCAGGCGGAAGACCGCGCCGTCCACGAGCTGTGCGGCCCCGGCCTGGCGCGCCGCCGCCGCCGTGAGGCCGGCCGACGCCGTTCCCTCGGGAGCGAGCTGCCGCATCAGCTCGAGCATGCGCGCCGTGCTCAGCACACGCGCGGAGGGCACGCGCGCCAGATTCGTCGCCAGCATGTCGGCCAGCGGACGTGCCAGCGTGGAATCGCCCCCGCCGCGATAATCGCTCACATCGCCGACCGCGAGGAGCGGAGCGCGGCCAGCGGAGGCATCGCCACCGGTGACGCGCCGCGACAGCAGTGCGCCGATGCCGATCCCGGTGACCAGCACCGCCAGTCCGGCGAGCACCCAGCGACGGCGAATCCGTACGGTCGACGGGACGGTCACCGCGCGGTGCTCGACCGGGGGCGCCACCGGAACGGCGACCGGAGGCGCGAGGGAGGGCGCCAGCACGGAGGGCGCGGGCGCCTCTGTCGCGACGGGCGGTGCTTCCCGGACGACCGGGGGCGCCTTCCCGGGGCGCCGCAGTGATTCCGCGAACGCCGTCACCGCGGGATCGGGGGCCATCTCGAGCTCCGACGCGACGAGCGTCTCGTAGATCCGCGCCTGCTGGATTGCCCCTGCCCGGTCCCCGGCAGCCGCCAGGTCCCGCATCAGCTCCAGCGTCACCCGTCCGTTGAGCGGATCGCGCCCGGCCAGCGCGCGCCACCAGACGACCGCACCCACGGGATCGCCGCCCTCGCGCCGTTGCATCGCGAGGCGTTCGAGCGCGGCAGCCACACGGTGCTCGAGGGCCGATCTCCGCTCATCGATCCAGCGCTCGAGATCGCCCGCCTGCGGCAGCCGGAAGCCGTCGAGGAAGGGACCGCCGTACGCGCGCACCGCGCGCTCCGGATCCCCCGCGGTCAGCGCGGCCTCGAACTCCCAGAGGTCTGCCTCGACGACGGCCGGGTTGAGCACGAGCTCGCGCGCGTCGACGAAGAGATCATCCGCGCCGGTGTCGCGCTTGAGGGCGTAGATGGCCTGGTTGAGCACGCGCCGGCCGGCTTCCTCGTCGGCGTCGGGCCAGAGGAGGGCCTGCACATTGGGACGGGCAATCCCGCGGTCCCCCGCGGTCGCGACGAGCGCGAGGACGGCCAGCCGCCGCGGCTGAATCGCCACGGGCGACGCGTCGACGCTTCGAACGGCGGAGAGTCCGCCGAGCAGTCGCAGTCGGAGGAGACTCACGGATCGCGCTCCACGGCGGCCAGTTGCGGGCCACGCGCCGGCGCGGTGACTGCGCGGCGGGCGGCGATGTCGCGGGACGCCTCGAATCTACGTGCCCGTGAATCAAGCGGATAGCGCGCGTTGACCGATTGGTGATCGGACGATGATTGCGCGGTCACCGGTGCCGTTAGGATCGGGCGCGTTCGGCGCGTGTTCCCGGGCGGTCCGGGACGCGGCGCCGACGCCAACTCGTTCAGGAGAAATCATGATCGCTTCGACCAGAGCATCAACCTGCACTGGCATGCGGCTCAAGCCCGCTCGCGTCACGGCGGCACTCGCGGTTGCGACCGCGATCGTCGCAGGCGCCGCCTGCCGCGACGGAGACCGGCCCACGGGCCCAGGTGATCGACCCGCTTCAGTGCTCTCCCCGCCGTTCGGGGCCAGCGCGGCCAAGGGGGGCGGCAGCAGAACGCCGTCGTATTCCATCCGCGCGTTCGGCACGATCATCGGCCTGCCGTCCGCAGGCGGTCCGCCGGTTATCTCGACGTCCTCGATGAACCTCGTGAGTGCGGCAAGGCTGCAAGCGGGACACTACTGCATCACGGTGCCCGACGACGTGACCATCCAGGGCGCGATGGTGACCGCCCGACGCACCGGGTATGTGCTGCACGCGCTGTCGTCATCGTGCGGCGGCAGCCCGCATGTCCTGACGGTGCAGCTCGTCGACAACAACGGCGCACTCGCGGATGGCACATTCGATCTCATCATCTTCTGATCATCTGGCGACTCGGTACGAGCAATCAAAAGGAGACAGACTCATGATCTCGACATTCACGTCTCGTTCGGCACGGCTCCTGCCCCGCGCTGCGATGAGACTGGCAGCGACCACCACGATCGTCCTGTCAGCCGCCGCCTGCAGCGATGGCGAGCGGCCCACGGCCCCGACCGCGCGGCCCACGTCGTTGCGTTCACAGGCCCCCGAGGCGCAGGCGGCCAGGGGTGATGCCGGCGGAACGAAGACGTACGGCATCCGGGCGCACGGAACGGTGTTCGCGTACGGCAGTGCTGCACCGCCGATCATCGGGTCGGACAGCAGGAACCTGCTTGGGTTGACGCAGCCGTCGAATGGCTTCTACTGCATCCAGCTGCCGGCGGACCTGCTCCCCGTTACGGTGATCGTATCGGTACGCGGCGTGGGATTCGCGACGGCGGGGCTCAATTACACCGCGTGCGGAGGCGCGAATCGAGTCGGGGTGCTGACGTATGATCCGACGGGTGCGGTGACCAACAGCCGCCCGTTCGACATCGTCATTCCCTGAGGCGGCCCTGGCCCGGCCGACGAGTCGTCGCCGGGCCAGCGCCCCGCGCGCTCGATCGCGAGTGTCATCGCGGCGTCGCGCGCTCTTGCGAGCACCGGAGCGTCAGTCATGCCGCCGTGCCCGGACCAGGTACGAACCGACCGGACCGCGCGATTCGCGCACACCGCCTCGATGGCGCTGGCCGCGACCCTGGCCGCCTGTGGCATGCCTGACGTCCATGTCGAGGCCGGGCGCGCTCAGGTGGAGGCAGGCGACGTCATGACGTTTCGGATCGAGGCCCGGGCACAGGAACTGGACCGGGTTCTGCTGGAATACGGCGACGGGCTGGTGGACACCGCCCTCGCCCGCGGCGCCAGGCGCATCACCGGGAGGTTTCTGCACACGTATCAGCTTCCGGGACGCTACGAGGTGCGCGCCGTCGCCACGCAGGCGTCCGGACTCGCGGCGTCGAGCGCGCTCCGCATCCGCGTCCTGCCACGAGACCCGCGGCGTTGATGCGTCGTCGACGTGGCCTGCCGGAACGCGTCCTGGCAACCGACCACCGATCCATCGCGAACGCCGCCCATCGCCGTCCCCGGGCCGGGGCCGGCCCGGCGTATTACTTGACCTATACACCGGTGCGCCGCATCTTGCGCGCGTATCAACGGAGCATGCACGGTGCTCATCACCGTCGATCTGCACAGCGGCATCCCCGTCTACCGTCAGATCATCGAGCAGGTCCGCTTCCACGTCGCGAGCGGGCTCCTCGCGCCGGGAGACGAGCTGCCGTCGACGCGCGCCCTGTCGGCGGAGCTCGCGGTGAATCCCATGACGGTGAGCAAGGCGTACGGGCTGCTCGAGAAGGAAGGCGTGGTGGAACGGCGGCCTGGTCTCCCGCTCGTCGTGCGGGCACGACGCCGGCGCGCGGTGCAGCGGGAGCGCGTGGAGCAGTTGCGCATGGCACTGGCGCCTGCCGTCACCGCCGCGCGTCAGCTCGGCATCGACGGCGACGACGCCACGGGCATCTTCCGCGAGATGCTCGGCGGCGCGGCCGGATCGGACCGAACGGGCGCCACCGCGGCGCCGCCCGGTCGGAGGGTCTCATGAGTGTTGCGCATCTCGCGTTCGAGCTGCGCCACGTGACGAAGCGCTTCGGGACGACACGAGCGCTCGACGACGTGACGCTGGCGCTGCCGGCCGACCGCATCGCGGGCCTCATCGGGAAGAACGGAAGCGGCAAGACGACGCTTCTGCGCCACGTGATCGGCCTCCAGCTCCCCACCACGGGCGCGTGCGTCACGTTAGGCACGCCGACCCCGGAGCTGGGACCCGCCGAGCTGTCGCGCATCGGAGTGGTGCAGCAGGATGACCGCTTCCTGCCGTGGATGCGCGTGGAACAGCAGATCCGCTACGTCTCCACGTTCTACGAACGCTGGGACCACGCGCTGGAGCAGCAGCTCGTGCAGCTCCTCGAGCTGGACCGCGAGGCGCGCGTGGGCGCGCTATCTCCCGGCAACGCGCAGAAGATGGCGATCGTGCTCGCGATGTGTCATCACCCAGCGCTGCTGCTCCTCGACGAGCCGCTCTCCGACCTGGACCCGATCGCGCGCGAAGCGACGCTCTCACTGCTCCTCGAGCGCTTCCGCAGCGAGCCGATGACGATCGTGATCTCGTCGCACATCCTCCGCGACATCGAGCGGATCGTTGACAGCGTCGTCTGCCTGCACGAGGGGCGGCTCGTCGCGCACGAGCCGCTCGATGCGCTGCAGGAGCGGTTCGCGGAGTGGATCGTGGCGTCGCCCGCGGGACGCCTGCCGATCCGGTTCTCCGAGCCCTTCGTGCTGGCGCAGCAGGGGGACGGGTATCAGGCGCGGCTCACGGTGCGCGATCCCGTGCGGCACGTGGATTCGTTCCGGGCGCGGTACGACGTGGAGATCCGCGCGCAGGCGCTGAACCTCGAGCGCGCCTTCCCGCTCCTCCTCGACGGGCACGCGAACGGCAACGGGAGCGTGCCTGACGAGTCGCCCGCGGTCCTGGCCAGGACGAGCGACGCCGGAGGCGAGTCGTGAACGACCTGCACGCGTTCTTCCGGCTGGCCGCGCGCCCCACGATCGCGCTGGGATGGGTCTGGCTGCTCTGGCTCGTCTGCGGCATTCCCGTGGTGAATCTGCTCGAGAGTCCCGTTTCGGTCTTCGAGGCGACGAGCGCGGACCAGCTCTCGCCCAGGGCCTGGCGCGCCCTCTGGCAGGTCGCCCTGCTCTTCCCGGCCACCGCCGGCGCGGTGAGCGCGTTCGTCACCCTGGAGACGGTCCCCGTGTCGTGGTCCTGGACGCTGCCGTCCCTGCGCGCTCGCCTTGTGAAAGGTCTCGCGCTCCTGGCTGCGCTGGTCTCGCTCCCCGTGCCCCTGTTGCTGGCGCGCATGGACGCCGGCGCCGCTGCGGTCGCGGCCCTCGGTGTCGGCGCGTTCGGCTTCGGCGCGGCCAACGTGTTCTTCGGAAGAGGGATGATCCTCACGCTCGAGTCGTGGGCGGCGCTGGTGTTTCTCGTGGCAATGACGTGGTACGCGGAGCACGTGGCCGCGCTGGCGACCGCGCATCCGTGGTTCACGACGCTCATGGCGCTCGAGGGCGCGGCGCTGTGGGCGTATCTGGGCTACTCCGCGCGGGCCGTTCGCGAGGCCGTGGCCCTGTCATCGCCCGCGATGTGGTGGCGGGTTCGCTCCCGCATCCAGCGCGAGCGCCGTCTCTGGCGGCGTTCGCTCGTGCCCGGAAGGGTCCTGGATTGGGTGCTGGCCGGCCACTACGAAACGTGGGGGAGCCGCACGCGCTTTGGCTGGCCGCTGGCCGCGGCCACCCAGATTCTGTGGTTCGTCGGCTCCGTGTCGCTCTTCACGGCAATTACGACGACGAGCGCAGACATGATGGACGCGTCGTACCTCGTCGGGCTCGCGGTCGTGAGCGGGCCGATGTGCATGTGGATCTTCCCGCCTCTGCTCCCGAAGGACCGGGTCTATCCGCTGTCGCGGCCGCAGCGCGCGACGATCACGTGGACCGGAAGCCTGGCGATCCTGGCGGGTTTCGGCGTACTCCTCGCCATCTGCCTCCCCCTCCTGGTGGGGCTGCTTACCCTCACGCCGTGGGTGACCACCCGGTCGATCGACGTGACGAGCGCGCTCGTTCGCGTTCCCGTCATTCTCCTCTGGTTGCCCGTGGTGCTCTGGACCACCGTGCGCTATCGCAGTGCGGAGTGGATGCTGCGGGTTACCACCGGCCGGAGCCGGAACGCGATCGGCGCCTTCGTGCGGGAGATGGGTGCGGGCCTGCTGTACATGACGCTCACGTACGCCAGCATGGCCGTGATCGAGAAGCAAGTCGCGGTGGCGGGGCCGGCCGCAGCCGTCGCGGCCGTGGCAGTCCTGGCGATCGTCGTGCAGCTCGCCTACTGGCGCCTGCTGCGGCACTACTTCCGGAAGGGAGATCTGGCGTAGCTGATTGCTGACGGCTCAAGGGCTGGCGGCTGTCCGTCGGTCGCTCTTCTCCGTGTCTGTTCGGTGCCGGCAACAGAGAACACCGACGGACGGAGCGCTACCAGCTCATCAGCTGTGAGCTAGCAGCTTCGGCTCTCCGCCGAGTCACGAGTCACGAGTCACGGCTTTTCTGACCGCCGGCGCCACCACCGTGCCTAACAACTCGATCGCCCGCATCACCTTGTCGTGCGGCATCGTCCCCACGGTGAGCTGGATCAGGAACCGGTCCGGCCGGAAGAGCTCGTGCTCGTAGAGCATCTTGTCGATCACCTCCTGCGGGCTCCCTACCAGAAGGGCGCCGCGCGGCGCGCGCTGCGCCTCGAAGCTCCCGCGCGTGAGCGGCGGCCAGCCGCGCTCGCGCCCGATCCGCGTCATGACCTCGGCGAACGATGGAAAGGCCTCGTCCGCGGCGCGCCGCGAGTCTTCGGCGAGGTATCCGTGCGAGTTGATGCTCACCTTGAGCGCCGCCGGATCGTGTCCCGCGCGCTGCCCGCTCTCGCGGTACAGCTCCACGAACGGGACGAATCGCGCCGGCTCGCCACCGATGATGGCCAGCGCCATCGGGAGGCCAAGCGTCCCCGCCCGCACTGCCGACTGCGGCGTCCCCCCCACGGCGATCCAGACGGGGAGCGGCTGCTGAATCGGTCGCGGATAGACCGCGTGGCCGGTGAGAGGCGCGCGGTGCCGCCCGGCCCAGGTCACGCGCTCGCTCGCCCGGAGCGCGAGCAGCAGGTCGAGCTTCTCGGCAAAGAGCGAGTCGTAGTCGTCGAGGTCGTAGCCGAAGAGCGGGAAGGACTCGATGAACGACCCGCGCCCCGCCATGATCTCCGCCCGCCCGCCCGAGAGCAGATCGAGCGTGGCGTACTCCTGGAACACGCGCACGGGATCGTCGGAGCTGAGCACCGTGACGGCACTCGTCAGGCGGATCCGCCGGGTGCGCATCGCCGCCGCGGCCAGGACCACCGCGGGCGTGGAGACCGAGTAATCCGGCCGGTGATGCTCGCCCACGCCGAAGACGTCGAGCCCCACCTGGTCGGCGAGCTCCACCTCCTCCAGGAGATCGCGCAGGCGCTCCCCCGCGCTGATCGTGCGGCCGGTGGCGGGATCGGGAGTCGTTTCGGCGAACGTGTAGAGACCGATTTCCATTCGTCTGCGTTCGGGGGCCGGCAAGTCGTCGCGACCGGAATGAACCGCATCACCCGGTGGCATTCCAGACTCCCAGCGCTTTCCCGCGGTTCACACGTCGGCGCGCTGATCCCGGATCTCGTGGAAAGCTCCCACGAAGGACACAGGGGACACAGAGGAGAAGCCCCTGCGGCTGTTCGCATGCACGCCGCGTGTTGCTCTGTTGCCCCGGCCACCGCGACGCAGTCGGGAGCCCTCACCGGAGCGATCCGCCCGATCCGCGTTCTTCCGCCTGATCCGCGTTCCCCAACTCCCCGATCTCCCCCCACCCCGCTGCGCCTTCCTCCACCGGCCGGCCCCCACACCGTGCGTCCTCGGCCGTGAAGCTCGTTCCTGGTCCCGAGCCCCAGCACGAGTGGATGGGAGAAGTACCACCTTCCCCC
>DATIGO010000103.1:0-31712 GCA_035454665.1 Gemmatimonadaceae bacterium | reverse complement strand
ATGAGAATCCGGGTCCGGGGTGTGGGGTGGCGTCGAGCATCGCACCCGGCTCCAGCCCCCGCAAGTCGCGTCACTCGCTGTGTGGCCTTCCGGGTTCGATGCACTCGGAGGCGGAGACCCCTTCGCCGCTTCGGGCGTGCCGGGGCGCACCTACTGCCGGGCGGGACGTCAGGGCGGCCCGGCACCCAGGCTGGCTGCGGGGCCTCCCCCCACCTCCACCGGCCGCCGCCCGGGGGCTCGCCCCCCGGTAGGGGGCGAGGCGTTCTCCCGCGACCTCTTCCGCCCCGAGAGGGTGCAGTGCCAGCCTGCGGCCGGCCGCCCAGGCGAGTCCCCCGCCGCCAGCCCAGCCCCCCAGTCGCCAGCCCAGCCCCCAGCCACCAGCCCAGCCCTCAGCAACCAGCTCCAGCCCTCAGCAACCAGCAACCAGCCAGCCCTTCAATCCCCCATCCGCTCCGCTCTCTTCCTGATGCCTAACAACATTCCGCGCTCCATGAGGAAGTGGGCCGGCTCGAAGAGCAGGAGGCCGAGCGGCGCCAGGGGGAGGGCGGCGACGCTGGGCTGGCCGGCGCCGCGCGTGCGCACGTGCAGGATGCAGCGGGATCCGTTCACGGGGTGCAGCACGAAGGAACCCCAGTTCTCGAGCACCAGGGCACGCCCCGGATCGATCCGCGCGACGCGCCAGCCGATATCCCTCCCCAGCCGCCCGCCGAGGTAGTCCGGTTGCACGGCGCGGACCAGGTCTCCGACGGCGAGACGCTGCCAGTCGGGGACGATCCAATCCGCGTTATGCACGTCGTCGCCGATGAGCCGCTCCAGCCAGTCATAGCTGTAGAACCCCCCGCGATCCTGGCCGATCTGCACGAGCCAGGGCCAGACCGAGTCGGCGGGCGCGTCGATCACGATCGCATGATCCATGACGTACCGCGCATCGGGAATCAGCTCGTCTCCCGGCAGCGCCGCGCGACGCTCGGCGACGGTGGTGCCCCATGTGGTGTGCCACGGCCGCAGCAGGATCGACGCCGAGAGATGGAGCAGGAAGAGACTCGCGAGCACCAATGCAGCCTGATGCCGGACGGGATGCCGGGTCGACGGCTCTCCCACGCTGCGTGGTTGGCAGGGCGCATCAGCGAGCCAGGCGAGCGGAGCATCCCGGGTGCACCGCCGAACGATCTGCACGAGCGCGAGGTTCAGGACCGCGCCGCCGAGCGCCACCCACCCGAGTCCGAGGAAGGGAAGCAGCGCGAGCGAGGCGGCCGCCGCGGGTACGATGACCACCAGCGGGTGCACGCGGGGAGCCGGCCAGTCGAGGCAGCGGAAACCGGCGAGGATGAATCCGATCGTCGCGATCCACCAGAGGAACGCGAGGGGTTCGACGGGTCCGCGCCCCGAGGCCCAGATGCCGGGGCCGGCATGTGCCAGCCCATGGGCGACGAGCGCGACGCCGAGCAGTCGTTGCTTCCACATGACTCCTTCCAGACCAGCGATGCGCTCGAAGGTGCGGCGCGGCGGAACGCGGCGTGGTCAGGAGACACGGTCAGATTCTGTCGGACAAAATGCGGACGAGCGTTCGGCCGGGCCCGGCGGACGGAAATTCAACTCCGCGAAATGCGACTCTCGCGAAATGCCACTCCCGGAAATCCGACTCTGACCCCCATTACGCGAAATGCGACTCTGACCCTCGTTACACTCGTTACGGACCCGGGCTCAACGGGCGGGAGCGCGGAGCGCGATCAGGAGGCCGTCGCGTATCGGCGCGAGCGACGTGATCCAGCCGGGATCTGTCGTCAGACGACGCGTGAGCTCCCGTACCCCCTCCGTCGCGGGGGAACGATCCGACTCGTCGAACGGCCGCCCAAGCCAGAGGGCATTGTCGACGATCAGGAGGCCGCCGGGTCGGAGACGCTCCGCAATCACCGGGAGCGATGCCGGATACCCTTCCTTGTCGATGTCGTTGAACACGAGATCGAACGGGCCCGCCACGCCGCGCAGCGTGGCCACGGCTTCACCCACGTGGAAGCGCACGTGCTCCAACAGGCCCAGGGCCGCCAGGTGAGCGCCTGCGCGCCGGGACAGCTCCGCATCCCAGACGACGTGGTGGACTTCGCCCCCGCCGTTCTCGGCCACGGCCCGGGCGAACCAGGCGGTCGAATACCCGAACCCCGACCCCAGCTCGAAGATGCGGCGAGCGCCTAACGCCCGCGCGAGCAGGTAGCAGAGCTGTCCCGCCGCGGGTCCGATGATGGGGAAGCCGGTGCGTGCCGCCTCGGCCTCCATGGCCGCCAACTCGGGCGGCCGCGGAGGTACGAGGCGCGTGAGATGTGCGGCGACCTCCGGCGCGATCAGCTCCATGCCGGGCCCGCGTGCAGGGGCGTCACCACCACGAACCGTCCTCGCGCACCTGCGGCTTGCCGAAGACGAACCGGCGATCCGAGAGCCGATGCTCCGCCACCGCGCGCGCCACATCCGACGTCGTGACGATGCCCTTCAGGTCTCCCTGTTCCATCACGAGC
This sequence comes from Gemmatimonadaceae bacterium, assembly GCA_035454665.1. Lineage (GTDB taxonomy): Bacteria > Gemmatimonadota > Gemmatimonadetes > Gemmatimonadales > Gemmatimonadaceae > DATIGO01. Next base: position 29,202 of record DATIGO010000103.1, on the reverse strand, counting down.
AGGCGGTGCACCCCGAAGCGCTGCATGTAATCCGCGGCACGTGGCACGTCGGTATCGGGCGGCAGGGCGTGGACCGCCGGCGACATCGCCTCTTCCACCGTGTGCTCGTCCAGCACGTTCCACTCCGGGCCCTCGGGCGTGTTCATCCGCACCGCGGAATCCGCGCCGGCGTCCTCCCACATGGTCGTCCAGAACGCGGACTCGGACTCGTCGCCGTCCTCCACCGCTTCGGCCTCGTCCGGCTCCTCCCACTCGCCCCACTCCGCCTCGTCGCCGCGATACGCCGGTGCCCCGGGAAGCGACGAAGCGAACGTCATGAGGTCGCTCGCGCTCACCACGCCGAGCACCCTGCGCCCCGCCACGACCGGCGCCCCTGAGACATGTTCCGCGGCGAAAACGCCCATCGCGTCGCGCAGCGGAAGATCCGGCGGCACGGTGATGACATCCGTCGTCATGATCTCGTTGAGTCTGAGCATCGGCGTCTCCTCCAGGGCTGCCGCGATTCCCGCGCCGGCGTCGCGCGGTGTCCCACTGGTCGCTATCGGGAAATATGCGCCCGGTCGCCGAGCCGGGAGTCGGAGAATCCCGTTGGGGCTGTCAGGGAGTTCCGGTTGAGCCCAGCAGATTCCTCACGAGCTGAGCCGGAAGCCCCTGCGCGCGACGCGGCTTCAGCATCCTCCCTCTCCTGGCGTGGCGGATTTCCCCGACTTCCCGGGCCCGTCGTTGCCCCAGATTCAGGACATGAGGACGCGCGCCGCCAGTAGGACCCCTTACCGATCTTCGCGAGGCCACGATCATGACGACGCCCGCGCGTGAATTCACGGGCACGACTAACGAGAGCCCGCGCCGCGAGGAGCAGACGGCTCCCGCGGCCGCGCACGCTCGCCCGCCAAATCCCTGGCGTCGCGGCCCTCTGGTCGTGGCGCTGCATGGCGAGGAATCCACATCCGCGCCGCTGTCGGTGGTGCGGCGTCTCTCCAGACGACTGGATCTCCCCCTGCGCGTCGTGACGGTGGTCGAGTACGAGGCGGTGCCCCTCGGGCGCAGCACCGCCGGGACGGTGCCCTCGTGGGTCGTGCGCGAGCTCGGCATGCCACGCCGTGAGATGATGACGCAACGTCTTCACGAGGCCCTCGGCGAGAGCGGGTGGACGCTCGATGTGCGCTACGGCTCACCGGCGCGGGAGATCGCGGCGGCGGCCGACGAGATCGATGCCACGCTCATCGTCGTCGACGCGTCGCCACATCGGCGCGTGCGGCGCAGCGTCGCCGGCGTCCGCGCTCTCCAGGTGATACGGCATGGCTCGTGCCCGGTGTTGTCGGTGGCGCCCGGCGGTGACGAACTGCCCCGGCGCATCGTCGCCTCCGTCGACTTCAGTCCCGCCAGCACGCGCGCGGTGCAGACGGCGCTCCTGCTGGCCGGCGACGCGGCCACGCTCTCGCTCGCGCATGTGCCGTTTCCGTTCCGGCTCGAGCACCCGCTGCGCGACGCCGGCGGTGGTCTCATCGGCGGCGACGTGGGCGCGGCGTTCGAGCAGCTCCTGGAGTCGGTGCGGCCCCATGCTCCGCACGATCTCACGATCGAGACGAAGGAGCTCAGTGGAAAGATCGCGGATGCGATGCTCTCGCATGCCGAATCGATGCAGGCCGATCTGCTCGCGACCGGCGCGCACGGGCCCACGGCAGTGGAGCGGTTCTTCGTCGGGAGCGTGGCGACGAATCTGCTCCACCTGGCCGAGTGTTCCGTCCTGGCGGCGCCGGCGCCGCGTGCACGCGGTACCGGAACCGACGACGCCTCACGAGCGGCGGACTGATCGGGATGGTGTGAGGATTCACACAACACCGTGGAAGCAGCGAGCCGATATCCGGAGTACCGGGGGCGACCTGGCCTGCTCTTGGAGGAATTCATGCGAGAGGGAAGCCGTGACCTGTTGACCCCGTCGGTCCGCAGGCCGACGTGCGAGCTCATGCGGGACGAATCCGATGAGGTGGTCTGCCTCCGGATGCCGGACTATTTCCTGGCGGTTGGATTGCATTACATCGACTTCGGCCAGACCGAGGACGGGAACGCAGAGAGGATACTCCGCGGGTTCCGGTTCGCGGACGCCAGGACCTGACGGACCCGGGCAGGAGGACGAGGATGAACGACGCAGCCGCTCCGGCATCCCATCGGCCGGTCATGCTCGGTTTCGCGGGCGACGTCATGCTGGGCCGGCTCGTGAACGACATCGTCCGTGAGAACGGGTGGGCGTATCCCTGGGGCGACCTCCCACCGATGCTGCAGACGCTCGATGCGTTCTTCATCAATCTCGAGTGCGCCCTGACGCGTCGCGTGGAGAAATGGCGCAACGGTTATGTGAGACCGTTCCACTTCCGCGCCGACCCCGAAGCGGTGGAAGCGTTGCGGGCCGGACGTGTGGACTTCGCCGGAATCGCGAACAACCACATCGGCGACTTCGGGCTGGACGGCCTCCTGGACACCATCGCGACGCTCGACCGGGCGCGGATCGCGCACGCGGGCGCCGGACGCGATCTCGGGGCCGCGCGCGCCGCGGCCGTCGTGCCCGTGCACGGACTGCGAGTCGCCGTGGTCGCGTTCGCCGATTATCCCGACACGTGGGCGGCCGGGGAGTCGACGCCGGGGCTGAATTTCACGCCGGTCTCGGTGGCGGACGAGCACTTCGCTCCCGTGGCCGACGCGATCGCCCGGGCGCGCCACGGCGCCGATCTCGTGGTCTTGTCGATGCACTGGGGACCGAACATGCGCGAGCACCCACCGGAGGCTTTCCGCCACTTCGCGCATCGGGTAATCGACGCCGGCGTGACGATCTTCTGGGGACACAGCGCGCACATCCTCCAGGGCATCGAGTTCCGGAATCACGGCGTGATCCTGTACGACACCGGGGATTTCATCGATGACTACGCGGTCGATCCCGAGCTCCGTAACGACCTCGGCGCGCTCTTCGTCGTGCGCGCCCTTCCGCACGCCGTGGCGGAGCTGTCTCTGGTGCCGGTCCATATCGACCACATGCGGGTCAATCGGGCGACCGGCGCGGACCGAACGTGGGTCGTACGTCGGATGGAGGTCCTGTGCGGCGAGTTCGGGAGCCACGTGGAGGAACACGCCGACGGCTCAGTGCGCGTTCTGCCGGCGGCGCACGTCCTCGCGCGCACGGCCATGGAGTAGCGCGATCCGACCGCCTCAGAGCACGGGCTCGCTGACCCACAGACCCGCGGGCACCTCGAGTGTGCGCGGCAACACGTAGCGCAGCCGCCCACCAATCCCACCCACCTGGTCGAGCCGTTCGGCGGCTTCGCCGGAGACGTGCTCCACGAGAGCGCCACGCTCGAAGGCGAGCCGGATCGCCGCTTCCGCGTCCGCCGCGTGGTTCAGGATGTACGGCAGGGTCAGATAGAGCTCCTGAACGCGCGACTCCTCCAGGGCACGCATGGTCTCCACCACGCCGGCCACTCCACGGCTTCCCTCGCCCTCCGATTCCTGAATCGCGCGCTCCACGCAGCGCAGGTCGTACGCGTTGCGCAGTGACGATGCGGCCTCGCGCGCACACGCCGCGACCTCGGCCACCGTGGCGTGCACGTCGAGCGATGGCGCCTGCATCGCCCGGGCCTGGAGCTCCGGTGCGAGCCGCTCCAGTGCGGCCCTGGCGACGGTCGGTATCCCGCCCACAACGATCCATCCCTCGACGTTCGCGAGGACGGCGATCCGGCGTGCCAGCGCCGCCAGCATCTGCTCGGTGCCTGCGAGCAGCTCGTGCTGCGTTTCGTCGGCTCCAGTGCGGCCGCGCGTGCCCGTGTGAAAGCCGCGACGCGACGGCCGTCCCATGTGCGACGGCGGCTCGACGGTCACGTGCGCTCGCAGCGTCTCGACGAGATCCGCATGCCGCCCGGCGTATCGGAAGAGCCGAGCCTTCCGCGCGTCGGCGACGGCGACGATGACGGGACGCGCCTCCTTGAGGGCGCGCAAGTAGGGTGAGAGGAAGGGACCCGTGCTCCAGGCCGCCATGGTGGGCACGGGGGCGGGGACCCGGCTCATCTGATGCACGCCGTCGACGGTCACGAAGCCGGCCCAACCCGGAGCGCCGATCGCGCCGGGAAACTCCTCGAGGGCCTCGAGTGCCATGCCCCGGCATTCCGCGAAGGCTTCGCGCTCCGCATGCGGCGAATCCCGCAGCCACGATTCGATGTCGTCGAGCGAGTGCCGGAGATCGAGTTGCCACCTCGCCCGCTGGGCCGGGTCCGTGACCTCTCCATTGACGTACACGCTGAGCACCGTCCGACCGCGAAGCGTACGCTCCAGCCTCATCAGATCCGGGTAGGTCGACATCGCTCGATCCTCCACGATGTTCCACGATACTCCAGTGCGGCATGAGCATCGTCGCATGCCGGCCGCCTTTCCGCCATCCGTCATTCAGGGCGTCTCCATAGGGGAAATCCCTCAGGGCGCGCACCCCGAGCGGGAATGCTCACCCGAGCGCGCGCAGCGACTCGCCGCTCTCGAGCCGCTGAATGACGTTCGCGAGCAGGTGCGCCACCGGTACGAGGTCGATCCGGGCCGTCGAGGCCGGGGGGCCCGGAGCCGGCGCGACGGTGTCGGTCACGATGATCCGGCCGATGCCCGCGCCGGCCAGCCGTTCCACGGCCTGAGGCGCGAAGACACCGTGCGTCGCCAGCACGGCGCTCACGTCGCGCGCCCCCGCGGCGCGCAGGGCGCGGGCGCTCTCCACGACCGTTCCACCGGTGGAGATCATGTCATCGACGACGACGCACGATCGGCCCGCGACGTCGCCGACGACTCCGGTCACCTCGACTTCCGCACCGCTCAGGCGCTGCTTGAGGCACAGCGCCACCGGACAGGCCAGACGCCGGCTGACGTTCCGCGCCCGCCTGACGGCGCCCGGATCGGGGGCCACGATGACCGTTCCGGGTTCGACGCTGCCTAACGCATCCGTGAGCGGACCGAGGGCGCTCACGTCGTCCGTCGGAATGCGGAAGAAGCCCTCGATCTGCGGAGCGTGCACGTCGACCGTGACGAGGTGCCCGATGCCAGCGCCCTCGAGCAGGTCCGCGGCCGCCCGGGCGCTGACCGGCGACCGGCGACCCTGGCGCCGATCGGAGCGCGCGTAGCCGAAGTACGGAACGATGGCCGTGATGTGCGCCGCGGCCGCGCGCCGGCAGGCGTCTGCGAGGAGCGCCAGCTCGACGAGATGATCGTTGACCGGCGGCGAGGTGGACTGGATCAGGACGACCTCGCGCCGCCGCACGCTGTCACCGATCTCGACCGAGATCTCCCCGTCGGGAAAGCGCTCGATCGCACACGCGGCCAGCGCGAGACCCGCCTCGGCCGCGATCGCGCGCGCCAGCTCGCCGCTCGCCGTTCCGGCGATCAGGACGTAGTCGGGTCGAGCCATCTGCAGGCAACGATCCGCGTCGCTGGCGAAAGGCGGCTTCCCTACGTGCCGGGCGTGTGCACGTGTGGCTGGGCGGAGAACTGCTTCACGCGCTTCCTCAGTGGCAGCGACTCCCTGGGCGCCAGTTTGGTCGAGAGATCGGCTTCCGCCACGATGCCGATGAGCACGCCATCGTCACTGATCACGGGGATTCGCCGCACCTGGGCCTGTTCCATCTTCCGGACGATCTCGGAGACCTCCGCATCGGGCGCGACGGTCTGGAGGGGCACCGGCGTCATGATGTCTCCCACCAGGCACGAGGCGTGATGACCCCGTGCCACCCAGCGCGTCGTGATGTCGCGATCGGTGATGAGACCGACGAGGCGCGGGCGTGCGATGTCCTCCACGACGGGCACGCCGCCGATGTCCTCGTAGCGCATGATTTCGGCCGCTCTCGCAATCGCGTCCGTCGGCGTGACGACGAACGGTCGCGGCGTCATGAGATCACGGGCTTTCATGCGATGCCACCTCCCACGGAGCGATCCACCGGAAGATTAGGCGCGGAAGGTCTGGCGCCCGATCGGGTGTCACACCCGGACTTGTCGGAGGATCCCCTAACCTCCAGGCGCCTCGCGTGCCGCGAATGCGGAGGCCTCGTCCGGGGCCACCCGCATCGGGCCGGCCGCGGTCGTGAGCCTGCTCTTCTGCTCCGCCTCCCACACGCGGCGCCTGGTCCGCACCAGCGCGTCGGCATTCAGGCTCATCGAATCGATCCCCTGTTCCACCAGAAAGGCCGCGAACTCCGCGTAGTCCGACGGGGCCTGCCCGCAGATCCCCACGGTGCGGCCCGCCCGGTGCGCGGTGGCGATGAGATCGGCACAGGCCCGCCGCACGGCCTCGTTCCGCTCGTCGAACAGGGGTGCCACCCGCGTGGAATCCCGATCGACGCCCAGGATGAGCTGCGTGAGATCGTTCGAGCCGATCGAGAAACCGTCGAAGAGCTCCGCGAACCGCTCGGCGAGGATCACGTTCGACGGGATCTCGGCCATGACGTACACCTCGAGGCCATCCACGCCACGCGCCAACCCGCCCTCACGCATGGTATCGAGCACCTTCTTCCCCTCCTCGGGCGTGCGGCAGAAGGGGATCATCACCTTGAGGTTCGTGAGACCCATGACCTCGCGCACGCGCTTGACCGCTTCGACCTCGAGGAGGAATCCCTCGCGGTAGTCGGGGTGGTAGTAACGGCTCGCGCCCCGCCACCCGAGCATCGGATTCTCCTCCTCTTCCTCGAACGGCGCGCCCCCCAGGAGGTGCGCGTACTCGTTCGTCTTGAAGTCCGAGAAGCGGAGAATCACCGGCCGCGGCCAGAAGGCGCCGGCGAGCGTCGCGATCCCCTGGGCCAGCGTATCCACGAAGTACTCGCGCTTGTCCGCATAGCGCGCCGTGAGCGCCTCCACCTGCCGGCGGAGCGCCGGCGGCAGCGTCTCGAAGCGCGTGAGCGCGAGCGGGTGCACCCTCACCCAGCCGGCGAAGATGAACTCCATCCGTGCCAGCCCCACGCCGTCGTTAGGCAGCATCGCCAGCCGGAAAGCCTGCTCCGGATCGCCGGCGTTGAGCATGATCCTCGTGCGCGTGGCCGGCAGCGACGCGGGATCGATCTCCTCGACCTGGAACGGAAGGGTGCCCTCGTACACGCGGCCGGCCTCGCCTTCCGCGCAGGACACGGTCACCGCCTGGCCGGTGGCCAGCGCCGTGAGCGCGTCACGTGCCCCCACCACGGCCGGGATGCCCAGCTCGCGTGACACGATCGCCGCGTGCGACGTCCGGCCGCCGCTCGCCGTGACCACCGCCGCGCTCCGCTTCAGCACCGGCTCCCAGTCCGGATCCGTCGACTCCGTCACCAGCACCTCGCCCGGCTGAAACGCGCCGATGCCCGACGCATCGCGGATCACGCGCGTCGCGCCCGCCGCCACCTGGTCGCCCACCGCGAGCCCCTCCACCAGGACGCGACTGCGCTCCGTGAGCGAGTAGACCTTGAGCGTGGCACCGCGCTTCATGCTGTGCACCGTCTCGGGACGCGCCTGCAGGATGCACAGCTCGCCCTCCGGGCCGTCCCGCGCGAACTCGATGTCCATCGGCGTCGGATGGCCCAGCTTGCGGCTGTAGTGATCCTCGATCGCGATCGCCCAGCGGGCCAGCTGCAGCACCTGCTCGTCGCCCAGGGTGAATCGCGCGCGCTCTTCCGGTGGGACGGGCCGGTTGTCGTGCGCGCGCTTCGCCCGGTCGAAAACGAGGCGGAACTCCTTGCTGCCCAGCTTCCGCCACAGGATCGGCCGATGCCCGGCGCGCAGCGTGGGCTTGTGCACGTAGAACTCGTCAGGCACCACGCGCCCCTGCACGATGTTCTCCCCCAGCCCGTAGATGGCGTCGATCATCACGACGTCGCGGAACCCGGTCTCCGTGTCGAGCGTGAAGATCACCCCGGAGACCGACGCGTCGGCCGCCAGCATCTGCTGCACACCGACCGACAGCGCGACCACCTCGTGCGCGAACCCCATGTCGTCGCGATAGCGAATCGCGCGCGGCGTGTACAGGCTCGCGTAGCATCGGCGCACGGCATCCAGCAGTTCCGGCTCGCCGCGCACGTTCAGGAGGGTCTGGTGCGCTCCCGCGAAGCTCGCTCCCGGCAGATCCTCCGCGGTCGCGGAGGATCGGACCGCGACCTCGAGCGCCGCCTCGCGACGCGTCCGCGAGAGCTCCCAATAGGCCGCGCGGATCTCGTCTGCAATCCCATCGGGAATCCGTCCGGCCAAGACGAGGTCGCGGATCCGGTCGCTGCGCTGCTCGAGATCACCGACGTCCGCGCCACGCCCCCGCAGCAGCTCCCCGATGCGGGCCTCCAGCGCGTTGGCGCTCAGGAACTCGCGGAATGCGTCGGCGGTGACCGCGAAGCCGTCCGGCACGGGGATGCCCAGCGCGCCCAGCTCGCGCCGCATCTCCCCGAGGGACGCGTTCTTCCCCCCCACGAGCGGTACGTCCTCGATGCCGAGCTCGGCGAACCGGCGGATCCACCGCACGCCGCCGTCTCAGTGCGTGGCGACGGACTGTCCCTGGAGATCGCCCGGACCCGCCAGCGGCAGGCTGAACACGAAGCAGCTCCCCGCGCCCGGCGCACTCTCCACCCAGATCCGGCCCCCGTGCGCTTCCACGATCCCCTTGGCGATCGCCAGGCCGAGGCCCGTCCCCCGCACGCTCGACCCGCGCCGGATGTGCACGAAGCGGTCGAAGATGCGTCGCTGCTCGTTCGCCGGAATACCGGGGCCGGTGTCGCGCACACTGAAGGTCATTTCATGGGGATCGGCCTCGGCGCGGACGACGATTTCGCCACCGGCCGGCGTGAGCCGCACGGCGTTGGAGAGGAGATTCGACAGCACCTGATGCAGCCGGTCCCCGTCGCCCGTGAGCACCGGCAGCTCGTGAGGCAGCTCGGCGCGCAGCCGGAGCATGCCTGACGACGCGGCCAGGTCGAACTGCTGCAACGCCCGCTCGACCAGGAGTGCGGGATCGACCGGCGTGACCTCCAGCGACAGCCGTCCCGCCTCGATGCTCGCGACGTCGACGAGATCGTTGATCAGGCGGTCCATCCATTGCACCGACTCGTGCATCGTCGAGAGCATCTGCCGCACGCGCGTGTCGCCCACGCCGCGCGTCAGCTCCTCGAGCGCCTGTGCGTTGAGCGTGATCGCGCCGAGCGGGCTCCGGAGGTCGTGCGTGACGATGCTCATCACCTCGTCGCGCTGCTGGATCGCCCGGAGCGCGTTCTCGTGCGCGAGCGCGTGATCGAACGCGAGGGCCGCCCGCCGCGCGAGTCGCTCGATGAGCACCACGTCGTCGCCCGCGAAGATCGGCATGGTGCCGTCGCGCACCACCGTCACGACGCCGATCGTGGCGCCGCGTGCCACGAGCGGCGTGGCGACGTACGAGCGCGGATTCAGCGCGCGCAGCGCCGCGAGGTAGGCCTCGTCCTGCGCGAGCAGGTGCAGCCGCGTGTCCGAGAGGCGCTCGACGTACTCCGTCGTCCCCGCCGTGACCGCGGTGCGGCCGATGTACGGCCGATCGGGGTCGCGCGGATACCCGAGGAAGAGCGTCGTCAGGCCGGTGCGATTGCGGTCGCGATGCACCGTCGCCAGGCGCCGGGGCTGCCCCGCTTCCCCCAGGATCTCGATGACGCAGAACGACGCGATCGCCGGCACCAGCAACTCCGCCATCGCGTCGAGGAGCCGCCCCGCGTCGAGCGAGGCGCCGAGCCGCGCGCTCGCGTCGGCGAGGAGCACGGCTTCTCGCGCCGCGTTGCTGGTGCTCCCCTTGCTTCCCGCGCCGTCCGCGATCCCGTCGGCGGCGGCGAGCGCGCCGATGCTGATCTCCTCGCTCGCCCACCGCGCGGAGACGTCGTACAGGGAGACCGCGAATGCCCGCCGCGCGCCGCGCAGCGGCGACAGCGTGGCCTCCGCCGGGAAGACCTCTCCGTCCTTGCGCCGGCCGATCACGTGGCGATGCTCGTACGCGCCGCCCAGGGATTTGGGATTCCGGATGCCACGGAGGCGCCGCCGGCCAACCGGAAGGTTCTCCACGACCAGGGCATCGAGCGACTGCCCGATGGCCTCCACCGCGGTGTAGCCGAAGAGCCGCTCGGCGCCCGAGTTGAACTGCGCGATCCGGCCGTCCTCACCCACGAGGATGATGGCTTCGCCGGAGGCGGCAATCATGCGGCGCAGGCCCTCGCGCGAGTCGTGCAGCGCGTCCTCGACCTGCTTCTGGCTGGTGAGGTCGCGGCCCTCGGCCAGGATCATCCCGATCGCGCCGTGATCGTCGGGGATCGGGGTCAGGGACCATTCGTAGGTTCGCGTGAAGCGGGGGACGCTGACCGGCGTCTCGACGCGGACGCGCGCACCGGACGCCGCGCCACGGACGGCGGCCTCGAGACGATCGGCGGTGTCGTCGCATCCCTGCCAGCAGCGCGCGGCCCAGATGAACTCGCCGCGCCGGGGGCGGCCGCGACGGCTGAGGCACTCCTCCACTCTCGGGTTCGCCTCGATGACGCGCCCATCGGTGGAGAGGAGCAGCAGGCACTCGCTCGCGTTCGCGAAGATGCCGCGATACCACTCGAGGTGCGCCGCGCGCGTGTCACGCGACTGACTGTTCGAGCTCGCCTCGCCGTCTCGGGAAGCGACTGCGGGCCTTCGAGCGGCATGAGACGTCATAACGCGCGCGGCAGGAGGGGGTGCAATCTCGTTCTGCGGGACAACGGCCGCAAGCCTCGGAAGGGCCATGCGTCGCCGTACCGAATGAAGCCGAAGACAGCCTTACGGTGGTCCTTTCCCGCCGGAATAGGCCTTACGTCCAATGGCGCGTCAAGGCAGTGACACGGATCACGCCAGGGCGCGACGGCCCGACTCGTTAGGCTGCCGGAGACGCACGAGCGGCATGCGTCCCCGGTCTCATCACGTCTCCACCGGCTCCCACCGGCTCCCACCGGCTCCCACCGGATCTCCGGCGGCCGCATCGGTGTGACTGGGCGCGAAGGCCGGTCCTGGCCGGGTGCCGCCGGAGACAAGCCGGGCGCCCCGAAGCTCGCGCCGATGGGACCGGTGCTCAAGCGGACTCGACCGTAGATCCGTCACTTCGTCCCGCGCCCGGGGCCGGCGCCGCGACAACCATCAGCGCCCCGGGCTGAGGTCCCCCGCGTAGCGCCACTGCGCCTGGTAGTCCCGCGTGAGCGGCGCGTTCACGAGCATCGCCCGCACCATCTCCACCGGCATCGCGCCCCCCTTCAGGATCGCGTCGTGAAAGTCCTTGTTGCTCATCCGTCCCGAGCCCACGAGCTCCCGGTGCAGCGACCGGAACTGCAGCCCGCCCATCATGTACGCGAGCTGGTACAGCGGTGGATACGTCCCGATGAAGCTCCGCCGCACCTCGGCCTCGGCGTTCGCGCGCTCGTGCCCCACGCGGTCCACCAGGAAGTCGATCGCCTGCTGTGGCGTCATGGTGCCCAGGTGGAACCCTAACGAGAAGATGATCCTGGCACTCCGGTGCATGCGCCAGAAGAGCGCCCCCACCTTGTCCTCGGGCGTCGCGTTGAAGCCCAGGTCCCACAGCAGCATCTCCCAGTACAGCGCCCACCCCTCGGTCCAGAACGGCGTGCCGAACGCCGAACGCCGGTGCCCGTTGTAGCGCTGGTTCATGAAGCCCTGGAGGTGATGGCCGGGGATCAGCTCGTGGTGCACCGTGGCGTGCGACAGGTGCGGGCTGTTCCCGCGCATGCTCATCATCTTGTCCTCGTGCGACATCCCGTCCGTGGGATACGAGACCTGGATCGTCTCGCCGCCCAGGAAGAACGGGCTCACGCGCTGCCGCTCGGGCGACATCATCTCGACGCGCCAGATGTCGCGCGCGAGCGGCGGCACCGTGACGAGATCGCGCTGCTCGATGAACTCGATCGCCTCGAACGCCAGACGCCGGATCAGCTCCGGCTGCTCTCCCGGTGCCACGTACTTCTGCTTCACGCTCTCGAGCGCCTTCTTCCAGTCGTCGCCGAAGCCCAGCTCGCGTGACGCCTTCTTCATCTCGGCCTCGGACCACGCGAACTCCCGCTCGGCTACCGTCACGAGCTCCTCGGGCGTGTAGACGATCAGCTCGTCCTTGAGCTCCGCGATGATCTCGTCGCGCCCGATCGGATCGCCGATGATCGGCTCCGGCTGGCCCGGCCTGAACCCCACGATCCGCTCGCGCAGCGTCTTGTGGTAGGCCGTGATCATCGAGTCCGCGCGGCGGTACGGATCACGCGCCCACCAGGTGAAGAGCGGATCGTAGCCGGAGTAGAAGTTGTACCAGCTCGTGAGCGTGGACTTGAGCGTGTTCACGATCTCGGAGCTGCGATGCGCGACGACCTTCGTCGGCTTGAGTGGCTTCGGCGTGGTGTCGTTCGCGCCGTTGCTGCTCGCGGCCCGCGTGCGCGCCGAGTCGTTCTGCAGGCCGGCCACGACTGCCTTCGAGACCTCCTCGACCTGCTTCGTGATCGCCACGAGCGCCTGCGCGGTCTTCGCGGGGTCGATCACCTCCATGCGCCGCCGCGCGTCCATGAGGTCGAAGATCGGCTGCGCGAAGGGAACCAGCGGCTTCGCCTCGGCCAGGTTCTTCTCCTCGCGATCCAGCAGGGAGAGCTCGTGCCGCAGCGCATGGTTCATGAGCACGTAGTCGATCCTTCCCTGCTGGCCGAGTCGGTCGAAGTCCAGCTCACGCAGCCGCGACTGCCAGGCCCGGTAGAACTGGCGGAAGTGCTCGCGGCGCGACGGCGACCAGGCCACATTCCAGCGCCGGCCGAGCGCATTCGCGTCGATCGAAAAGCGCGCAACGATATCGCGGAGCTCGCTTTCCGATCCCTTCGGGGCGAGGAGGGGGACGAGCGTCGGGACGTACTCGGCGCCATCCGCGCCGGTCTGCAGGCGCATCCTGTCCTGGGCGGCGGCCGGGGACGTGGCAATGGTCGACACCGTGAGCAGCAGAATCGCGCGGCGGAAGTGCATACGTTCCTCAGGGAGAGCGCCGGCTGGCCGCCGGCCGGGTGGAATCGCCGGAAATTGTGCGGTCCCGCACCGGGGGGCGCAATCGCTGGGGGCATGCCGGGAGACATTTCCGGCCCGCACGGGTTCCTATCTATAGATGTAGGTACGTTCTCTTATAGATGTCGGTACGTTCTGAGACGTGGGTACGTTCTGAACTTCGATCGCAGGAGTGGATGTGACGCAGGGACAGGGAACGCCGCGCGTGCAGCAGGCGACACTGGGCGGGGGGTGCTTCTGGTGTCTGGAGGCCGTGTATCAGGAGGTGGACGGGGTGACAGGCATCGCGTCCGGGTATTCCGGCGGCCAGGGGCCGAATCCGACGTATGAGCAGGTGTGCTCCGGCGCGACGGGACACGCGGAGGTGGTGCAGCTCACGTTCGATCCAGCCAAGGTGACCTACCGCGAGATCCTCGAGGTCTTTTTCGCGATTCATGATCCCACCACGAAGGACCGCCAGGGTAGCGATGTCGGGACGCAGTATCGCTCGGTGATCTTCACGCACGACGAGGAGCAGAAGCGCGAAGCCGAGTCGATCATCGCCGAGCTCACGGCGGAGCGGGCGTATGACGCGCCGATCGTGACGGAGGTGCGGCCGCTGGAGGTGTTCTATCCGGCGGAGGCGTATCACCAGAACTACTACCGGCAGCATCGCGCGCAGCCGTATTGCGCGTTCGTGATCTCGCCCAAGCTGGCCAAGTTCCGCAAGCGCTTCGCGCAGAAGCGGTGACCGCGATCGACTCGAGCCCACGCGCTCGGGGTTGATTTTCGGAGAGGGTGGGGCCGGGGCGCCGGTGGATGAACACGCATCGGGACGGGGCCGGAGATCGGGGGCTTACGACGCGGATCGGGCGGAAACAACAGGATCGGGCGGAAACAACAGGATCGGGCGGATCGCTCCGGGTGCGCTGAGCGCTCCGAGGTCCACCGAAGTGATGTCGAGGTCACCATCGTGGTTGCTGTTGAAAAAAAGCTTGCGGTTCTTCCGCGTAAATCCATCCCCGTCGGCGTGATCCGCGTCTCCGTTCCCCCGATCTCCGGACCCCTCTCGATGCGGTTTCATCCCCGGATGCCGGGCCCCACACCTCCGTGTCCTCCGTGGCAAGAGCGCTTGTCCGTTCCTCGTCACTCGTGACCCGTCATCAGTCCCCAGGTGCCCGTCTCTCAAACCAAGCCTCGGGCTGACGACAAGCGTCCGCGCCGCTGGCCCCGGCCGTGGACGATCGTCTTTGCCGCGGTCTGGGTATTCGTACTCGTCCGCCTGGCACCGCACCTGGGCGCCATCGTCGGGATTCGAAGTGGGAACGACATCGCGCCGTTCTACTCGGCCACGACCCTCGATGGCAAGGTGGTGACGTCGGATTCGCTTCGGGGGCGCGTCGTGCTCGTGAACTTCTGGGCGACCTGGTGCCTGCCGTGCCGCGCGGAGATGCCATTCCTCGAATCGATGTGGAAGCGGCATCGCGACGAAGGTCTCGTGATCCTGGGGCTCTCCGTGGATCGCGGCGGAGAGGCCGAGGTGCGGCAATGGGTCGAGGCGCGCACCATCACCTACCCGATCGCGCGAGTCGGCGGAAGCGCCGAGGCCGCGTTCGGTGGCGTACAGGGGATTCCGACGTCCTTTCTGCTCGACCGCGACGGGAGAATCCGCCACCGCGTCGTCGGTCCCCTCGCCCCGGTCTCGCTCGAGCCGGCCGTGCGACGCCTGCTGTCGCAGCGAGAGTAGTCGCGTCGTTCCCGCGTCCCGTTCCGTGTTTCAGCGGACGGCGCATCGGGAAACTCCCTGCATCGCCGCGGCGGTGTCGGTGATATCATGGATGGCCGGATGGAGCCGGCCACGCGGAGCGGCACGCCGCTCGCGACCGCTGAAGGGCCCAGTGGGGCGGAGCGACCGTGAGTCGAGGCGTGGCGCGCCTGCGTGTCGGGGCCACGCGCCAACGTGCGTGTCCTGCCATTCGACGTATCGGCTGGAGGCCGCACCGCAAGGCGGTCGCCGGCCACCAGCGCGATGCTGCAGGTATAGTGCAGGTGGGATCAGCCGCCGCGTAGGCGCCAGATCCACACCTGCACGATTGTTTCCGGCAGGTGTCGCACCTCGTATTCCCAGCCGCGTTCCTGCAGGATCGGGAGCAGGTAGATCGGCACGCGGCTGTTGACGTGCACGAGCACCTCGTCGGGAGCGAGCGTCTCCAGACGGTCCAGGGTCATCACCATCGGCTCTGGCGGCGGGAAGCCGCGCACATCGAGCACGATCTGGCGGGCGTCGTCAGGCAGCGGCATGTCGTCGTCCCCAGGTCACCCAGGCCAGCTGCGTCACGTGGAGCATCGCGCCCAGCGCGAAGGCGACGGCTCCGATGCGTGCGAGCGACCCCTGTCCCAGAAGAACTCCGGCGGTGAGCAGGAGAATGCCGCTCAGCATCGCCGCCGCCTGGGCGGCTCCCAGCGCGCCTGACGGCAGCTCGGCCACCATCGGAATCCGCTCCTTTCCCTGCCGTGCGCGGAACCGCGAGATCCAGCTCAGGAAGGGCGCGATCCGGTTGCTCACGCCCACGATGAAGACGATGATGCCGAGCAGTCCGACGGTCACGTAGGCGATCGGAAGCGTGGCGCCGCCCACGCCGAGCAGGACGAAGGGGCCGAGCACCGCGGCGAGCGCGAGCAGGCAGAGTCCGCCCCCTGCCATCATCAGGGCGCTACCGATCGGCTTGCGGCGCGAGCGCATGACGAGCCACGCATGCGCGAAGAGCAGAGCGAGGCCGGCTTCCACGAGCGCAAGCCCGATCCAGGTGAGCGCCGCACTCGCGAGAGCCAGTCCGGCGCCAACCAGGAGCGTTCCCGGCGCCATGCTCATGAGTGCCCATCGCGCCTGCGGCCGCTCCAGGTCTTCGGTGACGACGAAGAAGGGAAGGAGCCGGTGCGCGATGCCGGTGATCATGACCAGCGCCCAGCCCAGCAGCGCGAGGTGGAGATGCACGGTGAGCGCGCGGGTCCGGAGCGCGCGCAGGAATCCCCATTGGAGATTCGCGGCGAGCATCACGCCCAGCACGATCGTCAGCGCGAAGAAACCGAGCGCGAGGCCCACGGCGACCCACGCGGGCCCGCGGCTCCTCGCCCGTGGCAGGGTCATCGTCACGTTCGTCCCCGCGACGAGGAATCCGGCCGTGGCGAGCGCGAGCCCGATGTCGCGCAGTGCATGGTGCGCGAGCCAGAGCCCCAGCGTGAAGAGCGGGATCCCGGCGATCATGAGCGCCCAGGCCATCCACGCGGCGCGCGATGAGGCAAGCGCCGCGCCGAACGCCACCGGGAAGAGCTGCGAGAGGGCGCCGAAGATCGTGACCGTGATGACGCCGAGGGTGAAGAGGTGCGTGGTGGCGATCACGGCGGGGGCGTTGTAGACGCCGCGCGCGAGCAGGGGGGCGACGGCCACGAGGGCCATGCTCCCCAGGGCCAGGAAGACCGCGGCGGCGGCGAGGTGGGCGGCGGGAAGCGTGAGCGGCGCGGTGCCGGTGACCGTGTCGCGGAGGAACGGCGCCGAGGCTTCGACGGCCGTGGGCCGCGCCTCGGGCACGAGGGGGAGTCTGCCGTGTCTCGGTGGAGGGCGCGCGGGCATGGCCGCCTAACGCCCCGCGGCGTCGAGGATGCGGCGGAACTCCTCGAGAGGGATTGCGCCGGGGATGATCCGCCCGTTGATGAAGAAGGTGGGCGTGCCGCGCAGGTAGAGGGACTGGGCGGTGGCGTCGTTCTGCACGATCCGCCGGCGCGCGGCGGTGCTCATGCTGCAGCGCGCGAATGCTGCGGGATCCAGCTTCAGCTCCTTGACGTACCGGCCGATCAGCTCACCCGGCGTCCGCGAGGCCATCCATTCGCGCCGCCGCTCGAACAGCAGGTCACTCATCGTCCAGAATGCGTTCTGCTCGGCCGCGCACTCGGCGGCCTCGGAGACCTCGCGCGAGTTCCGGAACATGCCGGTGACGAACGGGATGTACTTCCAGCGCACCCGGCCGGTGCGGACATAGAGGGAGTCGATCACGGGCCAGCTGTCCCGCGCGAACTGGGCGCAGTAGCCGCAGCCGAAGTCGCCGAACTCGATGACGTGGACGGGTGCCCGGACCTCGCCCTTGTCGTGGCCGAGGGTGGCGACGGAGACGCCGGCGGACTGGGCGAAGAGCGGCGCGGAGGTCAGTGCACCCATCAGGACGATCGCGACGGCCGCGTTGCGCCGAAGTTTGGCCATCGACGGCCGGCGTTCGAGGGAACGCGAGCGCGATTGAGCAGGCATCACGAGGCACCTTCAACGAGAAGCATTGTCCGAGATCGGGGCCGGGGTATCCGAAACCGGTGGTGTAGGGCTGGCAGGCGATTGCTACGTTGCGGCGCCAGAGGAACACCGGTCGGCGCGCGCCTCGTGGCGCGCTGCGCGCGTTTGGCAGGGTTACCTCGGGTCGATCCAGCAGTCGCGTGAGCGCAAAGCCCGCTCGCCGTGCGCGAATCGACCGCGATGCCACGTCCATACGCAGCGCGCCTCGAGCCACCGCCCATGTCTCCCCGAAATCTAGCTCGCTCGCGGCACTCTGCGGCAATCGGCCGGATGCTCTCGACGCGGTGGGCGGGCACGAGCGACCCAGGGGAGCGGCGGAGGGGCAGGGCCCTGCCGGGGGCGCTGCTCGCACTCCGCGGGGGGCGACCCTCACCGTCACGGTGATCGCGGACCCGGATGGTGCGCGTCTCGTGCGGGAGGGAATCACATCCGCAGAAGAAGTCTGCGGGTTACCCGCACCTGAGACGTCGTCGCGCGTCAGGCTGGTTCTTCGCTGGGCACAGCTTGGCTGGCGCGAGATCGGTAGCGACGACCCCGCGCCAGCGCCCTGCGCGCGGGAACCCGACGGTCCGCCGCGCCCCGCTTCGCTCTCACTCCGTGCTGCTTTACCTCCAGGGACCCCGATAACTGAGCCCCAGGCCCCACTGCGTGATCCGCCGGTGCGCGAAAATCCGCTGCATCCCGAAGTGCACGCCGACCTGGTCGCCATACACGCCCACACCGCCGCCGAACGTGGCCAGAAAGCCGTTCCGGGCGCTGCCGCCGTCCTCCGACGTCATCCCCCAGCCGCCACCGGGCACGATGAACGGCTCCACGTGGATGCTCGGCCCCAGCATCGCCTCGACGGCGACGGGGATGCCTAACGTGGCGGAGTAGTACCACGTGTTCTGATCGACCGTGTGGGCCACCCCAAGGGCGGGCTGCGCGCCGATCGCCAGCACCGCGCTCTCGTCACCGTGTCCGAGCGGCGACCGCGCGAACTCGGCCAGGAACTGCACGCCGCCCATCAGCGTGGCGTTGCAGCCGGAGCAGGTCTTCAACCCCACCGTCACCTGCGTCTTGTCCGACCACCGATCGCCCAGATCGGCCGTCACGCCCATGCTGCTGATGCCCATGCTGCCGAATCCGGCCACGTCCCGGTGCCGGCCGTAGCGCGCCATCATGCCGGTCTTCGGAATGGGATTCGCCGGATTCCAGGCCAGGTACACCGGCGGCAACCCGGCCGCCGGCGTGTTGAGCAGCGCCGAGGCCGACGCCAGTTGACTCGCCGTCTGTGCGTGGAGCACGGGCGCCAGCAACAACGACGGCAACGTGAAAAGCACCCTGCCAGGGAAACGCATATGATCTCTCCGCAGAGGGAAACCGCCGCAATGAAATGCCGCGCCAGTAAGTTGGCGCGGCCGGCCGCGCGTGCAGTGACCTATGCCACTACCGCAGTGGCTCCGCGAAACGGATGAGCTCGTCGCGCGCCGCCCACGCGCACGCGCCCTTCACGAACGCCGCCATCCGATCTCTCATGCTTTCCGCGCGACTCCGGTGCGGCTCGTCCCAGGCGCGTGTTACCACCCCGTCTCCCGCTCGTTGACTGACCGTATGCCACGCCTCTTCTACCTCGTCGGCTGGGGCTACGTAGCCATCTGCGCCGCGCTGCTGGCGCGGCGCGCTCCGACGACCTCGCACGCGATCGCGACTGCCGATCCCGCGGGTGCGGCGGCCGAGTGGTTCCGGCGCGTGAGGCCGTACTGCAACGCCGTCGAGATCGCGACATTGCAGCGTCAGACGCGGCCTCCCGAGGGAACCCAGGGGAGCGGTTACCACGCCGCCTGCTTCGCGCTCGCCGGACGCATCGACGATGCGCGCCGCGTGATCGACGGGCTGCCCGAACCGGAGCGCCACAGAGCGGCGGGGATCGTCTTCGACGTGGGCCACCCGGTCGCCGACGCGGGCGACGACCGCTCGGCCGGGCCGATCATGGAGCTCGTGATCGACTACTGGCCCAATCACTATATGGCGCTGTACCACGCCGGCATGGCGGAGTACATGCTGGGGCAGTACCCGCTGGCCACGCGCAACCTCGAGGTCTTCCTTCGGGAGTACTCGCCGCAGGACGGCTGGCGAAGGAACGCGCTCGAGGTGCTGGGACGGATGCGCGATTCGAGTGGTCAGGTGGAGCTGCGCCGCCCGGGGCATCCGTGATGGCGACGACTTCACCAGGCACGGCGCGCGTCTTCATCGCGCTCACGCGACCGGGCGTGGCGCTCACGCTGCTCGCAGTCACGCTTTCGGGAACGCTGGTCGCACAGAGCCGGCCGATCTTCTGGTCGCTGACGCTGCTGGTCCTGATGTCCCTGATGTACGGCGCGACCAGATCGATCGCCACTACGGGCAATGGAATCGCGCTGACGCATCTCCCGTCCGCGTTGCAGCGCCCGGTCGCCGAGACACTCGCCCTGCTGCCGGCGGGCGAGGCACGGATGCACCTGAGCAACGTGGTCCGGCTCGCGGATGCCACGCTGGCGATCCCCGATCGCGACTTCGATCACCGCGCGGATCGCGACCTGAGGGAGCGCGTCGTGGAGCTGGTGGAGGTGTGCGCCGAGGCCAGCCGGGGGCTCGGGCGCATCGAGGCCGCCTGGCCGTCCGGCACGGTCCTTCCCGCGACGCATTCGGACGCCATCGGCGCCGCGCGGGCAACGTACGTGCGCCAGCTCCAGGACGCGACGGCGACGCTGGAGCGGCTGACGCTGAGCGTGACGCAGCGCGACGCGCGGGAGAGCGAGCGCATCTCGGAGCTCGCGGCCGAGATCCGCAGGGAAATAGGCACGCGCGAGCGGGCGATCGCGGACCTGGACCGGCTGCTGTCCTGACCTCGCGGGTGAACGCGCAGCGCGCGCCTCGCCAGGTCGCGGACGCTCGAGTCGGTGGCACATCGGCCCGGGAACCGGCAAGCGCGTCGAGCAACGACAGGGCCTGCGTCGCCCGTTCCGGCGTCAGCAATCCCCGGTCCGGGGACAACTCGTAAGTGCTTTAGTCTCAAGCCATTGTCCCTGGCATCCCGGCTCACTCTCCCGGACGCTCCGCATCCCCAACGGTTTCCCGCGAATCCGTGTCCAACCCAGCATCGATGACGCACGCCGCACTCGTGCTCGAGGCCTCGACCGGATACGACGAGCGTCTGCTGATCTCCCGGGCAAAGCAGGGAGACCGGCAGGCCGCGAAGGTGCTGTACGACGCCCATGCCCGTCGCGTCCATCGCCTCGTCTTCCGCATCTGCGGCGACGAAGAGATGGCTCGCGATCTCACGCAGGACACGTTCGTACGGATCTTTCAGAAGCTGTCGACGTTCCGCGGCGACGCGGCGTTCAGTACCTGGGTGCACCGCATCGCCGTCTCGGTCGCGCTGAACGCGATCCGGAAGGAACGCCGGCTCAAGCGCACGTCGGAAGATCTCGACGTCGCGAATGAGCTGCCGGCGGCGCCGCACACGGTCGAGCCCGACCTCAGGGCCCGGCTCGCGTCGGCGATCGCCGCCCTGCCGGAAAGCTGCCGGGTGTCGGTGATCCTGCACGATATCGAGGGCTATACACACGTGGAAATCGGACAGATGCTCGGCATCGCCGAAGGAACCAGCAAGGCCCGGTTGTTCGATGCGCGGACCCGCCTGCGCAAGGCGCTGTCGGAGTTCGCGAAGGAGCTGGAGCGATGAGCGAAGAACGGTTCAATGAAATGATGCACGATGCGGCGCGGACGTACCGCGTGCCGCCGGAGCCCGACTTCGAGGCCATGTGGTTGCAGGTCGAGCGCGAGGTCTTCGCCGAGCGCGAAGCCCGGGTGCTGCGATTCCGGTCGCCGTCGTGGCAGCTCTTCGCGGCGGGGATCGCGGCGGCGCTGGTGATCGGGGTGGGACTCGGCCGCCTGACGAGCGGCGCCACGGGTGACGCGCCGGCCGCGGCGGTCGCGGTCGCGCCACGAACCGACTCGGTCACGTCGATGACCCGCAACGGCTACGACCGCGCGGCGACCGAGCTGCTCGGCAAGACCGCGGTTCTGCTCACCACCCTGCCGACGGAAGCGCAGACGGTGCAGGGGAACATCCGCTTCAGCACGCAGGCGCTGGAGCTGCTCACGACCACGCGCCTGTTGCTCGATTCACCGGCGGCCACGGATGGCCGCTTCAGGGAACTGCTCGAGGATCTCGAGCTCGTCCTCGCCCAGGTCGCGAGTCTGCGGCCGGCGCGGGCGCAGGGGGAGATCGAACTCATCACCGACGCCCTCGAAGAGCGCGACATGGTACCGCGGATCCGTTCCGCGGTGGCGCGCCTCTCGTCAGGCGACGACTAAGTCCATCAGGAGATCGAAACCGATGAAGATGCGCTGGATGATTCTTGCGCTCGCCGGCAGCACCACACTGCTCGGCGCCCAGAACCCCACGCCGCCGGCTCCCCCCCCGGGCCGGACGACACCGCCGCGCCCCGCGCCGCGGCCGGAACGCGTTCCCCGGGCCGACCAGCCCACGACGCCCGCACCCCGGCAGGCCCCGCGCCCGCCTTCGGAGACCATGTGGGCGGAACCGCTGCTGAGCGACGTGCTCACGGGCGAGCTGTTCTTCACGCCGATGCTCCCGACGCCGGCGGAGCTGCCGATGCTTGCCGAGCTGGCGATGCCCGCGCCGACGCCCATGCCGGCCGCGATGCCCGAGCTGTTCGTCAGTGAATTCATCCAGGGCATTCCGCATACGCCGGTCGCGCCGGAGCCACCGGGCTTCCACTTCGAGCCCTTCGAGGTGCACGCTCCGATGCCGGCGGAGTTCTTTGGTGGGGCGTCGCACATCGAGTCGGTGCGGGTGCCGGCGTCGTGGGCGCGCCAGGACGTGGGCGATTCGCTCTGGCGCAGTGCCCGCACCGTCTTCAACCGCGGCGACTGGGGGCAGGCGGCTCAGCTCTTCCAGCAGATCCCGCAGCGCTACCCCAACTCGGCGTACGCGGCCGACGCGCTGTACTATCAGGCGCACGCGCTGTACCGCATCGGCCGGACCGAGGATCTGCGCACGGCACTGTCCCTGCTCGAGACCCGCGCGCAGCGGTATCCCAACGCGCGCTCGCAGCAGAGCGACGCGCCGGCCCTCGCGATGCGTATCCGCGGCGTGCTCGCCTCGCGCGGCGATCAGGCAGCGGCCGCCGAGCTCGCTCGTCAGGCATCGCAGGGCACGCAGACCTGTGATCGGGAGGAGCAGGCAGTGCAGGCGGAGGCGATGAACGCGCTGAGCCGCACCGACCCCGAGAACGTGAACCAGCTCATCACGCGGGTGCTGGCGCGCCGCGACGAGTGCGCGATCCCGCTCCGCCGCACGGCCGTGTTCCTCGCGGGCAACCGCCGCGACGCGGGCGCCGCCGCCATCCTCACGGGCGTGGCGCGCAACGATCCCAGCCTCGAGGTGCGCGTGGAGGCGATCAACTGGCTCGGCCGGCTGCCGAGCGAGGAAGGACTTCCGGTGCTCGAGGAGCTGGTCCGCACGTCGGACGAGGAGCGCATCCAGCGCGCGGCCGTGCGGGCGCTCGTGCAGCATCCCAGCACGCGCGCGCGGACCGCCGTCCGATCGCTCGTCGAGCGCAATGACGTCTCCGACCGGTTGCGTAGCGAAGCGCTGGCGGCCTTCACGCCGCAGCGGGCCACCGCCGACGACATCACCTGGCTGCGCGCGCTCTATGCGAGAATGGAAACGCCGCAGCTCAAGCAGCGCACGCTTTCGGCCATCACGCGCATCGGCGGGCCGGAAGTGGATCAGTGGCTCGTGACGCTCGTGCGCAACGACAACGAGCCGAGCGAGATCCGCTCCACGGCCATGCGCCGCATCGGCAAGACGCTGCCCATCGCCGACCTCGGTCGCCTGTACGACGACGCCTCGCAGCAGCGGCTCCGGATGGAGATCATCTCCGTGCTGGCCAGCCGCACCGAGGACGCGGCGGCGGACAAGCTGCTCGACATCGCGAAGAACGGTACCGATCCCAACCTGCGCACGCGGGCGATCAACGCGCTTTCCAGCCGGAACGACGCGCGCGCCCGGGCCCTGCTGCTGGAGCTGATCAACAAATGACGCGAATCTCTCTCGGAGCCGCGGGGGCCCTGCTGCTGTTAGGCATGGGCGCCCCCGCCCAGGCCCAGACGCTCGAGCGCCGCGTTTCGGCGGCCAGTGGCAACGTGACGTTCCACTTCGCGTCGCGTGAGGAAGTCTGCGGGGACGGCCGCACCTACATGCGTGCCGAAGGGAACATGTGGATGGGATCGTTCAACGACGCCGTGCGCGCGCAGCCCTGCGAGCGCGGGCCGATCCGCGTGCTGCTGGTGCGTGATGGGCAGGAGCTGCTGCGCATCCAGTCGTACGCGGGCCCCGTGGCCAGCGACCCCGAGGCGACCAACCTGGGTGAGGTGCCCGCGACGGAAGCGGCGGCGTATCTGCTGGGTATCGCGTCGCGCGTGGATGGCCGGCCGGGGCGGGACGCGATCACGCCCGCGATGCTGGCCGAGGGCGCGACGGTGACGCGCGAGCTCCTGGCCATCGTGCGCGACGCGAACCGGTCGCGCGAGGTGCGGCGGAGCGCGCTCTCGTGGCTCGTCAGGCGCGGCGGCATGCGGGGCGAGGTGACCGACGCGGAAGTGAGCCGCGTGCTCACCACGATCGCGCGCGACGAGAACGAGGTGCGCACGGTGCGGGATCAGGCGCTGAGCTCCCTCTCGCGGCTCGAGTCGGCCGCGGCGCTGGACGAGCTGGTATCGATGTCGACGAGCGCCGCGGAGCCCTGGCTTGCGCGGCGGGCGACGGAGATGCTGGCCAGTTCCGGCGATCCGCGGGCGCGCGAGCATCTGCGCCGGGCCGTCGAACGCGCGGACCTCGCCGAGGCGGCGCGGGTGGCCGCGATCAATGGAATCGCGGGTGGCTTTGCGACGTCCAGAGACGCGGAGTTCCTGCGCGGGCTGTACCCGCGGGTGAACACCGACCGGCTGCGGACTGCGATCGTGACCGGGGTGGCGAACATCGGCGGGCGCGAGAGCCGGGAGTGGATCCTGGGGATCGCGCGGAGCGAGGACGCCACGCTGCCGCAGCGGCGGCACGCGATCACGCAGGCCGACAAGCTGGGGATGTCGGCCACGGATCTGGCGGGACTGTACGACTCGATCGAACACGCCGAGGTGCGCTCGCAGATCATCTCGCAGCTCGCCACGAACGGCACGCGCGCGGCGTCGGACAAGCTGATCGCGATCGCGCGGAGCGATCCCATGGTGACGAACCGCCGGCGGGCGATCCAGGCGCTGGGCCGGTTCGATGATCCG
This sequence comes from Gemmatimonadaceae bacterium, assembly GCA_035454665.1. Taxonomy (GTDB): domain Bacteria; phylum Gemmatimonadota; class Gemmatimonadetes; order Gemmatimonadales; family Gemmatimonadaceae; genus DATIGO01. Next base: position 4,526 of record DATIGO010000103.1, on the reverse strand, counting down.
CGGGTGAAGGACGCGCTGCGGGATCTGGTCGGCGGCCGGCAGCCCTAGACCTGCATCCGAGCTGGAGAGGCGGGGGGTCAGGCGACTCCCCGCTTTTCGTTTGTGCGCGATAGGGACGAGCCCGCCGCGACACCCGCGTGGCGGCCCGCCCATCCTCCGGGCGAGTGGCACGTCGGCGCCGGTCGACGTCCGGGTTCCCTCTGAGGGCCGACACCGTGTCGGGGTCGGACGGCGCGCTGCATGCCTGCGAACCAGCAATCGACGTCATACCAGGCGTGCAGAAAAACCGTTGGTGAAAGTGAGCATCGGCGACCACCGTGCTGGGCAACGTCGCTGGCGGCCGCCACGGAGGATGAGGTGCAGGAACGTCGCTGGTATTCCAACGAGGACGTCGATCTCGCCATAGCATGCGCGCAGATCGACGATCTGCCCCTGCTGATCGACCTGTGGCATCCGACATGCTACGGCTGCGCAAAACTCTCAACCGTCACATATGGTGATGCCAGGGTCCAGCAGTTCCTGGCGCGACATCTGGTCGTCGTGAAGTACAACACGACAAGGCCGAACTCCTGGTTCCGCAGGCTCACTGGCCAGGTGGCCCACGTCTTTCACCCGCTCATCGTCGTCTCCGACGGTCGGCTGAACGAGGGACGCCGCTTCGTCGGCTACGTCGCGCCGGAAGCGTTCATCGCCCATCTCCGACTCGGCATCGGCATGCTGCACCTGTATCACCGCAGGTTCGAAGCGGCGCTCGAGCAGTTCGAGACCGTCGCCACGTCGAAGCTATGCGACAACCTCGTGGCGGAGGGGCTGTACTGGCAGGGCGTGGCGGTTTATCGCGTGTCCGGCAGCGATGCGCTCACGCGCGTATGGAACCGGCTGGTGCGGGAGTTTCCCGCACTCGATTGGGCACAGCGTGCCGACTGCCTGGACGTTCGCATCCCCGACGCCGGATTCGATCCTCGCGACCCGAGTACCGTGACCGTGCCGTGACCTATGCATTGCATTCATACTTTCGGCAAGCAGAATGCATTGGATTTCTTGCGCTCCGGGCAACACGTTGTGGCTCTTCCCCTTCGTCCCGGAGCGCTGAATGTCGGTGATGTCGTTCGCGCATGACCTTGGCGTGAGCATTCGTTCCCTTCGCCGACGTCCGACCTACACGCTGCTCGCGACGACGCTCGTCGCCCTCGGCGTCGGTACCGTCACGGCGATCTTCACCGTGGTGAACGCGAGCCTGCTCCGACCGCTGCCATATGCGCGGCCCAACGAGCTCTACGCCATCAGGGGCACGGAACCTTCGGGCGATTCGGTCACGAACGTCGCCCTCGGGTATTTCCAGTTCGCCCGGTACCGCGAGGGCACCAGGGCGTTCTCGGCCGTCGAGGGCTATACGCCGGTGACGATGAAGTTCCTGGGAAACGGCGAACCGGAGCCTGTGACGGGCGCCCTGGTATCGGCGGGATTCTTCGATGCCCTGGGATGGCAGCCGGCGATGGGGCGGACGTTCACACGGGCCGAGGAGCTCTCGCAGTCCGGCGTCATCATCATCAGCCACGGGTACTGGCAGCGCCGCTATGGTGGCCGGGCAGACATCGTCGGGCAGGTCGCCAATGTGGATGAGCAGCCTCGAACGATCATCGGGGTGATGCCGCGCGAGTTTTCGATGCTGTTCCAGCGCGCCGATGCCTGGGCCCCGCTGCCGCTGGACGCGCAGATGCAGGCTCGCAGGGCCCGCGCGATCGCGGGCATCGCGCGGATGCGGCCGGGGGTGACGGTCGCTCAGGCCGAGGCAGATCTCAAGGCGCTCAACCAGACACTCGCCGCCGAACGACCGGAGGAGCACCGCTTCACCGACACCAGGGTGATAACGCTGCGGGAATGGCTCTTCGGCGCGCAGCGCACGACGCTCATTGTACTGATGGTGGCGGGGTGCCTGCTGCTGGCGATCGCGATCGTCAACGCGGTAAGCCTGTCGCTGAGCGATGCATATGGGCGGCGCACGGCGACGATGACGAGGCTGGCGTTCGGAGCCGAGCGAGGCCACATCGTGAGGCTCAGACTGATCGAGGTCGGCGCGATCGCGAGTGCCGGACTCGCCATCGGATTCCTCGCATCGCAGGCCGCCGTGCGCCTGGCGTATGCCATCGACCCCGCGCTGCTCTCCAGCCTCGGAGCCGGTGCGCTGGACGCGTCGGTGATCGCTGTCGCGCTGGTTGCCGTGCTGATCGTGGGCGTGTTCGTCGCGCTTCCCACTGCCCTCATGGAGTCCCGTTTCAGCCTCGCCGGCCTCGCGGGCACCCTCACGAAGAGCGGCGCAGACGTCAAGGAGCGCCGCCGTCGCGACATGCTCCTGGGCGCGCAGGTGGCGCTCGCCGTCATCCTGCTCGTCAGCGCCACACTCCTGGCGCGCAACATCCGCGCGCTGTTGTCGCAGCCAACGGGATTCCGCCAGGAAGGGGTGACCGTGGTGGAGCTGACGTTCTCTCCCAGTCGTTACAAGACGGTAGCGGATCGCGCCGAGTACGCCCGGCGGCTGCTCGAAGCCGTTCACGGCATCCCGGGTGTGACCAGCGCCGCAACGATTCAGACGCGATTCGTCCTGAACGAGATGATGCTTTCCCTCTTCGAGATCGAAGGGCAGCCGCTCGAGCCTGGAGTCCAGCGATTCGTGAACATCCGCCACGTCACACCCGCGGTCGCGAACGTGCTGGGCATCAGGCTGCGCAGCGGCCGCATGTTCGCGGAAACCGATCGTCTCGACTCGCCGCCGGTGGCGATCGTCAGCGCGACATTCGCGCGGCAGTACTTCCCTGGCGACGACCCGGTCGGGAAGCGCATGCGGCGCGTGGTGACGGACCCGGCGCCGTGGATGGAGATCGTCGGCGTCGTGGACGATATCAGGGATGCCGGCGTGGGCGTCGAGCTCGGACCCACCCTGTTCGTGTCCTACTATCAGCAGAACACGCAGATGGCCCGCCCCACGATCGTGGTTCGGTCCACCGCGGATCCGTCGGCGTTGTTCCCGAGCCTGCGTCGGGCCATCTGGTCTGTCGATCCGAACCAGACGATCGACCGTGTCACACAGTTGGAAGACCTGATGTCGCGCTCGGCCTCACAGCCGCGTTTCGCCGCTGTCGTGGCAGGGGTGCTCGCCTCGTGCGCCGCGCTGCTCGTGCTCGCCGGTATCTACGCCGTCACGCTGTACGCGGTCGTCCGGCGCACGCGCGAGCTCGGCGTGAGAGCCGCGCTCGGAGCCAGCTCGCTGAATCTCATCTGGACGACGATCCAGCGAAGCATGATCCCGGCCACCGCCGGCGTCGTCGTGGGCGTGGTGGCGGCGGTTCCGATGGCAAGCCGCATGAGCCGCATGCTCACGAACGGATTCACCGCGGATGATTTCCCGGCGCTTGTTGCCGTCGCGGTCGGAGTCATCGCGGTCGCCGGCATAGCCGCACTCATTCCGGCACGCCGTGCGCTGGCGATTTCCCCGTCAATCGCGATGCGGGACAACGCCTAGGCCGATGCTGCTCGATATCCGGCACCTGCGCCTCGTGGAGGCGATCGCGCAAACGGGCAGCGTGACCGCCGCGGCCAGGCGATTGAATCTCACGCAGTCTGCGCTCAGCCATCAACTGGTCCATCTCGAAGCGCGACTCGGCAGCGCGCTCTTCCTGCGAACGGGGCGCCGCATGCGGCTGACCGCCGCCGGCCAGACCGTCCTGACCGCCGCGGAGCGCGCATTGGCGATTCTCCGCGAGGCCGAACAGGACGTGATCGCGCGGAGCGAGTTGGGCCCTGAGGGTGTCCTTCGCATCACGACCGAGTGCTACACCTGCTATCATTGGCTTCCGCCCGTGCTGGCGAGATTTCGCGCCAGGCACCCGCGCGTGAACCTGCAGATCGTGGCGCAGGCGACGCGCTGGCCGCTGCGGGCGCTTGCGGACCGGGAGGTCGACGTCGCAATCGTGTCGGAGCATCGGCACGGCAAGCGATTCCGCTACGTCCCGCTGTTTCGCGACGACTTCGTGGCGATCGTCGACCCGACGCACCACCTCGCGGAGAAGCCCTTTCTCGAGGCGCGTGACTTCGCCGATGAGCCGCTCGTACTGTACGACATTCCCGACGAGCGTATCACGCTGCTCAGCGAGATCCTGAGCCCGGCGGGAGTGAAGCCGGGCTGCATCACCCGTGTTCAGCTCACCGAGGCCGTCGTGCAGCTCGTGAGGGCCGGGTTCGGCCTGGGAACGGTTGCCCGCTGGAGCGTGGCACCCGAGCTGGCGGCGGGCACCCTCGTCGCGATACCCCTCGGACCTCGCGGATACTCGAGGGATTGGGCGGCGGCCGTCCATGCAGGACCGGTGCGGTCGGAGCACGTCGACTCGTTCATCGACGTGCTTCGTGGCACGTCGTTCTCCGAGCTCACCGCCTCGAAGGGCCCCTTGCGCACGCTGGCGCTGGTCCGGGATGCTGTGGTCGCCAATGCGGGAGGGCCAGGGCACGGCCGATGAGCCGTGCCCTGGCCC
>DATIGO010000102.1:0-18137 GCA_035454665.1 Gemmatimonadaceae bacterium | reverse complement strand
TACGCGCACTCGCGCCTCGTGAGGGCCGCGTGCGCGCGCCGCGTGAATGCCAGAGCCCGGTTGTGCCCAAAGTAGGCCTCGAGTTTGCCCTGGCCAGGGGTTATTCGTCGATGCGGTGGAATGATGCGACGCGTTCACACGAGAGTTCTCGCTGCCGCGGTCTCCGCACTGCTGGCCACGAGCCCGGCCCACTCCCAGACGCTCCTGGGATCCATTGCATCGGTGGACCGGCAGCATACCGTGGCGGTCCAGCACGACTACACGTTCCTGGAGCACAGCCGCGACGTGAGGCGCTTCGTCGGGCTCGGGCTATTGGTTCCCGTGCGCGGTGGCGCCCACTACCGGTTAGCCGGCGTTTCGTTCCCCTACGCCCGTCCCGCGCTGCGCACCTTCATCGAGCGACTCGCTTCGCAGTACCATGCGGCGTGCGGTGAGAGTCTCGTCGTCACGAGCCTCACGCGTCCCGCCGTGCGCCAGCCGCGAAATGCGTCGGACCTGTCGGTTCACCCGGCGGGGATGGCGGTCGATCTCCGCTACCCGCACCGGGCGGCGTGCCGCCGGTGGCTGGAGCGCACGCTGCTGGCGCTCGAGAACTCGGATGTCCTCGATGCCACGCGCGAGCGGTCGCCCGCGCACTACCACGTGGCGGTCTTTCCCACGCAGTACGCCGAGTATGTCTCGAAGCTGCAGCGGCGCACCGTGCAGCTTGCCGCCGCCGACGCCTCGGGCGTCGCCGCCTCGGAGACCCCCGTCGCCACGGCGACCGCGTCGTACCGGGTGAATCGGGGTGACACGCTCTGGTCGATCGCGCGCAAGCACGGTACGAGCGTGAACGAGCTCAAGGAGCTGAATGGCCTGGAGTCGTCGCGGATCCGGCCGGGGCAGCGCCTGGTGGTGCCGGCCAGAGAGCGTGATTCATGAGTGTCCCGCGACGGACGCAGCGCTGACACGGCATCGGTGGTCCTCACGGCGTTGCTGAACGACAACCGGCAGAGGCCCCGAACCCGTACGCACTATTCCCGCGAGAGCTGCGCGACGAGCCGCTTTGGCGCCACCTGGCGATAGCCGTCCCGCAGCAGGGCGGCGACTTCCGCCCAGTCCGGCTTCCCGTCGAGCCACACGCCGATCCACCCGCTCGGCCCCACATAGGGCGGCACGAAGAACTGGCTGGGCGCCGAGTGCACCATGGCCGACTGGTTGGGCCGGGTGGCCTTGATCCAGACCGCCTCGCGCCCGGCGCCGTGGTGGTTTCCCGCGCCGGCGTACATCGCGAACATCCGGTTGCGGACGCGGAACGTGGGCTCGCCCCATGCCTCGACCTCGTGGGCCTCGGGGAGAGCCAGGCAGAGCTTGCGGAGCCGGGTCAGTGGACGTGGTGGCATGGCGTCGGGAAAAATGGCTGGGCGAGCGGAACACGCAAACGGGAAGAGTGCAACGGAATTTGGGGTCAGACCCCGTTGCACACCGTTGCCCAACCGGCACTTGCCGTTGCTCGCGCCACAGCATCGTTGACGTGCCTCGCCACCCGCATCCTCCGCGTGACCTCCATGCGACTGCCTGACTCTCTCCCCGCGACTGCGCTGTACCTCGTTGGCGCCTTGCTGGCGCAGGCGGGCTCACCGCGGCCGTCCGCCGCGCAGGCTGCTGACTGCTGCGCCGGATCGATGATGAAGGAGGGCCTGCGCATCGCGGAGCGCCACGGGGTCGCCGCGCTCTCCGAGCGCCGCTACACGCACGAGCAGTTCTGGCGCGCCGTCGGGTCATCGACTTCGTCGGCCGCGCTGCGCACCGAAGAGGTGGGCCTCTCGATTCTCGGGCGCCCCATCCGCAGCGTCACCTTGGGCCAGGGTCCCGTCCGCGTCCTGCTCTGGTCCCAGATGCACGACGACGAGGCCACGGCCACCATGGCGCTGGCCGACATCTTCCGCTTCTTCGCCGAGGCCGAGGGTGAGGCGCTGCGCGAGCGGCTGCGCCGCGAGCGCACGCTCGTCTTCATCCCCATGCTCAACCCCGACGGTGCGGAGCTCTTCCAGCGTCAGAACGCCATCGGGGTCGACGTGAACCGCGACGCGCGCGCTCTGGCCACACCCGAAGGGCGCACGCTCAAGTCGGTGCGCGACGCGTTGCGACCGCAGTTCGGGTTCAACCTGCACGACCAGAACGCGCGCACGCGCGTGGGCCGGCAGGGACGGCAGTCGGGGATCGCGCTCCTCGCGCCGGCCTTCGACAGCGCCAGGAGCTACAACGACGTGCGCACGCGCGCGCGGCTCGTCGCCGCCGCCCTGGCGCAGCTCTTCGCGCACGAGATTCCCGGCCGGGTGGCGAAGTACGACGACTCGTTCAACCCGCGCGCCTTCGGTGACCTGATGCAGCAATGGGGCACCACCACGGTCCTGATCGAGAGCGGTGCGCTCCCCGACGATCCCGAGAAGCAGCGCCTGCGCGCGCTGAATGACCCGGAGCGATGAGCGGTCTCCGATTCAGGGCTTGATCGCCTTCACCTCGCCGATCTGCCGATCGATCTCGCGCTTGTTCCCTACGATCGCGATCGAGATCTTCTGCGGGTCCAGGTGCTTCTCCGCCGTGGCGCGCACGTCCTCGGGCGTCACGGCCAGGATGTTCTTCACGTAGTCGTTCAGATACGCGTCGCCCAGTCCGTGCATGTCCACGAACTGGAGCTGGTTGATGAGCCCGAAGCGCGAGCTGTTCTGCACGGTGAAGATGCCGGCCAGGTTGTTCTTGATGCCGGTGAGCTCCGGCTCGGGCGGGGCCTCGGTGCGGAGCCGGTCGATCTCCTTGAAGATCTCGGTGAGCGACGCCCCCGTGACGTTCGACGTGACGTCTGCCGCCTCGACCCACATCGACGCCTTCTTGCGCGTCCAGATGAACGACCCCGGGGAGTAGGTGTAGCCCTTGTCCTCGCGGATGTTGCTCGTGATGCGTGAGCCGAAGGCGCCGCCCAGGAGGGCGTCGGTCACGTTCATCCTCACCCAGTCCGTGTCGGACGGATCGGCTACGGGGAGTCCCATCCAGATGGAGCTCTGGACCGAGTTCGCGCGGTCCACGACCTCGAGCTGCCGCTTCGCGGTGAGCGCGGGTGGGTTCTCGGTGGGCGGCGCTCCCGCCTCCCAGGACCCGAACGCCTCGCGCACCGCGCTCTCCATGGCTCGCGGGTCGAAGACGCCGCTCACGTACAAGTGCGCGCGCCGGGCGCCGAAGTTGGCGGCGTGGAAGGCGCGCACGCGCTCCACGGTGAAGCCGCGCAGCATCTCCTCGGGGGCGAAGACGTGGGCGAAGGGATGGTTCCCGTACATGATCTCCCGGAACTCCTTCTGCGCGAGCGTGCCCGGCGAGGTGAGCGCGATCGCGTTGTTCCGCGCGTGCTTGTCGATCGTGCGTCTGAGGTCGGCCTCGTCGAAGCGGGGGTGCAGCGTGACGTCGGCCAGGAGGGCGATCATCGCGGTGGCGAAGTCGCTGAGCACCTCGCCGCCGATGGCCACGACCTCGCTCCCGGCCGACGCCGAGACGGATCCCCCCATCTCCGCGGCCTGACGCGAGATCTCCTGCGCTGTCCGGGTGGTCGTTCCCTCGAGCAGCATGTCGCTCGTGACCGAGGCCAGGCCGATGTCGGTGGGCCCCTGGTCGATGATACCGGTACGGACCTCGAGCTCGATAGCGACCTTCGGGACCCGCCCGAACGGCACCATCGTGACCTGCATGCCGTTGGGGAGCGCGAAGGTGCGGCGCGGCGGCACCCGGAAGTTCTTCGGTGTGCCCGGGGCCGGCGGCGTCTCACGTTGCGCCGGCTGGCCCGGCGTTTGCGCGAGAGACGCGCTGAACGCGGTGGCGACCATCGCGGCCGCCGTCAGGGAAAGGAGCAATCGCTTCATCGTCGGTCCCCGTTAGGGCGTCCCGGCGCCCGCGGGGCGGTCCTGCGCCCCCGGCACGACGGTGTAGATGGTGCGGTTTTCGCGCCGCAGGTACTCCTGGGCGGTGGCCATGATCTGCTGCGGCGTGATCTTCGCGAATTCGTCCTCGAGGAGGTTGATCTTCGACGGATCGTCGTCGAAGAGCGCGAACGAGGCGAGCAGGTCGAGCTTGCCGAGCCCCGAGAACTCCTCGACCGTGGAGTAGAGCGACGACCGCATCTTGGTGAGCGCGCGCGCCAGGGTGGCCGAATCGACGGGCGTGGAACGCAACGCTTCGACCTCGGTGTCGATCACCGTGAGCAGCGAGTCGGCGGCGGTGGCGCGGTCGTGGTAGACGGCCACCATCCACAGCATCGGCCCCTCGTAGTTGAACATGTTGCCGAGGCCCCAGTTGATCCCGGCGGAGACGTCGCTCGTGAGGCCGGTGCGCTGCACGAGGGCGTCGTAGAGCCGGGAGTCGCGCCCCTGCCCCAGGATCTGGTCGATCAGCCCCATCGCGTACCAATCGGGTGTCCAGCGCGGCGGCACGTGATAGGCGATGCCGAGGGCGGGACGGGTCGCCAGGCGATCCACGCGGCTCGCGCGCTTCTCCTGCGTCTGGCGCGGCTCGGAGATGTCCGGCGGTGCGGGCTGCTCGACCTGCGGGATCCCGGCGAAGTACTGCTCGATCCACTGGCGCGTCGGCACCGTCTCGAAGTCACCGACCACGGCGAGGACCGCGTTGTTCGGTGCGTAGTACGTCCGGAAGAAGGCCGCCGCGTCCTCGAGCGTGGCCGCCTCGAGCTCCTTCAGCTCCCCGTAGAAGTTGTGGGCGTTGTACCAGTTCTCGTTGGCCGTCATGGGAAGGTCGATCCACGGGAACGAGCCATACGGCTGGTTCAGCACGTTCACGCGGACCTCATTCTTCACCACGTCTTGCTGGTTCCGGAGACTGGCGGTGTCGATGGCCAATCCCTTCATGCGGTCGGCTTCGGCCCAGAGCACAGTCTCCAGCGTGTGCGACGGGATCACCTGGTAGTAGTTGGTGAAATCGAACCGGGTGGACCCGTTGAGCAGCCCGCCGTTGCTCTCGATCAGCTTGATGAACTCCATCTTGCCCAGGTTTGCCGAGCCCTGGAACATCAGGTGCTCGAAGAGGTGGGCGAATCCGGTGCGGTTGCGTGGCTCATTGCGAAAGCCGACGTGGTAGTAGACGCCGACGCCGACGGTCGGCACGGTGGTGTCACGCGAGAGGACGACCTTGAGGCCGTTAGGCAGTGTGTAATAGTCGGCGTCGACGGTGAGCTTCGTTGGCGCCGCGGCCTCGCCCGCGGGACTGCACGCGGCGGCGAACGGAACCAGGAGCACGCCGGCGATCTGAAGGGGTGTTCGGAGTGTTCTTCGCATGGGCTGTGGGACTCGTGACTCGGGGGTGGGGCATGGGGAGGCCGCGTCGCGGCGCGCGGGGCGCGTCCTAGATCCTCGACGGGCGGGGACGATCCGTCAACCACCGGGGGACGGAGGGCGGGGGCGACCGGACGAGCCGGAGGACCCGTGGCCCGTCAGACGGAAGCGGCGACGCCGGCGTCGCAGCACCAGCGTGTAGATCACGAGGTTCAGAAGAAGCGTGCCCCCGCCCAGGATCCACTGCATCGACCGCGTGAGGCCCGCCGGATAGAGCAGCGCGGTGACATAGTGCTCAATGAAGCCGCCCTCGTAGCCGGCCTCTCCCGCCTGGCGCCGCAGCGCGTTCTCGAGGGGCGTGAGCGGGCAGATCCACCCCGCGAACTCGATGAGGACACCCCAGATGGCCGCCGGGAGGTGCAGCCACGCCAGGCGCGGCCATCTGAGCACCGCCAGCCCGCCGAAGGTCACGAACAGCACGAACGCGAGATGGGCGACGACCGTGGCGTCGGCGAGAACACCGTACATGGCTCAGGTACCTTCCACGCGGATGCGCTGACCGAGCGCGGCCGTGGCGTTGCGCAGCCCGGCCGGGCATCCGGGCCGATCCTCGATCGCATACTGATGCAGGTGGCGCATGCCCTCGAAGCTACCACCCCACCGCGTCCCTCGCGCGTCCTCACCTCCCGCCCGGCGGCTTCGTCGCCTAACGCACGTCAGGGCGCCTCGATCCGGAAGGCCGTCGGTCCCGCCGCCAGAGGTGCGCCATCGGTGAGGAGGAGGCCGCGGGCGACGTAGGCGCCGGGTGTGGCCGCCGCACCGGCCTGGGTGCGTTGATCCCAACGCGCCTCGACCTCGAGCCGTTCGCCCGGTGCGAGCGTGCGAACGGCGAGAAGCGCCGGGAGCACCTCGCCCTTCAGGCGTTGCCACACCGTGTCACCGTTCGCGCGCGTGATGATCACATCGAGCGTGGGTTCGCGGCCCAGGAGGTACAGGTCCCGGGGATCGGCACCCCGGTTCCGTACGCGCATGGTGATCGGCACGGCGACGCCCGCGCGAACAGCCGGGGGAAGCGCGAGCTCCAATTCGAGGTCGTCGCGAGCCTGGCTGGTCACGGGCGTTGCGCTGGTGGTCGCGCCACCGATGCCGCTGGTGTTGGTCGGTTCGCGGGTCGCGGCGGGTACCGGCTCGCATCCGGACAAGGTCGCCACCAGACAGAAAACGAGCGCGCCGGGGCGGGTGATCGCCCCGGCGTGCTCATGCAACGTCCTGCCTGCACCAGCCCTACGGCGTCGCCGTGATCGCACCGAGCTCGTCACGGATCTGCTTGAGCGGGCTGAAGACGAAGAGCTGTCCGTTGGAGCTGCCACCCCAGAGAATGCCCAACAGCTGAACGTTGTTGCCACTCGTGATGCGGAACACACCGGAGCCGCTGTCGCCACCGCCGACCAGTACGTCGTCCGGACTTTCCACGAACGTCTGGCACAGCTGCATGATCTTGGAACCCTGGACGGCCGTGTGCACGCACGTGCCGGTGACGCTTCCCTGCGTCCAGCCGGTGGTCCGCCCGACCTTGTTCACCTGCGTGCCGGACGGGAAGTTCGTCGTGGCGTTGTCCTGCGACGTGACGGAGAACGACCCCACCACCTCGAGACTGCCGTTATTGGGACCGGACGTTCTCGCAATGACGCCCTGCGTGGAGCCGGTGCCGGCGTTGTAGCGCGCGCGCGCCGCGTCGCTGAAGCGGCAACTCCTGTTGCGCGGACAGATGCCGGTGCCACCCGCCATGTACGCCGGATCCTCGACCTCGACGGCGATCACCGTGGGGTCGACCGTCCGCGTGGGCTGCGAGTATTCGGTCCCCTCCACGCCGCCCTGCTTGCGCGTGCAGTGCGAGTTCGTGATGAAGGACCGCTCGGTGCCGTCCGTGGCGTTGAACCCCATGGTGCAGACGAACCGGCTGAAGTGAATCTGGATCCCGCCGATCGTGGGGCGGTGCCGTTGCTGGAGGGTCGCCACCTGATGGATCGGGGGTACGACGCGGACCTCGAAGGCGCTCGCCGGGATCCCCATCCGCGAGAGCGCGATGCTGACACCGCGGGCCGCACCCGCGTGCTCGACACCGAACACGAGGCGGTTGCCTACCTCCTCATGGTCGGCGAAGACGGTGCCCGGGAGCGCCATGACCTCGGGCCAGGCGCGATCGAAGACCTGGTCCAGTGCTCCCTGAGCGGCCAGGAGGGCATTGCTCCCGGTGTTTATCGGACCGACCGGATCGGGGGCATCGGCACAGGCGGCGACCAGAAGGGCCGTCGCGGTGACGGTGAGCCCGGCGAATCTCCTGCGCATGGACACCTCGATGTAACGGGGGCCTGGGACAACTCGGCGCGCGGACCCGCCTGACCTGACGAGGCGTCGCCGCACTACGACCATTCGTGCCGGCCCGACCTCGGGGCCGTGCCGGCGACCAGCCGCGCAATAATCGGGACGATGCGACGCCCGGTCAACGGTGGCGGCTTCGCAACAACGATGCCAAGGCGGGCTGTGCCGTGCCGCACCGCGATGCGGGGAGGCGTCTCACCGGCCGGTCACGATCGTGGCGACGAGGCCTCACTCGTATCGCAACGCCTGCACGGGATCCACGCGCAGCGCGCGCCGCGCGGGGAGCCAGCTCGCCACGAATGCCGTTCCCAGGAGGACCACCACGACCATCGCGAACGTCGCCGGATCGCCCGGGCGGACCTCGAACAGCACGGCCGCCATCAGGCGCGTGAGCAGCGCGGCTCCGGCGATCCCCGCCACCACGCCAACGAGCGCGAGCCGCATGCCCTGTCCCACGACCAGACCGAGCACGGAGCGCGGGCTCGCGCCGAGTGCCACGCGGACCCCGATCTCCTGGCGGCGCTGGCTCACCGCATACGCGAGCACGCCATAGATGCCTAACGCGCCGAGCGAGAGGCCCATGAGGCCGAAGAGCAGGAGCAGCGAGGTGAGCAGGCGGGGGCGCGCCAGCGTCCGGCCCACGATCGACGACATCGTCTCGAGGCTCGTGATGGTCTGGTCGCGCTCGAGCTCCCAGATCGCCTCGCGCACGGCGTTCGCGTAGCGCAGCGGCGGGCCCGCCGTGCGGATCGCGATGTTCATGCCGGAGCGCCGGTTCTGGAGATAATGAATGTAGACCGTGGGTTCCGCGGGCTCGGTCAGGCTGCGCTGCCGGACGTCGCCCACCACGCCAACGATCTCCACCGCCTGCTCGCCCACACGCAGCGTCTTTCCCACGGCGCTCTCGTCAGGCCACGCGCGACGCGCCAGCGCCTCGTTGACGAGGAGAACCAGCGGGGCGCCCGCCCGGTCCGCCGGTGTGAACGTCCGGCCCGCGCGCAGCGGGATCCCCATCGCCCGGAAATAGTCCGGGCTCACGTGCAGGATCGGGAGGCGCATCGCCGGGCTGTCCGGACGGCCGCCTCCACCAGGCGCCACGACCGGCGCGATCACCTCGCCCGTCCCGCGCAGCGGAAAGTTCTTGGCCGCGCCGACGACCTGTACGCCGGGCACCTGCGCGATCCGGTCAAGGAGCGCCTGATGGTATTGCAGGAAGCGCTCGTCGGGATACCGATCGGAATCGATGCTCAACGAAACGGCCAGCACGTTCCCGGGCTCGAAGCCCGGATCGACGTCGAGCAGACGCACGAAGCTGCGCGCGGCGAGACCCGCCCCGGCCACCAGCACCACCGCCAACGCGACCTCCGCGGCCACGAGCGCGCTCCGCAGTCGCTGGCCGCCCGTCCCGGCGATCCCGCGGGTGCCGCGCAGGATCATCTGGAGTCCCGGTGCCGTCGCGCGCATCGCCGGTACCAGTCCGAAGAGCATCCCCGACAACGTCGCGACGCCGAACGCGTACGCGACCACGGTCGGATCCATGCCGATGAGGGCCGCGCGCGGCAGTTCACTCGCGCCCAGCGCCGACAGCGCTCGCACGCCGGCGTACGCGAGGCCCACGCCCAGCGCCCCGCCCGCGAGGGCGAGCACCAGACTCTCCGTGAGAAGCTGCCGGACGATGCGTCCGCGTCCCGCGCCGAGCGCCGCACGCACGGCCAGCTCCGACTGCCGCGCGGTGGCGCGGGCCAGCAGCAGACCGGCGATGTTCACGCACGTGATCAGGAGAACGAATCCCACGGCGCCGAGCAGGACAAAGAGCGGCCGGCGCACCTCTCCGAGGATCGATTCCTCAATGGGGCTCATCGTCACTTCCGTGAATCCCGTCGCGTTCGGCAGGCCTTCGGCGACGCGCCGCGCGATCGCGGTGAGCTCCTCATTCCCCTGGGTCTGCGTGACGCCCGGTGCCAGGCGGCCGATCACGGCCAGGAACCGACTGGAGCGCTGCCGGCCGATGCCATCCTCGGGGATGGTCGACAAGGGTATCCAGAAATCGACTCCGTCGGCGGGAAACGTGAACTCGCGAGGCATCACCCCGAGCACGGTGAAGGGCCCACGGTCGATGGTGATCGCGCGACCGACGATCGAGGAGTCGCCACCGAAGCGGCGCTGCCAGACGTCGTGACCGAGCATCACGTAGCGATCGTTGCCGACCACGGCCTCTTCGCTGCGGATGGTGCGGCCGAGGGCGGCCGACGCGCGAAGCGTCTCGAAGAAACCCGGCGTGATGTAGGTTCCCTCGAGCCGCTCGGGACGGCCGGCGGCCGTGAGATTGGCGCCGCTGTTGCCCGGCTGGTACCAGTACGCGCCCAGTGTCGCGAAGCGCGTCGTGGCAGCGCGCCAGTCGTTGAAGTCCGGCTCCGACACCGCGGACCGGTCGACGTTCGCCTCCCGGTTCACGTGCCAGATGCGCATCACCTGCTCGGCCTGCGGGAACGGCAGCGGGCGGAGCAACACCCCGCGCACCACGCTGAAGATGGCCGTGTTGGCACCGATGCCCAATGCCAGTGTGACCAGGGCGACGAGCGTGAAGCCGGGCGCCGAGCGCAAGGCGCGCACGGCATAGCCGAGATCCTGCCTGAGTTCATCGAGCATGGTCGAATGCCGTGCCTCCCGTTCGCGGCGCACGTCCTCGTCGCGGCAATAGCGTCTGGTGCGCTCGAGGTCGCCGAAGCGCTGCTCGGCCTCTTCGCGCGCCGCGGCGGCGGAGAGGCCGGCCGCCATCAGCTCCTCGGTCTTGCGCGCGAGATGGAAGGCCAGCTCGGCGTCCACCTCGCTGGCCACCTGGCGCGCGCTGCGCCAGGCGAACCGGAACTCGCGTTTTTCGTCGGGAGGGCGCGGCATGCAGGCCTCGAGTCGTCAGGCGGTATCGAGCACCCGGAAGAGCACTCCCATGTACGTACGCAGCTCCGCCACCTCGGTTCTGAGCTGGCGGCGGCCCGCCGGGGTGAGCCGATAGTACTTCGCGCGGTGGTTCTTCTCGGAGATCTTCCACTCCGACTCGACCAGCCCCTTCCGTTCGAGCCGGTGCAGCGCCTGGTAGAGCGCGGCGTCTTCCAGGGCGAGCGCGCCCTCGCTCCGCTCGTCGATCCAGCGGGAAATGCCGTAGCCGTGCATCGGCGCCCAGGCGAGCGTCCGGAGGATCAGGACGTCCGCCGTGCCCTGCATCAGGCCGGGAGAGGATCGCGCCATGGGGTCACCCCGCCGCCAGTATATCACGTGATGAGTATATCACCATGTGAGGCAATGTACGCGGGCGCCGCGCCGGCGCAATGGGGAGCAGCCCCGAGGTGGCCCGGGCGCAGGCCGAGGCCGAGCGGCGCCGGGGGCCTAGGCGGGGGTGGGCGCGGTGAGGCGGGGGAACTGCAGCTGGCGCTCGACTTCCCGATGTGCGGCGATCAGCCGTTCGACCTGCTCCGACACGTCTTCGGCGATCCCCAGGTGCGTCGTGAGGCCTTCGACCGTGGTCGAGCCGGCGTGGAGGCGCAGCAGGTTGAGCCGGATCGTCTCCAGGGCGCCGACCGCTTCGGCGAGCTTTCCCTGCACCGAGTCGCGCATGTCCCGGAGATCCGCATGGACGTCGGATCCCGCCGCGTCGCCGGCGTCGGCGAGCACCTCCTGGAGCTCGTCGTAGCGCGCCCGCAGGCGCTGCGCGTCGTCCTGGAGCCGCCGCAGGAGCGCCGGGAGGTCGCCTAACGAGCGACGGGTCTCCTTCGGGAGGCTCTCGAAGAGCTGCTCGGCGGCCATGCCGAGCGAGAGCTCGGTGGCCCGATGCGTGAGCGCGACTTCACGCACTGGTCTCCCGGGGAGCTTCCGCGCGACCCCGAAGGCGAGCCTTCCGATCCGTCCCATCCAGAGCTTCGACCAGAAGTCGGTGTCGATGTCGCGGTGACGCTGGCGCAGCGCGAGCCAGCCCGTGGTGGCCATCATGCTGGTGGCAAAACCGTACACGAGTCCCGGCAGCGCCATGCGCGAGAGCGACCAGCCCCCGAACCACACGGCGAATGCCGACGCCACCCCGAGCGCTCCCGACGCCTTGGCCAGAAACGCCATCCCCTTCTCCAGCATCGCCGAGTGCGCGCGCTTGCCGAGCGTCAGCTCCTCGCGGGCCTGATCGACTTCGGACTGGAATGCGGGCGCCAGATCGCGGTGCGCGAAGCCGAGCCGGGTGAGCTTGCGCGCCGCATGCACGAGGTACGCGAAGGGTGCCGCGGTCAGGCCCAGCGCGAAAGTCACGAATCCCGCCTCGCCGCCGAAGGCGGCCGCCACGGCGGTGGAGACCGGGAGGAGCGAGGCCCCCGCGATGAGCGTGCCTCCGCCATTGAGGCGCCCGTTGCGCCGCACGAACGCGCGCAGCGCCGCCGGAAGCTCGCGCCGCTGCTCCAGCGCCACGCCCAGCTGCTCGGCCAGCACCTGCGCGCTGGCCGGACGGTGCTCGGCCTCCTTCGACAGGCACCGGTCGATGAGCGCGGCGAGCTTGCGCGGAATCGTCAGGCCGAGCGACGCGAGCGGCGGAGGCGCTTCGGAGATCTGTTTCGCGAGAACCTCGGTGGCGCCCTTTCCCTCGAACGGGAGCCGCCCCGAGAATGCGTAGAACGCGGTAATCCCCAGTCCATAGAGGTCGCTGCGCGCGTCGATGCGCGTGCCGAGTGCCTGCTCCGGGCTCATGAACTCGGGCGTTCCCGACACGCCGTCCCCCGCGTCCCCTGTCACCGCGGCGATACCGAAGTCCGCCACGAGCACCCGCCCGGTCGAGGCCTCGAGGAGGATGTTGTCCGGCTTCACGTCACGATGCACGAGTCCCTGCTCGTGCGCGTGGGCGAGCGCCCAGGCGACCTCGCGCAGCACGCGCGTGCCGTCCGATGTCGAGAGCGGCCCGCGCGTGCGCACGCGCTGGGCGAGCGTCTCGCCGTCCACGTAGGCCATCACGTAGAACACGAAGCCGCCGGTCTCCTCGACGGCATGAATCGGGATGATGTTGGGATGCGAGAGTTTTGCTGCGACGCGGGCCTCGCGGAGGAACCGCTCACGGAGCGCGGGTTGCTCGGCCTTGTCGGGCGGGAGCAGCTTGATCGCGACGAGGCGGTCGAGGTGGACCTCGCGCGCGAGGTAGACGATTCCCATGCCGCCGCGGCCGAGCTCCCGGTCGATCGAATAGCGCCCCGCCAGCGCAGCCTGGAAGGAGAGAAAGAGCGGGTCGAGTGGCGGGCCGGCGAGCGCCATGGCGGGTGACGAGGAGTGGCGGCGTGCGGAGCCGAAGGCCGGCTCCATCACAGGGAGACGCGCATTGCGCGGATCCAGCAACGGTGCTCTGGGACGAACCGAGACCGACGGTCGATGAATGGTGCGCGCGGCGCGCGTTGCTGGACGCGGAGACCGACCGGGAGGAACGGCGCCACTCGAGCCGGCGCCGGCCGTGCGAGGGAGGCGGCCACCGCGGCGCCGAGACCGCGCGTATCGTCAGGTTTCGTTGAGCACGCCCATCGGACTCGTTCGGGCCGCCCGTCGGGCGGGCCACCACGTGGCCACGAGACACGCGAGCGCCAGCACCGCGCTCCCGGCCAGGAGCGTCGGCAGGTCGAATCCGGTCACGCCATACAACTGGTTGCGCAGGACGTGGGAGATCCCGACCGCTCCCAGCATGCCGAAGGCCAGGCCCACCGTGATCACGGCTCCGCCGCTCCGCACCAGGAGCGCGGTCACTTCCGCAGCAGTGGCACCGAGCGCCATGCGAATGGCGACCTCGCGCTCGCGCTGCTGCACGGCGTACGCCGTCACACCGTAGATCCCGAGCAGGGCCAGGGCCAGCGCGTTCGCCGCGAAGCCGCTCAGGATCGTCATGAGGAACCGGGGACCTGCGAGGAGCCGCCGGCTCTCCTCCTCCAGCGAAGGGCTCGGCGCCACGAGCGCATCCGGGTCGACCTCGGCGACGGTGGCGCGCACCGCGTCGAGCCACTCGGGCGCCGGGCGACTGGTTCGCACGTACAGCGGTGCATAACGACCGGGTGCCTGCAGAAAGGGAATGTAGGCGTCCAGGAGATCGCCATCGGTGAAGGCCTGGCGCACGTCCCGTGCGACGCCGACCACGGTTCGCCAGGCGCCCGGCGGTGCACCCGACACGGACCGCTCCGCCGTACGAAGCCGCCGCCCGATCGCGACACCGTCAGGCCAGAGCCGCCGCGCGAGGGACTGACTGATCACCACCACCGCTTCGGTGCCCTTCCGATCCCGGGCGTCGATCGAGCGTCCCGCCACGATCCGGATCCCGAGGGTCGCGAAATACCCCGGCCCCACGCCCATCATGCTCGCCGCGTGCGCGCCGGTACCGGCTGAATCGGCATCGATCGTCTGCTTCGGCGCCTGGAAGAACGGGATCACGTTCGCCAACGCGAATGACTGGCCGAGGCGCGCGTTGAGGCCGTCCTGGAGACGTTCGTAGAAGGGTGCCGTCAGCGAATCGTGCGGATACCGCCCGGCGGGGAGCGCGATGCGGGCGCGTTGCACTCCCCGGGTCTCGAACCCCAGCTCCGTGCCGAGGAGAGACATGACCGTACGGATCATCAGTCCACCCCCCACGAGCAGCGCCAGAGCTGCCGCGACCTCGAGCGCGACGAGCGCCGAGCGCATGCGACGCATCCGCGAGCCGTCCGTCAGCACGCGGCCGGCACTCCGAAGCGTGTCGGCGAGGCGGTGTTGCCACGGTGCGAGCAACGGGATGAAGGACAGCGCGACCGCGGCGAGCACGCCGATGATCCCGACGCCGAGGAGCACCGTCGGATCGACCGAGATCGCGCCCGTCCCTCCGGGCGCGTCGCGCCCCAGGCGCTCCTCGACGACCGGACCGAGCCAGCGGAGCGCGAACGCCGTCACGATCAGACCCAGCGCGAGGGCGCCGCCGCAGATCAGGCCCGATTCGGCAACCAGCAACCGCAGGATCTGGAGCCGCCCCGCTCCGAGCGCCACGCGCACCGCGACCTCCTTCTGACGGCGCATCGCGCGGAGCATCGTCAGCACGGCTACGTTGGCGCACACGATCAGCAGCACCAGTGCTGCCGCCAGGATGATCGCCATGAGGACCGGCCGCAACCCATCGACGTATCGCGCATGCACCGATTCGAGCCGGACTCCGGCCCATGCGTGCGGCAGTGACGTCGCGACTGCTCGAACGGCTTCCTCGATCCGCTCTTGCGCGACTGCCGCCGGCACGCCCGCGCGCAGACGGATGAGATACGTGCGCATGGGGGCGCGCAGCGGCAGCACGAACTCCGCGTCACCGCGCGCGTGCTCCCGTGCATACCGATAGCCGGGCGGCAGCACGCCGACGATGCGGATCAGCGCCGCCTCACCGGCAATATTCGCGAGACGTGCCCGGAAGGTCCGCCCGATGGCCTGTGAATCCGCTCTGAACCGTTGGCGCCAGAGATCGTGCCCGATCAGCGCCACGCGTTCCGCGGTGGGCGCGTAATCACCGGCGTCGAGCCCGCGACCAAACCACGCGCGCAGTCCCAGCGCCTCGACCGACCCGGGAGCGACCGCGAGCCCCATCGCCTCCTGCGGATAGGCGCCGTCCACGAGATGCAGCCGGGTGGGCGTCGAGCTGTCCGCCAGTTCCACGAGATCGGAAAGCGCGCGCCAGTCCATTGCGGACAGGCCGCGCGGCTCCGGCTCACCGGGCGTCGCGTAGGATACGTGATGCAGGCGCTCCGAGTCCGGATACGGCATCGAGCGGAGCAGGTACGCGTTGACGACGGCCAGCGTGCACGCGGTGAGCGCGAGTCCCAGGGCGAGAGGGGCAACCGTGAGAACGGCGAAGCCGGGTGTGCGCGCGAGAGATCGGGCCGCGAGACGAAGATCGCGCACGAGCCCCTCGAGTGACCGTGAACCGAACGCGCGCGCGAGCGGTGGCGACATGCTCCGAATCCTTCAACGAGTTCAGATGCGAACGACCCCTGGGGTAGGATGCCGCCGGGGTCTCTTCCGCTTATCCATCACCGCCCGGGACGAGGCGAGCGGGGACCTAACGTGGGCCGACACCCCAAGGGCGCCGCGGACGCGGCGCCCTCAGGCGGGACGAGCCTCAGAGGTCCGGAATCGAGATCTTCTCGGCTCCGATCACTTCGGTGCGCGGCGGGAGCACGAGCGGCGAGTCCGATTTCGCGAAGAAGGCGAGCCCCTTGTAGCTCGTGAGATAGCGGTAGTGCTTCTGGAAGACCCCCGCCTTCGCCACGACGACCAGGGGAGCATCAGCGCGCTTCAACACTGCGATGAAATCGGCCGGCGCTACGCGCACGACGACGCCCGAGGCTTTTATCGCATTGGCGATTGCGGCCGCGGCCGCTGCTCCTGCACCCACGGACGCTCCGGTTCGAGGTGGTACCGCCAATTTGGCTCGTCAGGCTCGCGCCGGCGACTGCTGCGTGGCTGACGTCCCGGGCGTTGGAACGCCGGCGACGGCACGCCAGGCCACGAGTTGCCCCAGGTGGTACGCGAGATGTCCTGACAGCAGGTAACCCACGAAGCCGCCCGCAGTCGGGAACGACGAACGAGCCGGCGCGTACGGATTCACGACCGCCAGGCGAGCCGGTTCCGTGTCGGGCGCGATCGCGCTCAAACGGGCATAGACCGCGTGCGCCGTGTCCCGCAGTGCTGCGATCGGCGGGTAGATCGCCGGATCGCTCGAGGGATGCGTTCCCGGATTGAACAGCGCACGCCATTCGGGGGGACACAGTGGCGTGTGACCGCAGAGGCGAAGCGCAAAGTCGCCCGTGACCGCCAGGTGGCCCAGGAGCCAGCCGGCGGTCTTGGTTCCCGGCATCGGCTCCACCGCGACGTGCCGGTCTTCCAGGCCCGCGGCGGCTCGATCCAGGAGCGACAGAAGGTCCCGGCACTGTTCCGCGGGGCCGGCGAGCGCGTTCATCGAGTCCTCTCGGTGCAACGTGGCAGAGTGTGTCTGCGCAATCTACCGCAGCAACGCCTCGAGCCGATCGATCAGCTCCGCCTGCGCCGCGTTGATGCGCGTTCGCGCCGTGGCCGGCTCGAACCAGGCGCAGCGGTCGACCTCGGGATAGGTGACCCACTTCCCCGATCCGCGCGGCCACTCCGTGCGCATCATGTTGCTGGTCGTCGTCGCGGGATCGGCATCACCCTCCCAGGCCCACGCGTGGACCACCTTGCCGGCCTTCTGCCGTATGCTGCCTAACGATATGAAGGGCTCACGCGGGACGATCCCCGTCTCCTCCTCGAATTCCCGCCGGGCGGCGTCCAGCAGATCCTCGCCCGGCTCCGCGGCACCTTTCGGGATCGTCCACGCTCCCTCGTCGCGGCCACGCCAGAACGGCCCGCCGGGGTGGGCGAGGAAGACCTCGAGACCGCCGGGGGCGCGCCGGAAGAGGAGGAGGCCCGCGCTGCCGCGCGCGGCGTGACGAGCCGGCATCCAACAACGATAGCCGCTCCCCGGCCCGAGCGCACGGCGCTACGGCACCGGCCGCGCGAAGACCTGCGCGAAGAAGCGATGTCCTCGGGAATCGGTCGCGTATCCGGCGCCCATCTCGGTGTACGTCGTGCTCAGGATGTTCGCACGATGACCGGGTGAGCGCATCCATCCGGCCACCACGCCGGCCGCATCGCGGTAGTCGATCGCGACATTTTCGGCCACCGCGCTCCAGTCATAGCCCGCGGCGGCCATGCGATCCTCGAGCGCGGGATACGCCGCGCCGGGGAAGGTGTGCGCGAGCTTCCCCATTCGCGCCATCTGCTCGGCCTGCCGCTCGGCCTGTACCGCATCTTCGTGATCGAGGAGCGCTTCGGCTTCAATCGCATGACCTGGAAGCTTTTCGTCATCGACCTCGTCAAGGGCCTCGCGGTCGGCGCGGTTCTCGGCGTGCCGCTGCTTCTCGTCGTGCTGTGGCTGATGCTCGCGGCGGGCGCTTTCTGGTGGCTCCATGTCTGGCTCGTGCTGGTCGCCTACTCGCTGTTCCTGCAGATGATCTACCCGGCGGTGGTGATGCCGCTGTTCAACAAGTTCTCGCGGCTCGAGGATCCGGCGCTCGCCGGGCGCATCGAGCAGCTCTTGAGCCGCACCGGGTTCCGCTCGCGCGGCCTCTACGTCATGGACGGCTCGAAGCGCTCATCGCACGGCAACGCGTTCTTCGCCGGGTTCGGCGCCGCGAAGCGCATCGTTCTCTTCGATACGCTGGTGTCGCGCCTGCAGCCCGCCGAGGTCGAGGCGGTGCTCGCGCACGAGCTCGGGCACTACAAGCTGCGCCACATCGTCAAGGGCATGGCGCTCAGCTGGGCGCTCAGCTTCGCGCTGCTTCTCGCGCTCGGCGTGCTCGCCGGCGAGCCGTGGTTCTATCAGGGCCTCGGCATGCAGACCGCGACGCTGCCGGT
>DATIGO010000101.1:0-8460 GCA_035454665.1 Gemmatimonadaceae bacterium | reverse complement strand
CCTCCGGGGCGTCCATGTTCCCGCCGAAGTCGCCCGGCCAGAGTCCGCCGAACGCCTCTCCCCCGCGCGGGGCCACGGCCACTCGCCCGAGCATCGGCTTGAGGTCGATCTCGATCGTGCGCTGGCGGCTGTCGGGAAGCGTCGTCGTCCCCTTCATGCGAACCGTGTCGAGCTGCCAGAGATACCGGCGCGCGGGAACGGGATCGTTGAGCAGCCTGACGCGGGAGTCGGTGGCCAGCCCGCCGAAGTCGCTGTAGATCCGAGCCGCCGCGAGTGTCGTGTTGGGGCGCACCTCGAGGATCTTCACGACGAGCACGTCGTTCGTCGTCGCCCCTTCGACGAGGATCGGTCCGACCTCTCCCGGAAAGGCGCCTCCCTCACGCGTGTAGTACGCCCCGTGCATCGTCTTCGAGATGAGCACGGTGTTCGGCTTCACGCGCAGCACCGGCGGGCGGACCGCGAAGGTCGGGTGCCCCACCGTGGGGGTGAAGCGGACCGTGTCCTGCGCGTTCGCAGACACGGTCGGGGTCACGGCGGCGAGCAGCAGCGTTGCAGACAGCAGGCGCTTCACGAGGTCTCCGGGCGTTCTGGTGCCCTCGAATTGGCGCCTGGTGGCACCGGCCGCAAGGCCTCGTCACGCTGCTCGTCGCAGTGTCGGCCCTGTGTGCGGGCCCTTGCGTGCGGCCCTGTGTGCGAGCCTGATGCCAGTATTGGAGTATTGGCATCGGCTCCCGGGAAACCGGGCACAAGAACGAGCCCGCCGGGAGGACCACTGGTCCCCCCGGCCCGACACCCCACACCACTCCGCTCGGGCTCCGCCTCGGACGCATGTCGCGCCGAGGCGTTCCGGGCGCTACGGGTTCCTGGTCCCTTCGAGCCGCCCGCGCATCACCGAGTCGGGCGTCGTCACGGCGTAGTGGGCGGTGAACGTCCCCACCATCCTGCCGTCCGTGAATCGACTCGAGCCCTCCGTGCGGACCTGCACACCCGGACGCAGTGTGCTCTCGTACGGATCGGTGTCGAAGATCAGGCTGTCTGCGTCCACGGTCACGCGAAGCGGAATGGGATCGCGGTTCGGGAAGGTCATCGTCCACCCCGTCGGCTCACCCGTCGCGGTCAGTGTGTACGTCGTGAGCACCGAGTCTCCCGTCTCGCTCATCGCGCGCACGGACCACGTGCCCGCGACGTCGGAGAGACTGAGCGGGGTCGGCGCGGGCGCCATGGCCGCCGCCGCCGAATCTTCCGCCTGTTGCACGTCGGTGTCGTCTCCACCCGCGCAGCCGATCAGTGCGGCGGCGCAGAGCAAAGCCGTCATGCGTTTCATCGGGCCTCCTCCCATAGTGCTTGAGGCCGGCTGAGGACGCCGGCAGTCCGTTGGAACGACGCCAACGTAGGCCAGGGTCGGGGGGCGTGCGGGGGCATGCGTCACAACAGGCCAGGGATCAGGGAAGGACCGAGGTCGCTCGCTGGCGCTCACGACCGCTCCGGATTTCCACCCTCTGATCCCGACTCCTCTTCCCTCATCCCCACCCCCTCCTATTGACACTCTATACGAGGTCAGGTATGCTCCTATAGAATCTCGATACGAACCGCGCACCCTCCCCCCCATGGCCGACGCCCGCGACAATCTCCTCCAGGGCACCCTCGACCTCCTCATCCTCAAGGCCCTCGCCCTGGGTGAGATGCACGGCCTCGGCATCTCCCGCCGCATCGAGCAGATCACGCGCGGCACCTTCCTGCCCAAGCCAGGGTCACTCTTTCCGGCGCTCCACCGTATGGAGGAGGCCGGGTGGCTGCTCGCCTCGTGGGGCGAGTCCGAGAACAACCGCCGAGCGAAATACTACCGGCTCAGCAAGGCCGGCGAGCGGCAACTCGGCGTCGAAACGGAGCAGTGGCAGCGTATCGCGCTGGCGATGCGACACGCGCTCGACGCCGTCTGATCCCTCCGGGGGAGAATCCCATGCCCGTCCTTCCGCGCCTGGCCAGTCTCTGGCGCAATCTCACCGGCCGAGCCCGCGTCGAGCAGGAGCTCGATGACGAGATGCGCGGTTACGTGGAGCTCCTCACCACCGAGAAGATCCGCGCCGGGATGTCGCCCGCGGCGGCACGGCGCGCCGCCCTCGCGGAAACCGGCGGCGTGGAGTACGTGAAGGAGGAAGTGCGCGCCGTGCGCACAGGCGTCCGCCTGGAGACGTTCGCGCAGGATCTGCGCTTCGGCCTTCGGGGGCTGCGGAAGCATCCCGGATTCACCGCCGTCGCCGTCGCGACGCTCGCGTTAGGCATCGGGGCCAACTCGGCGATCTTCAGCCTCGTCAACGCCGTGCTGCTGCGGCCGCTCCCGTTCCGCGAGCCGGATCGACTGATCACGGTGCACGAGATGGGCGAGGCCGGAACCGTCCAGCAGGCGATCTCCGGACACGAGTACGTGGCCTGGCGCGACGGCAATACGACCCTCGACGACGTCGCCTTCTGGACCTACGGCGGCGCCATCCTCACGGGCAGCGGCGACCCCGAAGCGCTCTCGGGGCAGGTCGTCTCGGCCAACTTCTTCACCGTGCTCGGCGTCACGCCGCTCACCGGGCGGGGATTCGCGCCAGGCGAGGACGAGGCAGGGGCCACCTCCGTTGTGGTACTGAGCGAAGGACTCTGGCGCCGGCGCTTCGCCGCCGACAGCGCCGTGATCGGGACCTCGATCGTGCTCAACGACCAGGCGCATCAGGTGGTCGGCGTCATGCCGTCGCTCGAGGGGATCGAGCGTGACGTCTGGCTGCCGATGGACGTGCGCGCGGAGGCGGGGCGGGTGGGGCGGCACAACAGCTTCGCGATCGCGCGCCTGCGACAGGGCGTCACGCACGACCAGGCGCTGGCCGATCTCGAGGCGATCTCCGCGCGCCTCACGCGAGAGCTCCCCGACTTCAACACGGGACATCACGCCGGCATCACGCCGTTGCGCGAGAATCTCCTGGGTGACGTCAAGCGCCCGATGTACATCGCCTTCGGCGCCGTCGCCTTCGTTCTGCTGATCGCGTGCGTGAACGTGGCGCATCTCCAGCTCACGCGCGCAGCGGCCCGGCAGCGGGAGATCGCGCTGCGCGGCGCCCTCGGCGCCGGCCGCGGGCGGCTCGTGTCGCAGATGCTCACCGAGAGTTGTGTGGTGAGCGCCCTCGGGGGCGTGCTGGGTCTCATGATCGCAGCCCTCGCCGTGCGGGCGCTGCCCACGCTCATTGCCGCCGACATTCCCCGGCTCGAGAGCGTGAGCATCGACGGCCGCGTCCTTGCGGTCACGCTGCTGCTGGTCGTGCTGACGGGTCTCTTGAGCGGGGTGGTGCCGGCGCTGCGCGGGTCGCGCCCGCGGCTGCAGGCGGCGCTCGCCGACGGCGCACGATCGTCCGAGAGCGTGAGCGGCCGCCTGGCGGGGCTGTTCGTGGTCTCCGAGATCGCGCTCGCCCTGGTGCTGCTCGTGGGCGCGGGCTTGATGATGCAGAGCTTCGTCCGGGTCTCGCACGTGAGCCCCGGCTTCAATCCGGAGCGGGTCGTCGCGGCCGCGGTGGCGCTCCCGGGCTCGCGCTACCCGAACCGGGCGAGGCAGCGCCAGGCCTGGGACGAGCTGATCGCGCGCATGGGAGCCCTGCCAGGAGTCCGCGTCGCCGCGGCGACGTCGGCGCTGCCGCTAGGCAATTGTTGCTCCAACCATATGGTCGTGATCGAGGGAAAGCCCGCGTCGCCACCGGGACAGGAGCGCTACGTCCCGCTCAAGGTCGTGACGAGCGACTACTTCCGGACGATGGAGATCCCGCTCCTGCGCGGGCGCGTCTTCACGCCCGCCGACGCGCGGATCGCCGTCCCCCTCATCCGGTACTTCGAGCAGCAGGGCTACCCTCAGGGTTTCGATCTGCCACAGTCCGCTCCTGTCGGCGTGATCAGCGAGACCATGGCGCGCGAGTTCTGGCCCGGGGAGGATCCCGTCGGCCGCCGCTTCCGGGTGATGTTCAGCCCGTGGATCACCGTGGTGGGCGTGGTGGCCGACGTCCGGCACGCCGGCCTCGATCGGGAGTTCATGTCCGACATGTACCTGCCCTTCAGCCAGGAGCCGCGCGAGATGATGACGCTCGTCGTCCGCACCAGCGGCGACCCGGCAGCATTCGTTCCCGCGTTGCGGCGCGAGCTCCGGGCCTTCGATCGCGACCTGCCGATCGTTCGCATGAGCACGATGGATGACATGGTGGGCACCTCGGTCGCGGGGCGGCGGTTCAACGCGCTTCTGCTCGCGCTGTTCGGTGTCGTGGCGCTTGTCCTGTCGCTCATCGGCACGTACGGCGTGATCTCGTATGGCGTGGCGCAGCGCACGCAGGAGATCGGGATCCGCGCCGCGCTCGGCGCGCGCGCCGGGGACGTGCTCCGGCTCGTACTCGGGCGCGCCCTCAGGCTCACGTTGCTCGGGATCGCGATCGGCCTCACGGGCGCGTTCCTGCTCACGGGGGTGCTCACGGAGCTCCTGTTCGGCGTCAAGCCGCACGACCCCGTGACGTTCGCGACGATCGCGCTGCTGCTCATGGCCGTGTCGCTGGCCGCGAGCTATCTCCCCACGCGGCGCGCGCTGCGGGTGGATCCCATACGGGCCCTTCGATCGTAGCGGGTCACGGCTCCGTGTGGCGGGGGCGCAACCTCTGGCCCTCGTGGCTTTCGCGATCTATCGTCGGGGATGACCTTTTCCCGGCGGGAGTTCGTGACGATCGCGTCGGCGGCGGGGGCGGCGGCGATTGTGCGCGAGATTGCGGGCGCGCGGATCCTGCAGGCGGCACCGCAAGACATCCCCCGCGATCGCTACGATCCCTGGATCGAGGTGATCCCCGAGGCGCTCGCGCATAACGTGGCGCAGGTGCGGCGGTTGGGAGGGAGTCCGATCCTTGCCGTGGTGAAGAATCACGGCTATGGCCTGGATTATCGCGTCGTGGCGCGAATCCTCGAGGCCATGCCGGATGTGGCAGGGTTTGCGATCGTCCGCGCCGAGGAGTCGCTGGCGCTGCGCGAGCAGGGGGTGCGGAAGCCCATCCTGCTCATGGCCCGCGCCGCCGACGCGCAGGTGGCGGAGCTCGTGGCGCGCGGGATCACGCTGTCGGTCTACGCCGACGATGATCCCGTGCGTCTTCCGCGGCTCGCGCGCGCTGCCGGCCCCCTCGCGGTGCACGCGTACATCGACACGGGAATGAGCCGGATGGGGATCGCGTATCATCGGGCGCTCCCCATGCTGCGCGCGGTGGCCGGCGACGCCGCCTTCCGTCTCACGGGCGCGTTCATGACGTTCACCGAGGAGCCGGACTTCGACCGCGAGCAGCTCGCGCGCTTCCGGACGCTCGTCGATGACGCGCGGGCCGCGGGCGTCACGTTAGGTACGCTGCACGCGGCCTCGTCGCATTCGGTCTTTCACCATCGCGACGTGGGCTTCGACCTCGTTCGTCCGGGGATGGCGCTCTATGGCGGCTACCCCGGCGACTTTGCCGCGGAGCGGCCGATGGCGGAGCTGCAGGCGGCGTTCCGGTTGCGGGCTCGCGTGGTGCGCACCGACCGCTTGCGCCCCGGCGACAGCGTGAGCTACGGCCGCCGCTACGTGGCCACGAAGCCCAC
The DNA here is from genome assembly GCA_035454665.1 of Gemmatimonadaceae bacterium. GTDB lineage: Bacteria > Gemmatimonadota > Gemmatimonadetes > Gemmatimonadales > Gemmatimonadaceae > DATIGO01. The sequence goes on along the minus strand of DATIGO010000101.1, from coordinate 2,835 downwards.
CTGGGTCGCGACGCTTCCACTCGGCCACGGCGACGGCTACCCACGCACGGCGGTGAACGGCGCAAAGGTCCTGATCGGTGATCGGCTGTATCCGGTGATCGGCGCGGTGAGCGCAAGCCACTGCATCATCGAGGTGGGCGAGGAGGAGCGCGTTCGCGTGGGTGACGTCGCGACCGCGCTCGGTCCGGATCACCCGGACATCCATCCGAACGTCGTGGCCGGCGCCACCGGGTCCGTCTACGATCTGCTGATGCACCTCAACCCGTCGTTGCCGCGGATTGTGGTTTGAGATTGTATCGCGGCATACCGGAGCGGAATGCACCGCCCAGCACTTCTTGTGATCTCCCCGTTCTTGTCCTAGCGTGTACGGGATTGCCACCCGCGCCCCGGGAGGATTCGAAATGGCCCCGCTCCCCCTCACCATCAATGGCCGTGCGCATCAGGTCGACGTACCGCCTGACACGCGCCTCCTCTGGGTCCTGCGCGACGTCGTCGGGCTGACCGGAACCAAGTTCGGCTGTGGTATCGCGCAGTGCGGCGCCTGCACGGTTCACCTCGACGGCGAGCCCGTCCGTTCGTGCGTCACGCCGGTCTCGCAGGTCGGCGCGCGCAGGATCACGACCATCGAGGGCCTCTCGCCCGACGGTTCGCACCCGGTCCAGAAGGCCTGGGTCGCCGAGGATGTGCCCCAGTGCGGCTACTGCCAGTCGGGGCAGATCATGTCGGCGGCGGCATTGCTCGCCGCGAAGCGGTCCCCCTCGGACGCCGACATCGACGAGGCGATGGCGGGGAACGTCTGCCGCTGCGGCACCTACGACCGCATCCGTCGTGCGATCCACCGCGCCGCACGGGAGGGCTGACCCATGACCGCTCCCACGAAGCCGTCAAACACGTCGAAGCCATCCGCGTCCGCCGTGTCCCCCGCGGCGCTCGATCGGCGCGACTTCCTCAAGGTCGGCGCGGTCGCCGCGGGCGGGCTCGTTCTCGCGATCTACGTCCCCGAGGCGCGCGCCCGGAGCACGGCCGCCCCGGCGGCGCCCTTCCAGCCTAACGTCTTCCTCCGCATCGATCCCAACGGCGACGTGATCATCACCGTCGCGCGCTCCGACATGGGCCAGGGGGTCCGTACCGCGCTCCCGATGATCGTGGCCGACGAGCTCGACGCCGACTGGGGCCGCGTGACGGTGGTCCAGGCGGACGCGCACCCGAACCAGTACGGCCGCATGATGACCGTGGGGAGCACGAGCGTGCGGGGCGGCGCCTGGATGCCGCTCCGCCGTGCGGGCGCCGCCGCGCGCGAGATGCTCGTGGCTGCGGCCGCGGCGCGCTGGAGCGTGGGCGCCGCGTCGCTGCGTACGGAGAACGGCCGCGTGATCCACGACGCCTCGCGACGCTCCCTGGGTTACGGCGAGCTCGCCGAAGCAGCGGCCGCGCTGCCCGTGCCGGGCCAACCGAGGCTCAAGGACCCCTCGGCGTTCCGCATCATCGGAACCTCGCCGCCGCAGCTCGACACGCACGACAAGGTCACCGGCCGCGCGTCGTATGGGGTGGACGCACGCCTCCCCGGCATGCTCTTCGCCACCGTCGTGCACCCGCCGGTCTTCGGCAGCACCGTGCGGTCGTTCGACGCCTCGCCAGCGCGCGCCGTTCCCGGGGTGAGGCACGTCGTGCAGATCTCGCAGGGCGTGGCGGTCGTGGCCGACAACACCTGGGCGGCGATGCAGGGGGCGCGCGCGCTCACGATCGAGTACGCGAACACCGACTTCACGATGTCGACGCCCGACATCTTCCGGAGCTTTGCCGCCATGGCCGAGCGGGCCGGCGTCGAGGCGCGGCGGGAGGGGAACTTCGCGTCGGGCCTCGCGGGGGCGGCGCGCCGCGTCGAGGCCACGTACGAGGCGCCGTACCTCGCGCACGCCACGATGGAGCCCATGAACTGCACGGCCGACGTGCGCGCCGATCGCGTGGAAATATGGGCTCCCACGCAGAACCCGCAGGGCACGCAGCAGACGGCTGCCCGGCTCGCCGGCGTCCCCGCGGAGCGGGTGACGGTACACGTGACACTTCTCGGGTGTGGCTGGGGGCGTCGCAGCCGCACCGACTTCGTGGAGGACGCGGTCGAGACGTCGAAGGCCGTGGGCGCGCCGGTGCAGGTGCTCTGGACGCGCGAGGAGGACATGCAGCACGACTACTATCGCCCCGCGGCGCACGTCCGGCTCCAGGGCGGGCTCGACGCCTCCGGGAAGCTCACCGCGCTGGGCGTTCGTGTCGTCGCGCAACCGATCTCCGGCGGCGGCCGCGGCGGGGTCGATGGTCCCGCCGTCGCGTCCATCGCCGACACGCCCTACGCCTTCCCGAACTACCTCGTCGAGTACCACCGCGCCGACAACGCGGTCCCCGTGGGGTACTGGCGCTCGGTCGGCCCGTCGCAGAACTGCTTCATCCTGGAGAGCTTCATCGACGAGCTGGCGCACGCCGCCGGTCGCGACCCGGTGCAGTTCCGGCGCGAGCTCCTGGCCGGCGACGCGCGCATGCGCCACGTCCTCGACGTGGCCGCGGAACGCTCGGGGTGGGGAAGCCCACTGCCGGCCGGCCGTGCGCGTGGCATCGCGCTCGTCGACGACAAGGGCGGCCGCGTCGCGGAGGTCGCGGAGGTCTCGCTCGAGAACGGGCAGGTCCGCGTCCACAAGGTCATCTGCGTGGCCGACTGCGGACAGATCATCCACCCGGGGATCGTCGAGGCCCAGCTCACGGGGTCGATCGTCGCCGGGCTCACAGCGGCGCTCTACGGCGAGATCACGATCGAGCGCGGCCGCGTGAAGCAGACCAACTTCC
>DATIGO010000100.1:0-3855 GCA_035454665.1 Gemmatimonadaceae bacterium | reverse complement strand
TGGCGATCAACCTGTTCGGGTCGATGCGTCGCATGGCATTGGCGCTGGGTGTGAACGAGCTCGACGCCGTGGGGGCGCGGATCACGCAGCTCATGGATCTCAAGGTGCCGGACGGGTTGCTTGGGAAGCTGTCCATGCTGCCGCGGCTTCTCGAGGTCGCGAAGTTTCCGCCGCGGCGGCGGAGCGGCCCTGCGCCCTGTCAGGAGGTCGTGTGGCAGGGGGGCGAGATCGACGTGATGAAGCTGCCGATCATCACGTGCTGGCCCGAGGACGGGGGGCCCTACATCACGCTGCCGATGGTGATCTCGACGGATCCGAAGCGCGGGATCCGGAACGTGGGGATGTACCGGGTGCAGGTGCTGGGGAAGGACTCGCTGGCGATGCACTGGCAGCGGCACAAGGTGGGGGCGGCGCACTGGCGGGAGATGGCGGCGCGCGGGGAGACGATGCCGGTGTGCATCGCGATCGGCGGGGATCCGGCGTCGGTGTATTCGGCGTCGGCGCCGCTGCCACCTAACGTGGACGAGTTTCTGTTTGCGGGCTTTCTGCGCAAGGCGCCCGTGCTGCTGACGAAGGCGGTCACGTGCGGCCTGGACGTCCCCGCCGAAGCGGAGATCGTGATCGAGGGAGTGATCGACCCGGCGGAACCGCTCGTGACCGAGGGGCCGTTCGGCGATCACACCGGGTTCTACTCCGAGGCGGATCTCTACCCGCGGGTGCAGGTGAAGGCGATCACGATGCGGCGCACGCCGGTCTACGCGACCACGATCGTGGGACGCCCGCCGATGGAGGACTTCTACCTCGGCCACGCCACCGAGCGGATCTTCCTCCCGCTGCTCCGGCTCACGGTGCCGGAGATCGTCGACTATCACATGCCGTCGGAGGGGATCTTCCACAACCTGGTCTTCGTGTCGATCGACAAGCAGTACCCGGGGCAGGCGTACAAGGTGATGAACGCGCTGTGGGGGGCGGGGCTCATGTCGCTCGCGAAGGTGATCGTGGTGCTCGACAAGGACGTGAACGTGCGCGACCCGCACGAGGCGTGGTGGATCGCGCTCAACAACATCGACCCCGAGCGCGACGCGCGCTTCACGATGGGGCCGATCGACGTGCTGGATCACTCGAGCCGTACGTTCACGTACGGCTCGAAGATGGGGCTGGATGCCACGCGCAAGTGGCCCGAGGAGGGATTCACGCGCGACTGGCCGCGGCGCATCGAGATGGACGCCGGGACGCGCGGACGCGTGGATGCCATCTGGCAGGAGCTCGGTCTCGAGCCCGGGAGAACGTCCCCATGACCGTGCGGGTGCGCGAGGGGCAGACCTTCGGCGGGCGTTCACTGCTCGTGCGGTACATGAACTTCGTGAAGCTGCCGCACACGGTCTTCGCGCTGCCGTTCGCGCTGGTGGGGGCCACGCTTGCGAGCTACGTGGCGCCGGTCTCGTGGTCCGCGATCGCGTGGATCGTCGTGGCGTTCACCGCGGCGCGCTTCTGGGCGATGGGGGTGAATCGGATCGTCGACCGCGAGATCGACGCGCGGAACCCGCGCACGGCAGGACGCGAGCTGCCCAGCGGCGTGCTCCGCGTGAGCCAGGCGTGGATGGCCGTGCTCGTGGCCGCCGGACTCGCGCTGTACGCGGCGTGGCAGCTCAATCCGCTGTGCGGCTGGCTGGCGCCGGTTGCGTTAGGCTGGGTGGCGTTCTACAGCTGGACCAAGCGGTTCACGCGGTGGTCGCACCTCGTGCTCGGCGCGAGCCTCGCGATCGCTCCGGTCGGCGGATACCTCGCGATCACGGGGCGCTGGAGCGAGCCCTGGTGGATGCTCCCCGTGCTCGCCGTGGGCGTCGCCACGTGGGTGGCCGGCTTCGACATTCTCTACGCGCTGCAGGATCGCGACTTCGACGTCGCGCACGGCCTCCACTCGATCCCGGCGGCCTTCGGCGCCGAGGGCGCGGTGTGGGCCAGCCGGCTCCTGCACACCGTCTGCATCGTCGCGCTCAGCGTCGTGGGGCCGGTCGCGGGGGGCGGCGCGCTGTATGCGATCGGCGTCGGGGTGGCGGCGATCCTCCTGCTCTACGAGCACTCGCTCGTGTCGGCGACGGATCTCTCGCGACTCAATGCCGCGTTCTTCACGATGAACGGCCTGATCTCGATCGCGTTCTTCCTCTTCGTGCTGGCGGAACGCCTCGTGCGTCACTGGGTCGTGGCCGTCGCGTTCGTCCGGCCATGAGCGAGGCGCTGCCGGTCGTCGTCGCGATCACGGGAGCGTCCGGCGCGCCGTACGCGGTGCGCCTGCTGCAGGCGCTCGTGGCCGCGGAGCAGCCCGTGTGGCTCATCGTCTCCGCGCATGGGGAACGGCTGTTGCGCACGGAGTCCGGGATCGAGCGCGTGGAGGGGTTGCGCGGATGCGTGGGCGCCGCCGCGTGGGACCGCTCGGTGCGGTGCTTCGATGACGGCGACCGGGGGGCGCTCCCCGCGTCGGGCTCGGTGCGCACGGCGGGGATGGTGATCTGTCCCTGCTCGATGGGGACGATCGCGGCGATCGCGCACGGGACGTCGCGCTCGCTCGTGGAACGCGCGGCCGACGTCGCCCTGAAGGAGCGGCGCCGCCTCGTGGTGGTGCCGCGGGAGACGCCGTACAGCGAGATCCACCTCGAGAATCTCCTCCGCCTGACGAGGGCCGGCGCGGTCGTGCTTCCCGCGTCGCCGGGATTCTACCATCGCCCCACGCGCGTCGAGGAGCTGGTCGATTTCGTCGTGGCGCGCGTGCTGGATCACCTCGGCATGCAGCACGAGGTTGCGCCGCGGTGGGATGGCGGGCCGGCGCCGGCGGAATGACGGCGCCGATCGTCATCGGCCTTATCGCGGACACGCACGGACTCGTCAGGCCCGAGGTGCACCCGGTGCTGGCGGGCGTATCGGTGATCCTCCATGCGGGCGACGTGGGGGGCGATGCCGTGCTCGACGAGCTGGCGCTGATCGCGCCCGTGCACGCCGTCTTCGGCAACACGGATCCACCCGGAGCACCGCGGCTGCGCGAGGAGCTCGTGTACGAGACGGGGGGCGTGCGCATCCACGTGAGTCACGGGCACGAGCTCGGTGCGCCGACCCCCGCCGCGCTGCGCGAGCGATATCCGCACGACGTGATCGTCTACGGCCACACCCATGTGGCCCTCGTCGAGCGCACGGGCGGACGACTCGTGGTGAATCCGGGTGCGGCCGGACCCCGCCGCTTCAAGCTGCGCCCGAGCGTGGCGCGCCTGACGATCATGAACGGGAGAGCGGAGGTGCAGGTCGTGGCGTTGGACGAGTGACTCGGGACGCCGTCGTGGTCGGCGCGGCGTGGGGTCTCCCGGCGCGGTCGCGCGCGTCTCGTCACCCGTCACTGCCGGGAGTTGGCCCAGCGCTGCGTCCGCTCGAGCTCCTCGGGGTGCGCGCGGAACCAGGAGGTGACCACGAGCAGCTCGTCGACCTCGTGCAACGGCAGGCTCGCCGGAGGCCGCGCCGGCGCGGCGGCGAGCGTGTGGCGCGCGAGTTCGCCAAGAGACGCTTCCTCGGTCGCGGTCCGGGGTGCCGGTACCTCCGAGCGCACCACCCCGCGACGGATGAGATACACGCGGTCGTCGCCCTCCACGCCGGGCACGTGGTACGTGAAGCTCAGCGTCTCCACCGCGAAGCGCAGCCGGCCGAACTGCTCCCGCAGCGCCTCGAGGCGCTGGAGGCGGTCGCGCAGTCCCGCCGCGCGCTCGTATTCCATCCGCGCGCTCGCCTCGCGCATCGACGCCTCGAGTCGCGTGATCGGGCCGTCGTTGCTCCCCTCCAGGAAGGCACGCGCCTGCGCCACGCGGTCCCGGT
>DATIGO010000099.1:0-15228 GCA_035454665.1 Gemmatimonadaceae bacterium | reverse complement strand
GGCGCGCATCGGGCGCGCTGAGCCCGACCAGGCGCTCGAGGTAGGGCATCGCGTCTCGCCACCGGCCGGCCGCGTCGAGCGCGGCGGTGAGCTCCGCCAGCACGGTCGTGTCGTCCGGCACGCGCTCGAGGGAGCGGCGGTAGACATCGGCGGCCTCACCGTACCGGCGCTCCGACACGAGGCGGCGCGCCTCGCCGAGGAGGGGGTCCTGCGCCGGGACCTTCCCGGCGACGAGCGCGACCGCGGCAAGCGCCGCGAGCCCGCGCACTCCCGCGCACCAGCGGCTCATGCGACGCGCTCCGTAGTCTCCTGCGACCGGTCGGTCATCGTGAGCATCCTGCCATGCCGCGGGGCCACGTCCCACAGGAGGTAGAGGACGATCGCGTCCTGATCGGCCACGGAGATGTGCTCGAAGCGCAGCCCGTGAGCGTGACGCGTGTGATCGCCGACCGGGAAGGATCTGACCCAGCGCACGGATGCCGTGGTCCGGATCTCGCGACCGGGCAGCTCGATCATGAGCTCGAGGCTGGATCCGACGGGCATCGGCGTGTCGAGCGTGATCGACAATCCGAAGCGATTCATGTTCCGCCCGAACGACACGGCCCAGCTCACATCGGTGCCGCCCGGCAGGCGGTAGCGCACGGGCGTGTCGAGCTGTCGCGGAAACCGATATGCCACGCGGAGCTCCCGGCGCCGCATCGCGAGGAACACCGCCGGGGCCAGCAGATAGAGGAAGTACGCCGCAAAGATTCCGTTGACGGCGAATGCCCAGCTCGCGAAGCCACCGCCGAGCATTACCGCGCGTGTGAAGCCCGTGATGCTCGCGGTCGCGAGCAGCGCGAGCAGGGCCATGTACGGCAGCAGCCGGATCCACCCCGCGCCGGCGCCGCGTGCCTTGGGCGTGACACGGAACGTGGCGCGACGCGTGAACAGTCCCGAGACCGACCGGAGCATGGCCCCGAGCTTGATGAGGTTGTAGCGCTCTGTGTTGACGAAGGCCCGCAGGCCACCCTGTGCGTACAGCGTGGCCGCGAGCGTGCCGGCGAGGTACGGGACGAAACGCAGCAGATACGCCCGCGGCTCGGCCACGAACGGGAAGATGCCGGTGAGCACGCTGAACGCGGGAATGAGGAGGAAGACCAGCTTCTGGTAGCTGGTCCAGTAGAAGAAGAAGGACGCGAAGTAGGCGAGACGCTGTCCGAACGTGAGCGTGCCGCGGACGAGGGGATTCTCGACGCGCAGCACCTGCATCGCTCCCTGTCCCCAGCGGTGCCACTGGGTGTTGTATGCGAGGTACGTCTGCGGGGCGAGGCCGCGCGCCACGGAGCGGTTGTAGTACACGACTTCCCAACCGCGCTGCTGCATGCGGAGGCCGGTGTGCATGTCCTCGGTGATGGTCTCCGTCGCGAAGCCGCCCACGTCGTCGAGCGCGCGCCGCCGGATCATCGCCGGGCTGCCGCAATACATCGCGGCGCCCAACGCGTCCTTGCCCGGCTGGATGACGTTGAAGAACAGCTCCTGCTGCTGCCAGGCCGTCGCCGTTTCCCAGTCGGTCGCGTGCTGGAACGAGTCCAGGTTGAAGAAGTCCTGGTTGGTCTGCACGAGCGCCACCTTCGGATCGTCGAAGAAGCCGAGGAGCTGCTCGATCAGGTCGGGCATGGGAACGTGATCGGCGTCCAGCGTGACGACGAAGTCGGCCGTGCTGTGGGCCAGCGCGTGATTCAGGTTGCCCGCCTTGGCGTGCCGGCGATCGGCGCGGGCGAGGTACTCGCACCCCAACTCCGCGGCCAGCGCGGCCACCTCGAGCCGGTCGCCGTCGTCGAGGAGCCAGGTGCGGTGCGGATAGCGCATCGCCCGCGCGGCGACCGCGGTGTCGCGCAGCAGAGCGGTCGGTTCGTTGTACGTGGGGATGAAGACGTCGACGGTCTTTCCCGCCGGCGCCGGACGGGGCGTGCGCTCGCGCCGTCGCCACGTCGTCAGGAAGAAGAGCAGGACTTCGGTGACGCCGACAATCTCGGCGACGAGGAAAAGCACGTAGAACCAGTACGCCCCGTCCGCCGGCGACGTATCGACGATGCGCCAGACGAAGTACTGAGCCGCCGCGGCGACGGCGAGGACGACGAGGCTGCGGCGAGCGAGCTCGCGGGCGGCGGTTGGTCTGTCGGGCGGGGCTGAAGCCACGGGCGGCGTGAGGGGTGAGAGTCCCTGATCCAGCGACTCCGGCAGGAATGGCCGAGTTCGCTATATCAAAAGACAGGCCAGTGCCGAGCCCGTCACGCCGCGAAAAGCCTGACCCTTCAGCTCATGTCAGAGCGCGCCCATTTGTAACTAATTGACTGGTAACGATATAGACTGGATTGCTCCCGATCGGCCGCGACGGGACTCGGCGCCAGCCAATTGCACTCATGTGGCCGGGTTCCGGCGGCGCTGGACGTGCCGAAGTCGCAGTCGTTCTTCGCGATCACGCTCCTCGAGCTCGCGCCGCACGCGCGACACCTCCCGCGCCAGGGCCGGTGTCACCCGCTGCTCCAACGTGCGCAACTGCCGACTGGCACGCGACACCGCGTCACCGAGCCGCCTGACGAGCTGCTCGCGCGGGGCGGCCTCGATCAGGAGGTCCGCCAGCTCTTCGTAGCGGCTGGCCGTGGTGGCGGCGGTGGGCCCCGTCATCGCCGGCGCCGTGCCCCGGGCATCGAGCCCGCGGGCGAGCACGGGGCGCGCCACCACTTCGGCCACCGGGATCCCCCAGACGCGGGCGGCGCGCAGCTCGACTTCGATAGCGCGTTCGGGCCAGGCGATCACCCTGAGGCCATGCTCGCCGTGCACGGCGAGCGCCTCGAGAAGCGCCTCGCTGGCGACGATGGCGCTTCGCGCGATGCGCTCCCGGAGGTCCATCGCGGGCCGAGCGGCGCGAAAGAGCTCGGCCACCAGGGCCTCGCGCTTCCGGCGGATGAGCGCCGCGCCCTGGCGCACGCGCTCCAGCTCGCGCCGGGCCCGGAGGAGATTCGCGCGCGTGGGCGGGAGCCGGTTGCCGCTCACGGTCCGGCGCGCTCCGCCCAGGTGCGATCGCTCAGGCGCAGCAGATCACCACGGGGCAGGGTCTCGAGCAGCCGCCATCCCGAGGCGACCGTCTCGTCCAGTGTGCGCCGTTCCGCACCCTGATGAACGAACTCGTGCTCGAAGCGCTCGGCGAACCCGAGCGCCCGCTGATCGCCCTCGATGAGCCCCGACGCGCCGACGATAGCGGCCATGCCGCGCGCCTCGCGCCCGCGTGCATATGAGGCGTAGAGTTGATCCGACCACTCGCGATGTCCGGGCCACGTGTGCCCCTCGCCGATCCCCGCGCCCATGAGCCGGGAGAGCGAAGGAAGCACGTCGATCGGCGGCGAGACGCCTCGTCGGTGCAGCTCGCGGCTCAGCACGATCTGCCCCTCGGTGATGTACCCCGTGAGATCGGGAATGGGGTGCGTGATGTCGTCGTCAGGCATCGTGAGGATGGGGATCTGCGTGATCGATCCGGGCTTTCCCCGCACGATGCCCGCCCGCTCGTAGAGGCTGGCGAGGTCGGTGTACATGTATCCCGGGTAGCCGCGCCGTCCGGGGATCTCCTCACGTGCCGTGGCGATCTCGCGCAGGGCCTCGCAGTAGTGCGTCATGTCGGCGATCACCACGAGCACGTGAAGGCCGGCATCGAAGGCGAGATACTCGGCCGTGGTGAGCGCGAGGCGCGGGGCGAGCAGTCGTTCGATGGCCGGGTGCGACGCCTGGTTGAGGTACAGCACGGAGCGCGAGAGGGCTCCGCTGCCGCGGATGCGGGCGAGGAAGTCCTGCGTTTCGCGCGCCGTGATGCCGACGGCGGCGAACACCACGGCAAAGGGCTCACCGTGCGGGGCGCGCGCGCCCTCCACGATGCGCGCCGCGATCTCGAGCCCCGGCAGACCGGGCCCCGAGAAGACGGGTAGTTTCTGGCCGCGGACCAGGGTGTTCATCGCGTCGATGGCCGAGAGACCCGTCTCGATGAAGTCGGCGGGACGGGCACGTCGAACGGGATTGAGCGGCGCACCGGCCACCGGTCGCAGCGCGTGCCCGATCGGGGAAGGGAGGCCGTCGACCGGAGCGCCGTGTCCATTGAAGACGCGACCGAGCAGCTCGCGTCCTACCACGGTGCTGACGACCCGGCCGCTGAGCACGATCCGGGCGCGGTGCGGCGCCAGGGCCACCGTGTCATCGAGCATCTGGATCACCGTGACGCGTTCGCCGGCGTCGATGACCTGGCCGCGACGCTCCGGCTGTCCGTTCAGCCTGACGACGACCTGTTCGCCCGACACGACTCGGCGGGTGTCTTCGAGGAAGAGGAGCGGTCCGCCCGCCGCCGCGGCACCGTGATACGTGCGTGGCAGCGGCATCAGCGCGGTCCTCCGGCGGCCGGAGCGATTCCGGACGCCGCCGCCGTCGCCGCGGCGGCCCTCGCTGCCACGTCCGGTTCGGGCGCGTCGCGCAGCGCAATGAGCGCCCGTCGCGCCGGGCCCAGCTCGAGCGACGCGAGCACCGCGCCGCCGTCGAGCGCGGACCGGCCCACGCGGAGCATCGCCACGGCCGCCGCCGCGAGAGCATGGGTCTTTGCCACCGACGATACACCATCGTGCGGATGAAAGGCGTTCTGCCGGAGCAGGACATCGCGCACGATCGCGGCGATCTCCAGCACGAGGCGATCGCCGTCCTCCAGCGCCTCGGGGCCGACGAGACTCGCGATGTCGCGCAGCTCGCGCTCCCGCTGCAGGAGGACCAGGAGCTCCTGTCGCAGCGCGCCCCAGTCCTCGCCGCCGGCCCGGGTGAACCAGGGAAGGACCTGGTCGACGTACAGGCTGAAGCTCGTGTCCCAGTCGACCGCCGGAAAGTGCCGCTGGTGCGCGAGCGAGGCATCGAGTGCCCACATCGCGCCGGCCACGCGCAGCGCGGCCTGCGTGACCGGCTCGGAGAAGTCACCGCCCGCGGGCGAGATCGCGCCGATGATCGTGACCGCTCCTTCCCGCGCCGGCGCGCCCGAGGCCGAGACGCGGCCAGCGCGCTCGAGGAACTGACCCAGGCGGCTCGCGAGAGAAGTCGGATACCCCTCTTCGCCGGGCATCTCCTGCAGTCGGGCTCCCATCTCGCGCAGCGCCTCGGCCCAGCGGGAGGTGGAGTCGATCATCAGCGCGACGCGACGGCCCATGTCGCGGTAGTACTCGGCGACGGTGACGCCGAGGTAGATCGACGCTTCGCGCGCGGCCACGGGCATGTTCGACGTGTTGACGATGAGGACCGCGCGATCCATGACGGGACGTCCGGTGCGGTGATCGATCAACGCGGGGAACTCGGTGAGCACGTCGGTCATTTCGTTTCCACGCTCGCCGCAACCCACGTACACGATCACGTCGGCGTCGGCGAACCTGGCGAGCGACTGCTCGATGATCGTCTTGCCGGTGCCGAAGCCGCCGGGCACGGCGCAGTTGCCGCCTTCCGCGACGGGAAAGAGGAGATCGAAGACCCGCTGTCCCGTGACGAAGGGGCGATGCGTCGGGAGACGGGCGGCGGCGGGACGCGCGAGGCGCACCGGCCAGGCGTGCGCGAGCCGCAGCTCGGTGCCGTCGGTGAGGCGCGCCACGACGTCGTGCACGGTGCAGGTGGCCGAGGTGATTTCGGCGAGCGTCCCCGACACGCCCGGCGGAACGAGCACGGCGTGCATCTGACCGGGGCGCTCCTCGACGGTGCCGAGCACGTCACCGCCTTCCACCGGCTCCCCGGCGGCGCGCGACGCCTCGAACCTCCAGCGCCGGTCGGGATCCAGCGACGGCGCCATGACTCCCGGCGCGATGAAGTCGCCCGTATCGTCCGCCACGCGCGCCAGCGGCCGACCGATCCCGTCGAGCACGGCGCCTAACAAGCCCGGGCCGAGCTGCGCCGTGAGGGTCTGACCCGTGGCGACCACCGGCTCGCCGAGCGTGAGGCCCGTGGTGTCCTCATAGACCTGGATGGTGGCGAGGTCGTCGCGCTGGCGCACGATCTCGCCCATGAGGCGCGACTCGCCCACCTGGACGAGCTCGTACAGCGCCGCGCGCAGGGGAGCGGCCTCCACGAGCGCACCGGCCACGCGGACGATGCGGGCCCCGCTGGCGACGGCTGCGGGCATCGCGCTCATTGCAGCTTCACGCGGTAGCCGATCGCGCGCCGCAGCAGATCGAGGATGTAGTCCTCGGCGCGCCGGCGCTCTTCGGGCCAGGCCGGGTCCGGGATGGGAACGAGGATGGGAAGCGCGCGGCGCTCGAGCTCCCGCCGGGCCTCCGCGGTCAGTGCGTCGTAGAGCGACTGCTGGACGAGGACGACGCCGGCATCGGGGCGCGCGGCCTCGTCGCGCAGCGCGCGCTCAGCGTCGTGCGGGGAATCGGCGTCATCGACTGCCAGGCCCGCGAGCCGGAAGCCGGCGGCGACGGCCGGCGAGGCGACGACGCGCACGCGGTGACCCGCCGGAGTCTCGGGACCTGCGCGATGCGTCCGCTCCGGTGCACTCCCTCGAAGGGTCCGGCCCGCGGGCCTCATGTGACGAGCGCTCCCTCGGCACCGCGACGGCCCGCCGGCGCGCCGAGCGCGATTCCCCAGATGATGCGACGCAGCGTCAGGAGTTCCCCGCGCGAGCGCAGGAGCAGAGCGATGATGGGGGCCGGCCCCAGCGGGTCGAGGCGCGCGATGTCACGCTGCTCCCGCGTCCATGCTCGCAGCGCGCGTCCTTCGGCACCCGGCTCGGGAGTGATCGCGGGTGCCAGAGGGGATCGTCCGAGGAGGCCCGTGAGGATGGTCGCTGCCTCGCGGCGGCTGCGCGAGCCGGTCGCCAGCACAAACGCGTCGCGCGGCAGCAGGGTTCCCCCCTCGACCCAGAGCGTTGCGGGGGATGCAGCGCCCTCGTGGCCGGCGAGCAGCAGAGCCGTCCACGCGTTCTCGACATCCACCACGCGGGCCACGAACACACGCATCGCGCGCCCGCAGCGTGGCGCGACGCGCCTTGCGCGCTCCGCCCACGTACGGGTCAGGATGGTCTCGAGCCGGAAGAGGTCGGGTTGCTGGAGCCGGGTTTCCTCGAGGATGGCGCTGCCATAGGGATTGCGCCACGTCACGAGCAGCGCCGCGACCGCCGCGGCATCGCCCTGCCGCGCGAGCTCGGAGAGGGCGCGGGCCGGCAGCGCCGGCGTGGGCACGAGGCCTGCGAGGCGCTGGTCGGATGGCGCGTGCGCCGCGGCGCCGCGCAGCATCGCCCGGATGCTCCGGCGGTCCTCGTCCTCGAAGAGCGGCGCGAGCAGAGGGTGGCGTGCGCCACTCCAGCGGGACACGAGCCGGAGCCTGGCGCCGGCCCGGCGCTGAACGACCAGCTCGAGCGTTCGTGGCTCCGCGGACGCGCCACCGGGAATGATGTCGAGGCTCGTCAGGCGGTCCAGCAGCTCGGCCACGTCGCGCGATCGCGCGATCTCGCTCAGTTGGCGATCGCTCAGGATCCCCGAGGAGAGCCCGCGCGCGCGGGCCACGACGTCGACCCAGACACTCATGGCTGGTCGTCCGCCGCCGCCGTTCGCATCAGCCAGATCGCGAGCCGTGAGCGTTCCCATTGCAGCAGGGACTCGAGCGTGGCGTCCACGCGGAGCGCGCCATCGGGCCTCTCCAGTACGAAGCCTGGCGAGAGGGTATCGTCTTCCCGGAGTTCGAGCGGGGTGCCCTGGCGCTGCGCGAGGGACCGGAGCGCTGGTGCCAGGGCGGGAGGCGTGCGTGCCCGGATCGTTCCGGGGGGGAAGCACTCCACGGCGGTCTCGAAGCGCGATGCCATCCACGCCACGAGCGACGGGTCGGCGGTGCGGGTCGCCGCCGCGGCGAGCACGGCATCGAGCACGCGCGTCACGAAGCGCTGGCGCGCACCGAGAGTCGTCGCGGCGGCGCGCTGGCGCGCGGCATCGCGCCGCGCGTCGGTCTCGTGCACGATCTCGCGCTGCGCGGCCGCCAGGGCCGCGGCCCGGTGGCTCGTCAGGCGGGCATCGAGCGCGCTGGCGAGCGCGGCCGCCGCCGCGCGCGCGTCGGCAAGGCGCTGCGCGGCCTCCGCCTCGGCATCGCGGCGCAGATGCTCCAACAGCGGCGCCACGGTCATCGGCCGGCTCTCCACGTCCTCGAGCACGGGACCGTCAGCCGCCGCCTCCCCGCACGATGATGAGCACGGCGACGACGAAGCCGAGGATCACCATGGTCTCGGGGATCGCGACGAGGATGATGATGGTGCCGCTGAGCTCGGGCTTCTCCGCGAGCGTGGCGGCGCCGGCGGCGCCGATGCGCGACTGTGCCCAGGCAGTGGCGATGGCCGACACCGCGAGAACGAGCGCGGCACTTATGGCAACCCACATGATACTCATGTTCGATCCCTCACTCGGATGACCTCAGGACGTCAGTGTCCCGCCGACGGACGCCAGTGCCCGAAGGGCTCGTAGCGCCGGCCGCCGGGGCTGTAGAACTTCCCGAAGAACTCCACGAAGTGCAGCCGCATCGCGTGCACGGACGGGCTGAAGACCCCGATCGCGAAGTTCACCAGATGAAACAGCAGGGCGAACACGAACCCGACCACGGTGCTGCCGATCGTGCCCACCATGCGATTGGCCACGACGGCCAGCATCACCGACGCCGTGCCCAGCGCCATGATGCGGACATAGGAGAGCACGTTGCCCAGCGTCGCGAGCAGCTCGATCGGCGCGAGGAATCCTTCGACGAGGATCAGCACCGGGAACGCGACCAGCAGGGCGATGACCGTCGGCGTCATGAGACCGGAGGGCAGCACCTCGAAGGCCACGAGGAGCGCGACGACCACCAGCAGCACCATCACCGCGGAAATGCCGCGCCCCAAGGCCTGGCGCGGCTCGTGGCGCGCCGCGCTCACCACACCGAGCACGAGTCCCAGCAGCACGTGCACGAGCCCCAGTCCCATCGTCACGGCCATGGCGGCCAGGATGGACTCCTCGCGATCGAACGCCAGCGCGTGCACGCCGAACCACCGGCGACCGAGATCGCCAAAGAGCTCGCCGTACAGCGCGCCGAAGACGATGGCGAACGCAGCACACGGTCCCGCGATCTCGG
Source organism: Gemmatimonadaceae bacterium (assembly GCA_035454665.1). Classification (GTDB taxonomy): domain Bacteria; phylum Gemmatimonadota; class Gemmatimonadetes; order Gemmatimonadales; family Gemmatimonadaceae; genus DATIGO01. Next base: position 6,090 of record DATIGO010000099.1, on the reverse strand, counting down.
CGGCGACGTTCGGGAGCGAGCCGGGGCGCGTCCGGCGATGCACGACCAGCGCCGCCGCCGCGAGCACCAGGCCGTACCCGATGTCGCCCATCATCATGCCGAACATCATCGGGAAGAAGACCGCCACGTACGGCGTGGGATCGAGGCTGCCGTAGCGCGGCAGGGGGAGGATCCGCACGATGGACTCGAAGGGCCGGAAGATCCGCGGATTCGACAGCACCACGGGTGCGTCCTCGGCGGCCCATGACTCGCGGGCGATCTCCTCGACGACGACCGCGTCGCCCGCCCGCTCGCGCACGCGGCGACGCAACTCGCCGACCCTGGCGACCGGGAGCCATCCCTCGAGTGCGAAGGCGCGCGCGGTCACGCCGCAGCGCAAGTGGGCGTCGATCCGCGCCAGCCAGTCGTGCAGCGCCACGCGCGCGTGCGTGAGCTCGTCGCGCTGCGACTCGGCAAGCCGGCGTTGCTCGCGCTCGACCTCCGCCACGTCGCGCGGAATCCGCTCGAGCCGCGCGATCATCCGCGGCACGGCTTCGCTGAGTGGCGCGCCCTGGTACGCGGCCGGGAGCGGGATTTCGGGGACGCGAGCCTCGGCCAGCTTCGCCTCGAGCCGCCGCGCGAAGTCCAGCGGGAGCACCAGCAGCACCGCGACGTCGCCTCCCGGCAGGACGCGGACTGCGCTCGCGAACTCGGGGCCAATCTCCGCCCGCAGGGCCGTCAGGAGCACGTCGAGCGCTCCGCCTCCCGACGCGGGCACCACAACCGCATAGCTCGTCAGGCGCGGCGTCCCGGCCAGGCGGGCGAGAACCGGGCGAATGGCCGCCAGGAACTCGCGATAACGCTCGAGCAGGCGACGCTCCTCTTCGAGCGCCTGCGCCCGACCCGCGAGACGACGCGCGGCTCGTCCCGTTCTCCTGGCATTGCGCGCCCAACGGACGGCGTCGCCCGGGCGGAGCGCGGCGTCGGCATCCCCGCGTAGCGCCGCGGACGGCCCGAGAGCATTCAGCGCGTCGTCGATGTCGTCCAGCGTGCGCAGTGCGTGGCGACGATGGCGTGCGGTGCGCGCGTCGAGCGCGGGAGGGTCGAGCCCGGGCAGGCGTGATGCGTCGCCGAGATGCAGCAGCCCGAAGTCCTGCACGGCCCGCAGCGCCGCGTCGATCGCCTCGCGCGGACCCAGAACGCGTACCTTCGCCATCGGGATGATCACGACGACGCTCCCGGGCCGGAGGGCGGGCTGGAGAGGACGTGATCCAGCAGCGCAGCGGCGAACGCCGCGATACGCGCGCCGGACATCTCGTCGAATCGAGCCGCCTCGCGCAAAGCCGCGGCGTCGGCCTCGGCCACGGTCCGCGCGCACTCGTCCCCGAGGCGACGCCGAAGCTCGGCAATCTCCTGATCCAGCCCCAACAGGAACGACTGCTCCCGGGCCGCGGCGGCCGCGTGGGCCTCGGAGAGGATGGTCGCCGCCTCACGCTCGGCCTCGGCCAGGTGTTCCACCCGGCGGCGTTCGGCCTCCAGGAGACGTCCGAGGGCATCGCCCCCCGCTTCGTCGCCCGCGCGGGCAGCATTGCCGCGCGGCGTCAACGTGTGAGCAACAGGGGCTTCGGATTGTCGGGCATCGCGCGCAGTCATGAGGTCGGGCCCTCCGTTTCCCGGCGACCCCCCGGTAACCGCCCTCTGGTCACGTTTGCCGGAGCCCGGGCCCGCGGAAATGGGGGGACCGCCGGGAAGGTGTGGGGGATCGCCCGACTCGATCCGGGCGCGGACGCCGACCGATGGCCGGTCAGGTCGGCAGGCGGGAGAGACCGTGCAGGGCGATGTCGTGCGCGGTGAAGTCGCGCTGTACCAGGTCCGCCACGATCTCGCCGATCACGCTGGTGAACTTGAACCCGTGGCCGGAACACGCCGACACGATCACGACCTGGGGCGCGTCGGGAAGGCGATCGATGAGGAAATGCTCGTCAGGCGTATTGGTGAACATGCAGACGCTGGACTTCAGGAGCGGCCCGGCGCCGCCCGGGAAGTAGCGCCCGACGAAGGCGTGCAGCGGCGCGATATCCTCCCCATGGACCGCGCGGTCGATCCGGTCGGGGTCCACCGCCTCACCACGATGATGGTACTTGCCGATCTTGAAGCCGGGCACGCCGAACTCAGGGAACCCGTAGAAGTGGCCCTCGTCGGCGTTCATCACGAAGACCGGGAACCGTCCGGGCACGAAGTGCTCCGGCTCGGTCACCGAGAACCACGCCACCACCTGTCGCTCCACCACGAGATGCGGCGCGAGCGTGGGAACGAGCGATGGAACCCACGGCCCCGCGGTCACGACGAGCTGCGGAGCGCGGTGCGTCTCCCCGTCCACATGCACCACGACGCCTGACGCGGCGGCTTCCCAGCGCGTCACCCGCACGCCAGTCCGCACGTCGGCCCCGTGCGCGCGCGCCAGGCGCACGTGCGTCTCGATGCAGCGCTCGGGAAGGAGGAATCCTCCATCCGGCTGCACCACGGCGAGATGTTCCGCCGGCAGGTGAAACGCGGGGAATCGTCGGCTCAGCTCGGCGCTCGTGAGCACCTCGTGCGGCAGGTCGTGCACCTCACAGGAGAGCCGCGACCCCTCGAAGACGCGACTCCCGGGCGGGCCCGCGTCTACGGCACCGGTGACGTGCAGGAGGCGCGTGCCCGACTCGCGCTCGAGGTCGCGCCACAGCGCGAAGGCGCGCCGGAGCAGCGGGACGTACGACGGATGCTCGTAGTATGCGAGCCGGATGATGCGCGTGACGCCGTGCGAGGATCCCAGATCGTGAGGCAGCGCGAAGCGCTCGAAGGCGAGCACCCGGAGCCCGCGCCGCGCGAGATGAAACGCGGCCGCGCTTCCCATGCCGCCAATTCCGATCACGATCGTGTCGTACGTCACAGGGATCCGCGTTCGATGATCTTCCAATAGGAAGGGTGCGCCGGCGTGGCTCGCTCTGCAATGCGGGCCCCATCGGCGGATGGTCCAGCGTGACCGACCGCGTGAGGGGGACGTCCAGAGTGATGTGACCGATCTCCTGGGCGATTCCGGCTTCGCGACGACGTCCGAGAACTCCCCGGAGGGTCGCGACGCATCATTGAATGGGACCTTCGCGGCGTCCATGGAGCGCCTGGCGCGGACGGCCGCGATGGCGCTGCCGGCCCCGGCCGCGCTCGTGGCCCTTCTGGGCGACGACCGTCGATGCTTCCACGCCGGTGCGCTCTCCCGGGAGTGGTTCTCCCACGACTGCGGCGCGCTCGTCCGCACCGGTGTCCTGCAGCGAACGATAGACAACGGTGGCTCGTTCTCGGTCTGCGACGCCCGCGCGGTCACCGACGATGCGCTGCTCCGTGCGGCCGCCGCTTCGCTGGAGTTCGTGGGGCTTGCCACGTCGACGTTTGCGGCACCCGACGGTTCCCTGCTCGGCGTGGTGTGCGCGGTGGACGACGCGCCGCGCGAGTGGACGCCGCGCGACGTGCGCCTCCTGTCGGAGCTCGGAGAGATCGCGGCCTGCGAAATGCACCTTCGCAGCCACCTCACCGAGCACGAGCGTCGCGAGCGCCGGCTGCGACACGACTCGCTGCACGACGCGCTCACGGGGCTGCCCAACCGGGCGCTCTTCATGCGGCGGCTGTCGGACACCACGCACCGCGCGCGCCGCGGCGAGGCCGCTCTCTTCGCCGTGCTCTTTCTGGACATCGACGGCTTCAAGCTCGTGAACGATTCCATGGGGCATCACGTCGGCGACGAGCTTCTGGTCACCGTCGCCCGCCGCCTCGAGACCTGTGTGCGCGCCGGCGACGTCGTGGCCCGGCTGGGGGGCGACGAATTCGCGATTCTGCTCGAGCGGGTCGAGGACGCGCGCGACGGCGTGATGGTGGCGGAGCGCGTGCAGCAGGCCCTGAGCGTCCCGTTCAGCATCGGCGGCTACGATCACGTGTCGTCGGCCAGCATCGGCATGGCCCTGAGCAGTGGCCCGAACGAGCAGCCGGAGTACCTGCTGCGCAGCGCGGACATCGCCATGTACCGCGCGAAGAACAGCGGGCGCGGCCGGTACGAGATGTTCGACCGTGCGATGCACGCGGAGGCCCTGACGCGGCTGCAGATCGAGAGCGACCTGCGGCACGCTTTCGAGCGCGACGAGTTCTTCCTGGAGTACCAGCCGATCGTGCGCCTGTCGGACGGGCGCATCGCCGGCGTCGAAGCGCTGGTTCGCTGGCGTCACTTCGAGCGCGGCGTCGTCTCCCCGGCCGCGTTCGTCCCCGTGGCCGAGGATACGGGCATGATCATTCCTCTCGGCCGCTGGGTGTTGCGCGAGGCGTGCCGCCAGACGCGGCTGTGGCAGGAACGATACCCGCGGCATGAGCCGCTCACGGTAGCCGTGAATCTCTCCGTGCGTGAGTTCGCGCAGCTCGATCTCGTCCGTGCGGTCGCGGGGATCCTGCAGGAAACCGGGTTCCCGCCGAACCGGCTGCGGCTGGAGATCACGGAGAGCGCGATCATCAGCCAGAAGCACCCGGCGATCGGCATCGTGGAAGAGCTTCGGCGCCTCGGGGTGCGGATCCACCTCGACGACTTCGGCACCGGTTATTCGGCGCTGAGCTACCTGCACCGGCTGCCGCTGGACGCCGTGAAGGTGGACCGTGCGTTCACGAGCGCGATCGACGCCGAGGAGCGGCCGCTGCACGTCGTGCGGGCGATCATCACGCTGGCGCACGGGATCGGGCTCGAGGTCGTGGCCGAGGGGGTGGCGTCGGCGCGTCAGCTCGATCTCCTGCGGGGCATGCGATGCGACCACGCGCAGGGATACCTGTTCGCGGAGCCGGGCGGCGCAGAGGCGATGGAAGCGTTGCTGGACGCCGACCAGGCCTGGTGAGGCATCGGCGCACCTGAGCGCGTTTCGTCACACCCCGTGGGCGTTTCGTGGCGGCGTGGGCGCACGAAAGGTGTGGCGAGTTAGGTTGGGCGCGAGGTCGCCTGACTCCCAACCCCATCGAAACCATGCTGCCAGATCCCGGTGTCCCGGTGCACGCCTCGCGGGGCGTACTCGTCCATGGCCTCGTTGCCGCCCTCGTTCTGTCGGCACAGGCCTGCGGAAGCGGTGGCGCGTCGGGCGACGCGCCGTCCCCCGCGCCCGACACGGCCGCGCTCGTCACGTCCGTCACGGGCCTCTCCGGTCCGGAAGGGGTGCGGTACGATCCGGACCAGGACGTCTACTTCGTCTCGAACTTCAACGGGTCCCCGGTGGGCGACGCGAACGGATTCGTGAGCCGCGTGAACGCGGGCGACGGGCGCATCGATTCACTGCGCTTCATGGTGGGGACGGCGCGGGCGCCGCTGCACGGCCCGCGCGGGATGTTCATCGTGGGTGATACGCTCTGGGTGGTGGACGCCGTGGGCGTCCACGGCTTCCTGCGGCGGAGCGGGGAGCAGGTGGCGTTCGTCGATCTCGCGCCGCTCCGTCCCGGATTCCCCAACGACATCGCCCAGGGCCCCGACGGCGCGCTGTATGTCACGGACACCGACAGCAGTCGCGTGTACCGGCTGTCGGGCGGCCGGGCCGCGGTGGCGGGAAGCGGCGGGGCCTTCGGACAGCCTAACGGGATCACGTGGAGCGCGGCGCGCCAGACCTTCGTGCTCGCGCCGTGGGGCGGCGAGCGGACGTTCCGGTACTGGACGCCGGGGAGCCCGGCGCCACAGGACAGCACGGTGAGCGCGGCCGGCGGCAACTTCGACGGCGTCGAATCGGTGGGGACGGATCTCCTCGTTGCGAGCCAGAGCGACTCGAGCATCCGCGTGCTCACCGACTCGGTCGCGGCTCCCATGATTCGCACCGCGGGCCGGCCCGCCGACATCGGCATCGATACGCGGCGGCAGCGGGTCGCGATCCCGTTCGTGTCCTTGAATCGCGTGGACATCTGGACGCTGCCGGGGAGCGCGAGGTAGCGGCGCCTCGGGCGTCGCGCGTCACGCCTCGGCGGCGCGCGCGAAGCCGGTGAAGTGCTCGCTCACCACGAGCGCGGTCGTTCCCGCCAGCACCAGAAGGAGGCTCACCGGGGCGTCGACCCCGGTGGCGAGCA
>DATIGO010000098.1:0-5728 GCA_035454665.1 Gemmatimonadaceae bacterium | reverse complement strand
GCCCGCAGGGCGCGCTCGACCGCGTCGGCCACCTCGCCCAGTGGGGGATGGTCGACGATGCCGGCGATGCCGCGGAGGCTGCGCAGGCGGCTCACGACATCGTCGAGCAGCGCGCGGTCCTGGGGATTGCGGACGAAGCTCTCGAGGTCGCCCGCGATCGCCGAGGCCTGCAGCGCGATGAAGATCGGCGTCGTGGTGGCCGGCGGCGTGTGCGGCGTGGCGCGCGGAGGAACGTTAGGCAGCCAGCCGCGCAGGCCGGTCATCCGCTGCACGGCGCGGGACTCGTCCCCCGCGGAGAGCCCCGGGGCCGAGCGCACGAGCGCCCGGAGCTCGGCCGCGGTATCGCGCAGGTCGGTCCGGAGGTCGGCGGACCACTGGACCTCACCGTCGCGGAGGCCGTTCGCGATGCGCTCGAGGACGAGCGCCAGATCTCCCACGCGCGGCACGCGCGCCATCGTCGCGCTCCCGCGCAGGGCCCGCGCCGCCGCCACGAACGCCCCCGCGTCCGGCGTCCCGTCGGCCCGGTCCAGCAGGGCCTCCATGGCGTCCAGGTACTCGGCGGCTTCGGCGTGAAAGTATCGCAGGAGTTCCGACGATGGCATGCGGATGGCGCGCGGCGGCGATCTGGCGGCGGTGGCGATGGGAGGCGACGGGTCGGACGCCGATGGACGGCGTGCGGCCGTGGAAGTTATCGAAGCGGGGAGGACGATCCAGCGGGTGCTCCCCGGCCGCGCCGCATCGCCTCGCGCATCTCGCGTACCGCCTCTGCGATGCCCACGAAAACGGCGCGACTGACGATCGAGTGCCCGATGTTCAGTTCCTCGATCTCAGGGACGCTCGCCACCGGACCGACGTTTCGCACGGTGAGCCCGTGGCCCGCGTGGACCGCGAGGCCCTGCGCGGCCCCCAGCGCGGCGGCCGTCCGGAGGGCCGCGAGGGGACTCGCGTCGGCAGGGTGGTGCGCATAACGACCCGTGTGCAGCTCGATCGCGTCGGCGCCAAGGGCCCGGGAGCGCTCCACCGCCGCAGGCTCGGGGTCGATGAAGAGGCTCACGCGGATCCCGGCGTCCCGGAGCCGGGAGACGGCCTGCGCCAGCATCGTCGGGTTCTGCCCGACCTCGAGGCCCCCCTCGGTCGTGATCTCCGCGCGCCGCTCGGGCACCAGGGTGACCTGGTGCGGCTTGAGCCGCGCTGCGATCGCGATCATCTCGGCGGTGGCGGCCATCTCGAGATTGAGCACCGTCCGGACGTTCGTTGCGAGTCGCTCCACGTCGTGGTCCTGAATGTGGCGCCGGTCTTCGCGCAGGTGCGCGGTGATGCCGTCTGCGCCCGCGGACTCGCAGACGAGCGCGGCCGCGACGGGGTCCGGCTCGTCGGTACGTCGAGCCTGCCGGAGCGTGGCGACGTGATCGATGTTGATGTACAGCCGCTGGTGAGGAGCGTACATGAGTGCAGGCTGGGTCAGGTGGCGTGGGCGGTGGATCGGAGTTGCCCCACCTTCAGGCCGCCATTACGTTCGCTTGAAACTGCCACGGAGACGCTCGTGAGGAAGTGGATGCTGCTCGCGCTCGTAGCGACCGCCGCCTGCAGTCGCGGGCCGGGCCCGGGCACGTCGCTGCCCGGGGCCGCGACGCCGAGTCAGGCAGCGGCGGAGTTCATGAACGCGGTCAAGGCGCAGGATCTTCAGGCCATGGCCACGGTCTGGGGCACCTCGCAGGGCCCGGCGCGCGATCAGATGGACCGCACGACGCTCGAGCAGCGACTGATCATCATGCAGGGCTGCTACGACCACGACCGGTACCAGATCCTCGGCGAGTCGCAGGGCCAGGACGGGGAACGCCTCGTCCGGGTGCAGGTCACGCGCGGTGCGCGCAGCAGGACCGCGAACTTCGCCGTCGCCCCCGGTCCCTCGAACCGGTGGTTCGTTCGCGATGCCGACTTCGACGCCATGCGCGAGTTCTGCGCCAGCTGAACATCTCGCGAAACTTTCACCGGATTGATGGCATTGATGTGGTAGGGGTCGGCGGGTCAATACTCGGACAGCTCGACCAGGACGCCGGACGTCGAGGCCGGATGCAGGAACGCGATCCGCTTCCCCTCGGCGCCCACACGGGGGGTCTCGTCGATGAGGCGCACGCCGGCCGCCCGACAGCGTTCCAGCGTGGCGTCGAGGTCGTCGACCGCAAAGCAGATATGATGGATGCCCGGCCCGCGCCGGGCGATGAAGCGATCGATCGGGGAGTCGGGGGATGCGGGTTCGAGCAGTTCGACCAGCACCTCCCCCGCGACCAGGCCGGCAATGCGGGCTCCGTCGGAATCCGCGAGCGCCGTCTCGGTCATCCCCAGCACGTCACGGTAGAACGGCAGTATCTCGTCGAGGGAGCGAACGGCGAGTCCGATGTGGGCCAGGCGCGTTCCGCGGCGGGGTTGATCTGACATCGAAAGACGCGCTCCGGGAGTCGGTGCGCGGCGGAAACTAGCCGGGTCGGCGCGTCGAGCGAAGCCCCGGGTGACAGGGGCAAATCCCGAAGGAGAGAAAAACGACATGTCAACGGCAGTCGCAGTGACGGATCAGAGCTTCGAGGCGGAGATCGAGAAGCACGAGGGGCTCGCGGTCGTGGATTTCTGGGCGACCTGGTGCGGTCCATGCCGCATCATTGCACCCATCCTGGACCAGCTCGCGGTCGAGTACGCGGGGAAGGCCAAGGTCGCCAAGGTCGACGTCGACGCGAACCTGCGCACGGCGACGCGCTTCAACGTGCGGTCCATTCCCATGGTGCTCTTCTTCAAGGACGGGCAGCTCGTGGACCAGGTGATCGGCGCGGTGCCGCGCCCGGTCCTCGAGGAGAAGTTCCGGAAGCACGCGGCCTGAAGGGCCCCCGCTTCCGCCAGACCCGTGACGCCCGGTGGAGGTCCTCCGCCGGGCGTCGTCGCGTGATGGCGGAGGACCAGCACGGGGGCGGGGGTGGCGTCGCGAGCCGTCAGCCGACGGCGCTCAGCCGGATTCCTATAGATTGCGGGCGTGGACGCGAGCACCCTCTACGTCGTGAGCACTCCGATCGGAAACCTGGGCGACATCACGCTGCGAGCGCTCGAGGTACTCCGCGGGGTCGACTTCGTCCTCGCCGAAGACACACGCCAGACCCGGGTCCTCCTCGATCGCTACGAGATCACGACGCCGATGCTCCCTCTGCACGCGCATAACGAGGCGCGCACGATCCCGCGCGTGCTCGAGCGGCTGGGGAGCGGAGAGGCGGGGGCGCTGGTGAGTGACGCCGGGACGCCCGTCCTGTCGGATCCGGGTGAGCGGCTCGTGCGAGCCGTCTGGACCGGCGGGTTTCGGGTCGCGCCGGTGCCGGGCCCTTCGGCGCTCCTGGCCGCGCTGGCGGCCGCCGGCGTGGACGCCGCGCGGTTCACGTTCTTCGGATTCCTCCCGCGGAGCGGACGGGAGCGCCAGGCGGCCCTTCACGAGCTCAGCGAGGCACGCTGGACCGGCGTACTGTACGAGGCGCCGGGGCGCGTCTCTCGCACGCTGTCGGAGCTCGATGCGGCGGGTCTGGGTGATCGCGAGATCGTGGTGGCCCGCGAGCTCACCAAGCGCTTCGAGGAGTTCCGGCGAGGAACGGCTGCAGAGCTGGCGGCGTACTACGCCGCATCCCCTCCGCGCGGCGAGGTCGTCGTGATATTGCAGGGCCGGACCGAGGTGCCCGTCGATGAGACGGCGATCGAAGAGCAGGCGGCGGAGCTCCGCGCTCGGGGCGTGCCCGCCCGCGAGATCGCCACGCTCCTCGTGCGCGAGCACGGGGTCGCGCGCAATCTGGCCTACCGGCTGGCCCACGGAACAGGCGCCTCCCGGGCATGATCGCATTTCGTCCCCTAGTCGCGCTCCTGACGCTCGGCCTTGGCTCGTTCGGTCCCCCCGCCGCGCCGAAAATGACCATTGCCCGCCTACAATACGACGGCGGTGGCGACTGGTACGCCAATCCTTCCAGCCTGCCGAACCTGCTCACGGCCATCAACGAGTGGACCACGCTCCGTGTCGAACCGACCGAGGCGCGCGTCACTCTGATGGACGAGCGACTCTGGGACTATCCTTTCCTGCATGTCACGGGGCACGGGACGATCAAGCTCTCCGACGCCGAAGTCGGGCGGCTGCGGGAGTACCTCCTGCGCGGGGGATTCCTGCACGTCGACGACAACTACGGCCTGGACGAGAGCTTCCGCCGCGAAATCGCGCGTGTCTTTCCCGACCGTCCCCTCGTGGACGTCCCGCTCTCGCACCCGATCTACCACCTCGTCTTCGACTTTCCCAAGGGCCTGCCGAAGATCCACGAGCATGATGGCAAGCCTGCCCGTGGCTTCGGGATCTTCATTGGAGATCGCCTCGCGGTCTACTACAGCCATGAGAGCGACCTCGGCAATGGATGGGAGGATCCCGGGACCTACAGCGATCCTCCGGAGCTCCACCAGGCGGCCCTGCGCATGGGTGTGAACCTGTTCGTGTACGCCGTCACCAGCCGACCCATCTCATGAATCTCGTCGAGCTGCTCGAGCGCGAACGCCGCGGCGTGGCGCGCCTGCTGGGTACCTCGGGCGCGGTGCTGACGCTCGGGGCGGTCGCCGCGGTGCTGGCGCTCGGGACGCTGCTGCTGGGCGGAGCGAGGTGGCTCGCGCTGCCGCGGCCCGTTCCGATCGTGCTCTGGCTCGCGGTGGCCGCGCTGGTGATCGTCGCCGTTCGCGCCGTACGCTCGCGGTTGTCCCGCGAGGCCACGCTGGCGGGCGTGGCCGGCGCGGTGGAGCGCGAGCGCGCCCTTCGCGACGGATCGCTCCGCGGAACCGTCGAGGTCGCTGCGTCCGGCGCGCTGGGCCGGCTGGGCGCGCAGCAGATGGCAGAGCGGCTGGCGACATCGAAGGAGAAGTCGCTCGTGCCGTCGCTGCACCGGCGGATGGCGCGCGCCGTCGGCGTGGGCGCCCTCGCGGCCGTGGGCGCGCTCGGGATCCTGGCGGCCACTTCGGCCCTCGCCCCCGACGGGTGGGCCGCCCTCATGCATCCCGTGCGCGCGTGGCGCGGGACCCTGCTCGAAGGCGTGCGTCTCGACGGCGTGCCGAACGCCGTGTTGCGGGGTGAGCGCCTTACGATCACGGTGCGCGCGCCGGGGCGGCGTGCGGTGTCGATCCTGCATCGGCGCACCGGCGATGCGTGGCGCGAGTCGGTGGCACGCGTGCACGACGGTCAGGCCTTGCTGCGGCTCGATCCGGTCGAGTCCGATCTCACCATCGTCGCCACGGACGGACGCGCGGTGAGCGACACGGCACTGGTCAGGATGGTCGAGCGTCCCTTCATCGGCGACGTGACGGTGCGGGCGCAGTTCCCGGCGTACCTGCGGCGGCAGGAGGAGATCATCCCGTTAGGCGAGCCCGCCCGCCTGCCGCAGGGCACGGTCCTCGCCTTCGACGGGCAATCCTCCACCGAGCTCGAGGTCGTCGAGCTCGTGCAGGGCGATCGCGTGATCGCCATGGAGGAGTCGGGCCGCCGGTTCACCGGTCGCCTGACCGTCTCCGCGAGCGGCCGGTACGAGTGGAAAGCGGCGGGCGCGGCCGGCCCCATCGCCGACGTCCCACCGCCGCTCGACCTGGAGGTCACCCCGGATTCCGCGCCGCAAATCGACATCATCTCGCCCGCGAACGACACCACCGTGAGCGAGGGTGATTCGCTCACAGTGTCGGT
>DATIGO010000097.1:0-14712 GCA_035454665.1 Gemmatimonadaceae bacterium | reverse complement strand
GGGCGGCCGCCGCCTGCGCCTGGAGCGCCAGCAGATACTGATCGACGATGCGGGCGCGCGTGGCCTGCGCCGAGGCGTTCACCTGCGCCTCGGCCGCTTCCAGATTGGCCCCTGCACGGCGCGGTTCCATAAAGGTGCCTGCGTTGTAGGACAAGCCGACGCCGAGGCCGTAGCCCGAGCCAAGCTGGTCTACCGAGGCGCCGAACTGCTGACCGGCAAACGTCTCCGTGCCTCCCTCGCGGAAAGAGAGGCTGAAGCTCGTGTTCACCCTCGGCAACAGCTGGCCGTATGCCGTGCGCAGCTGTGTCCCGGCCCGGGCACGCTGGGTGGTCTGCTGCAGGTGCGCGGGATTGTTGCGGAGCGATAGCTGGATGGCTTCCTCGAGGGTCAGCACGGGGCCGCTGGCCTGCTGAGTCTGAGGCTCTTGCGCGACCAGCGCGAGCGGTGAGGACGCGACGAGGAGGGCGGCGACGAGGTGTCTCATGTTCCGGGGCCCGAAGCAGAATGTTCGAAGTCTGCCACTCGTACGGGGGGTCCGCCGAGTGGGTTTCAGGACACGTCAATACAAGAAAAGACGCCCCGAACGATACGAAGCGTTGCCTCCAGCCGGTCGATTCGCGTGCCGAGTGCCCTGCGCGCCCATGCGAGTCGCGCGCGGGCGGCCACGCACCGTTACCGCGGCGGGTCGTCGCGCAGCGCCACGATCCCCCGGGCCGGCAACGCGACCTTGAGCACGCGCCCCTCGGAATCTACCCAGACCTCGCGCTTCGTGCCCGCAGGCTCCGTGAGCACCAGGTGCGTCCCCTCGATCTCCCGGGTCCCGATGGCGACCCGTTCGGTGCCCGCACGCTCCACGCGGATGCGGATCTGCGTATTCTCGCGGGGCAGCATCGCCGTGACCTGGCCGTTGGCGCGCCCCACGAAGAAGTACTGGTGAAAGACCTCGTCATCGAGCACCAGCGCCCCGCGCGTCACGATGTACTCGCGGGCGGACTCACCGCGAGGGGTCTGGATGCGCGCGCTGACCACGCCGCGTACGATGCTCCCCTTCCACTGGGCAGGGGGCTCGTTCGCGCCGCGGGTGGTGACCTCGTAGGACATGGCGACGCCAGCCGAATCGGTACGCAGCTGCGGCTCGAGTCGTCGATCGCCGTACTGGACCGTTGCGCGCGCGGAATACTCGATACCCGCCGTGCCGGGCGACGCGGTGATCGTGAAATCCTCCCGCCCGATCCGCTGGCCGTTCTGGGTGATCGTGAAGCTCCCCTGATCGGCGATGCGCGTCGTCTGCGCGTCGGCCATCCGTGCGACGGCGAAGGTCGCGGCAAGCAGGGGAATTCCGGCGAGCTGGCGCATGACGAATGATACACGGTTGCGGGGCGAGCCGTCGCGGTCGCAGATCACAACGCCTCGAGACAGTACCCCACAAGCGACGACAAAGCAATAGCTTAGTGGTATCCGCCTGGAGTGCTTTCTCGGCTTGCGGCTCGGCGCGGTGCGGCGTCGTTCCCTCGTCGGTATAATGCTCTCGCCGATCAGCCAGAGAGTTTCCCGTCATGGCCAGGTCTCAATCGGGTGTCGCGTGGTGGTGGCTGGCGACCGTCGCTGCCGCGCTCATCGGGTTGGCGCTCTGGCTCCGCACGCCGACGGTTGCCTGGCTCGGTCTGGCGTTGCTCGCCGCCGTCCTGGCGCTCGCCGGCGCGATCCCGGGCCGGGCGGGGCCTTGGGGAGCGATGGGAGCGCTCGTGCTCGCGCTGGCTCTCATCCTCGCTGGAGTGCAGCAGCGACAAGTGCTGCTGACGGCCCGGCAGTGGGAGACCTGGTCGAGGAATGTCGGGACGAACGGGGCCGCGGCGCTGGAGCGCGCGATCCTTCGGGAGGTTGTGGCGCTGCGGGAAGCGGCGCTCGCGGCTCTCGAAGCCCCCGCCGACCCGCCCGCTGCCTTTGCGCACCTTGCGCGCGTCATGACGGGGGCGCCGGGCTACCGGGGGTTGGTTCTCGAGCGGGAGGGGGCGCCGGTCGCGTGGAGCGGTGACCTGCGTGCCGCGGTCGAGACGTCCCACGACACGCTCGGTGTCACGTACTCGATGTTCTACACCACGATCTTCGCGGTCGCCGAGGGGGAGGCCGGTCGCGCCGTCGCAACGGCGATCGTGCACGCGGAGCCGCCGGCCGACCGCCTCACCCGGTCTCTCGACGCCGCGATTGCCCGAGCGTCGCGGCTGCGCGGCTTTGCGTACCTGCCGCCGGCACGGAGCGACTCGGCGTGGCACGATGTCTCGGTGGCCGGCCAGCGGTTGCTGACCGTCCGTCCGCTGCTCCTGGACCCGGGCGCGGCACAGGTGCGCGCCGTCGAGCGCGCGCGGCTATTCGGGACGGTAGGAATGGCGCTGGCGATTCTGGTCCTGATGGGTGTGGCCTGGCAGCGTCCGTCATCCCTTCTGCGCCGCTTCCTTGCGCTCGGGGTGCTGCTGATCGTTGTCGCGCTCGTTCCCTTGAGCGCGCTCTCGAACGTCTCGGCGATCTTCGATCCAGGCGTCTATTACGCCCCCTTCGGCGGACCCTTCACGGCCAATGTGGCGGCGCTCGCGGCGACGAGCGCGATCGTGCTGCTCGCGTTCTTTGCGCTGGCGCGGTCGCGGATCCCGGTACCGTCGCGCTGGCCGGCGGTGCTCGCGGTCCTTCTCGTGGCATCGCTGGGGCCCTTCCTGCTGCGCGACCTGGCGCGGGGCATCGTACTGCCGCTGCGGGGGGCGCCGCTCACGCTCTGGCTGGCCTGGCAGCTCGCGCTCTTCCTGGCCGCGGCCGCGATGCTGCTGGGTGGGGCAAGCGCCGGGCGCGTCGCCCTGGGGGGATCGCGGGGACTGACGCCGTGGATCGCGCCGGCGCTCGCTGCCGCCGCCGCGCTGCTCGCGCCCACACTCTGGGAGGCGCCCGGGCGGTGGCCCGGCTGGTATCCGGTGATCTGGATCGCGGCGATGGCCTCGCTGGCGCTGGCGCGGCGCTCGCGCACCCTGGTCGTGAGCGTCGCGGTCGTGGCTGCGTGCGGGGCCACGACTCTCGTCTGGGGGGCGGTCGCGCGGGAGCGCGTGCAACTCGCGCAGTCGGACGCGGCGCGCCTCACGCGGCCCGATCCTTCCACGCGCGAGCTCATCGAGCACTTCGCTGGCCAGCTCGCGGCCGGTCCGCCGCCCGTGGGGCGCGAAGAGCTGCTGCTCGAGTACGTGCGCTCACCACTGGCCGTCGCCGGCAATCCGCTCGAGATCGCGAGCTGGCTCCCGGGCGAGACACGCCCGCACGCGGAACTGGTCGTGGCCGACTTCGTTCGGCGTCCCGAGGGGGAGCGCGGCCTGGTGGTAGAGGCGCGCGCGACCGGGCATGCCGTGTGGCGCACGGACCAATCGGCGCAGGGGGTGCAGACGCTGGTCGCCGTTCCCCACGCCGGCGGCGGGGTCACGACCGTCGTGGTGGCGCCGCGCACGCTGCTCATTCCCGAGGATCCCTTCACGCTCCTGCTGGGCCTCGCGCCGCGAACCACGGCGGAGCCGCCGTACGACGTGATGCTCACCACGCTGCCGTCGACGTCTCCGATCAGCGAGCAGCCGCGCTGGGTGCGCGAGGGGAACGAGCTGCACGGCGACTGGCGCGTTCCCGGGGCGGGGGAGTCGGCTCGCGTGCACGTCGAGGTCGACCTGCGCGGGCTCGACGCGCTGGTGCCTCGGGGGGCGCTGATCGTGCTCCTCGACCTGGTCGTCCTGGGCCTGCTGTGGACGCTCGTGGCCACGTCGGACGGCGGGCTGGGGCGGTGGGTCGGTCAGCGGGTGCGGCGCTGGCGGAGCAGCTATCGCGGGCGCATCACGCTGACGCTCTTCGCGTTCTTCGTGATTCCCGCGGGGTTCTTCGCGCTCTGGTCGTATCGCCGTCTCCTGCAGACCGACCGCGAATCGCGCGTGCTTCTGGTGCGCGAGACGCTGCGGACGGTGACGACGAGCGACACGGTGGGGGATCTCCGGGAGATGGGGGCACGCTACGATACGCCGCTCTTCCAGTACGGGGGCGGGCGGCTCGACGACGCGTCGGATGCCCTGTACCTGCTGCTGGCGCCGGTGGGGCGGTTCCTGCCGCCGACGGTCGCGATCGATCTGGGGGTGGAGAGCGAGGTGCTGGCCACGGAACGGCCGATGGTGGCCGGCGCGCCCATGCTCTTCGGCTACCGGACGGAGGCGCTGCCCGACGGGCGGCGCGTCGTGCTGGCGGCACCGGCGCGGATGAACGAGCGGGCCCTGGACCGGCAGCGCCGGGACATCGGGATCCTGGTGCTCTTCATCACATCGTTAGGCGCGCTGGCTGCGCTGGTGTTGAGCGGCATCGCCGCGCGCGAGCTGGAACGGCCCGTCGGAGCGCTGCGGCGCGCGGCCCTTCGGGTGGCCCGCGGGGAGCCCGCCCCGGAGCTGCCGGCGCCGCCGGCCGCGGAGTTCGTCCCGGTCTTCTCCGCGTTCGAGCGCATGGATGCCGACCTGCGATCGAGCCGTGCCGCGCTGGAGCAGGCGCAGCGCCGGACCGAGGCCGTGCTCCGCAACGTGGCGAGTGGCGTCATCGCCACCGACGCGGAAGGCCGCGTGACGATCGCGAATCCCGGCGCGGAGGGGGTGCTTGGCCGGCCCGTGCGCGCTGGCGCCACGCTGGCGGAGCTGGGCGCGCCCATCCTGCACGAGCGTACGGTGGCCTTCCTCGCCGCCGGAGCAGCGGACGAGGAGCCCTTCGATCTCCTGCTCGGCAACCGGCAGTTCCGCGCCAGTCTCACGCGTCTCGGGCGCGGTGGCGGCGGCGCCGTGCTCACCGTGGACGACGTGACCGATCTCGCGCGCGCGCAGCGCGTCCTGGCCTGGGGCGAGATGGCGCGGCAGGTGGCGCACGAGATCAAGAATCCCCTCACGCCGATCCGGCTCGGCGTACAGCACCTGCGGCGGGCGCGGGGCGATGCGCGCGTGGACTTCGACCGGGTCTTCGAGCAGAACGTGAGCCGGATCCTCGAGGAGATCGATCGTCTGGACGAGATCGCGCGCTCCTTCAGCCGCTACGGCACCGCGCCACAGGAGCGCGCGTCGCCGGTGCCGGTAGACGTGGCGGCGATCGTGCGCGACGTGGTCGAGCTCGAGCGCCTTGGCGAGAGCGACGTTGCCTGGCGCACCGAGGGGGTCGACGAACCCGCGACGGCGCTGGCCCACGACAGCGAGCTGCGCGAGGTCCTGCTCAACCTCCTCGAGAACGCGCGGCAGGCCCGCGCCCGCCACGTCACCGTGGCGGTGGCTCGGCGCGACGGCCACGTCGATCTCTCCGTGGTGGACGATGGGGACGGCATCCCCGCCGACATCCTGTCTCACGTCTTCGAGCCGCACTTTTCCACGCGCACCAGCGGGAGCGGCCTCGGGCTCGCGATCAGTCGCGGCCTCGTCACCGCCTGGGGCGGCGAGATGCACGTACGCAGCGAGAGCGGCCGCGGCACGGAGTTGCGCATCACGCTGGCCGCCGCTCCCGCAGCCTGACAGCTTTCACTCACCATGCCCGTCACTCCGTTCGAGGGCGTGCGCGCGGTCCGACAGCCGCCCGCGCCCACACGACCCAATCAGGTCACCAGTGAGCTCCCGGCTCACCTGGCCGGGTGGCAGCTCCCGCCCGACTGGCGCTGGGGGAGCGAGGGCGTGCTCCACGAGCACCGGCACTATCAGGAGATCGTGGACGCGTTGGGCCGCTCCCTGTCGCTCGTGAGCGTTCCCGACCCCGCGCACGCCGAGTGGCTGGCTGCCGAAGCGCGCCAGCTCGCGCACCGCGGGCATTCCGCGATTCCGACGACGTACCACTACTGGGTGGCCAAGGAGAGGAGTCGCGGCCCCGGCTACCTGCGACGCTGGATCGCCGCGGAGACCATCGGGTCGCGCGTGCGGCGCCTCGGGCCGGAGTCGCTGCCGGCGTCGATCCGGTTGCTGCGCACGGTGGGTTCCACGCTCGCCTATCTGCACGACACCGGCACGCCGCACGGCGGCATCTCTCCCGAGAGCCTGTGGACGGCGCCCACCGGCCGCACATGGGTGCTGGGGTGGCAGTGGGCGGTACCGCCGGGTGTGGTGCCCCCCGGGCTCACCCCGGATCCGCGCTGGACTCCCTGGGCGCCGGAGTGGGGGAGCGGCTGGACGCCGACGTTCGCGAGCGATCAGTGGCAGCTTGCCGCGGCGATCTTCTTCGCGCTCACCGGCGAGCTTCCGCCGAGCACCGACGTGCCGCCGCTGGCCCTCGTGCGTCCCGAGTGCCCGCGCAGTCTCGCGACGCTGGTTGACCGGGCGCTCAGGGCCGATCCCGCGGACCGTTTCGATTCGATGTCGGCACTGTTGCGAAGCTTCGAGCGTGCGGCGCTGACGCGCCGAACGAACCTGGAGCGGGAGATCCCCGTGGAAGCGGACACCGACGAGTCGCGGCTCCGCTGGGCCACCGGCGACGACTACGAGGTGCTCGGCTTTCTGGGGAAGGGGACCTTCGGCAGCGTGTGGCGTGTCCGAGATCTCTCGCTCGAGCGCGAGGTGGCGCTCAAGATGCTGCATCCCAGCGTGGCGGAGGACGCGGTGGCGGTCGCGCGCTTCCGCCGCGAGGCGCGCCTGGCGGCGCAGCTCGCGCACCCGGCCATCATCCCGATCTTCGACTGGGACAGCCAGGGAGCGGTGTCGTGGTACACGATGGAGCTGGCCGAGGGCGGATCCATCGCGGATCTGCTCGCCCGGTCGGGGCCGCGTCCGTTCGAGGAGATCGCGCCGCAGGTCGACGCGATCCTGGACGCGCTGGCGGCGGCGCACGCGAACGGCATCGTGCACCGGGACCTCAAGCCCGAGAACATCCTCATCGACCGGTACCGCCGGTGGCGGATCACCGACTTCGGCATCGCGAAGAGCGAGGAGGAGCAGGTGGGGGCCACCGGAACGCCGGCCTTCGCCGCGCCGGAGCAGTTGTTAGGCGAGCCGCAGGGGCCGGCGGTGGACTGCTTCGCGGTGGCGGGCATCGTGGCCTTCGTGCTCTCCGGCGTCCCGCCGTTTCCCGGCGCCAACGCGCAGACCATCCTGGCACAGCAGCTCGCGGGGGAGTTCGACGCGCTGCGGTTCGAGGAGCCGGTCGCGGACTTCCTGCGCACGGGCCTCTCCGCCGATTTGCGCACCCGCTTCGCCGACGCGGCCGCGATGCAGCGCGCCTGGCGCGAGGTCGTCGAGTCCATGGAGCGCCTCACCAGGCGCGGCATCGGCTGGTGGGCGAGAATCGTGACTCGTGACTCGTGACGAGGCCGCGTGTGGTGAGCTCCGCCGGGGCGGTCCGGTCCCGCAACCGAAGGTAGCGCTCCGCAGCGTGGCGCGGGCACGCTGAAGGCGTGCGGCGAAGCTGCCGGTACACGCCACGCGCGTACTCGCTGCCGAGTCGGGAGTCACTCCACCGCCGTGGCTCCCTTGACGCGCCGCACCGTCTTGACGTTCACGAACTCCCGCAGTCCCCAGGGCCCCAACTCCCGGCCGTAGCCCGAGCTCTTCACGCCGCCGAAGGGGAACCGCGGATCCGACGCGACCATGCCGTTGATGAAAACGAGACCGGATTCGATCTGGTTTGCGAAACGGTCCGCTTCGGTGTCATCGGAGGTCCACACGCTGGCGCCCAGGCCGAACGACGAGTCATTGGCCAGCGCGATCGCCTCGTCGCTGTCCCGCACGCGGAAGATCGAGGCCACGGGGCCGAACAGCTCCTGCTCGGCTGCGGGTGAACCGCGCGGCACATTCGCGAGTACCGTCGGCGCGAAGTAATTGCCTGGACGATCCAGCCGGCCGCCGCCCAGGCGCAGGTCGGCGCCCTTCGCCACCGTCTCGCGTACCTGGCCCTCGAGATCGCGCGCGATCTGCTCCGTGGCGAGGGGGCCGATGTCGGTGTCGGGGAGCAGGGGATCCCCCACGCGCAGTGCCGCCATGCGCTCCGTGAAACGCCGCTCGAACGCATCCGCCACCGAGGCGTCCACGATGAACCGCTTGGCGGCGATACAGGACTGACCGTTGTTCACGATCCGGGCGGCGACCGCGACGTCCGCCGCACGCTCGACGTCCGCGCTCGCGGTCACGATGAAGGGGTCGCTCCCGCCCAGTTCCAGCACGGTCTTCTTGAGGTGATGGCCGGCCTTCGCAGCGACGGCACGCCCCGCGGGCTCGCTTCCCGTGAGCGTGACCGCCGCCACCCGCGGGTCGGCGATGAGCGACGCCACGCGGTCCGATTCCACCAGCACGGTCTGAAAGACTCCCCTGGGGAATCCCGCGCGCGTGAAGAGATCCTCGAGCGCCAGCGCGCACTGAGGCACGTTCGACGCGTGCTTGAGGAGCCCGACGTTCCCGGCGGCCACCGCGGGCGCGGCGAAGCGAATCACCTGCCAGAAGGGGAAATTCCAGGGCATGATCGCGAGCACGGCGCCTAACGGGCGAAAGCGCACCTCGCCGAATCCGTCCGCGCCGCGCTCCACGGGCTCCGGGGCGAGGAAGCGCTCGGCGTTCTCTGCGTAGTACCGGCATCCCAGGGCGCACTTCGCCGCCTCTTCGACGGCGGAACGGAGCGTCTTCCCCATCTCGAGCGTCATGAGACGCCCCAGCGCCTCCTTCTCCTGATCGAGCAGTTGCGCGAGGGCGGCCAGGAGGCGCGCGCGCTCCGCGACGGGGGCCGCGGCCCACGCTGGCCCGCGCTCGGCCGCGCGGACCAGCCGCGTTTCGACTTCGTCCGCGGAGTGAGGTGTGTATGTGGCGAGGGCCTGGCCCGTGGCCGGATTGCGCGACGTGATCGTCATGGATCGAATGGCGGGAATGCCCGACGCGAACGCGCGGACCGCGTCGTGGACGCGATCCGCGCTGCCGCGACGGAGGAAACCGGTGCAACCGGCGTGACGCGCCAGACCTGGTGGACGCTATCGGTTGTCGCCGTCGAGCAGACCGCCCAGGGCGCCCAGGACGCTCCCCTCGCCGCGGCGTGCGCCACCCATGCGCGGTGAGGCCGCGATGATCCGATCGGCGAGCCGCGAGAACGGAAGCGTCTGCAGAATGACACGGCCGGGGCCCGTGAGCTTGACGAAGAAGAGGCCTTCACCCCCGAACAGCGCGGTCTTGATGCCGGGGACCATCTGAATATCGTAGTCGACCGACGGCTGCATACCGACGAGGCAGCCGGTGTCGACGCGCAACACCTCGCCCGCGGCGAGATCCATCTCCGTGAGCGTTCCGGAGGCGTGCAGAAAGACGAGTCCGTCGCCGGTGAGCTTCTGGAGGATGAAACCCTCACCGCCGAAGAAGCCCGCGCCCACACGCTTGGAGAAGGCGATCGAGACGTCCACGCCGCGCGCGCCACACAGAAAGGCGTCTTTCTGCGCGATGAAGGTGCTCCCCCACTGCTTGAGATCGATCGCCTGGATCTTTCCGGGGAAGGGCGACGCGAACGCCACGTCGCGCCGGCGGTCGGACTCGTTCGCGAAGATCGTGATAAAGAACGAATCGCCCGCCAGCACGCGCTTGCCCGCGCTCATCAGGCGGCTCATCAGCCCGGTCCCGCCGCGCCCCGTGATGTCGAGCGACGTCATCATGCGGATCCCGTCCTGCATGTACATCATCGCGCCGGCTTCGGCCACCACGGCTTCGTCCGGATCGAGCGTGATGATGACGCCCTGCAGGTCATCGCCGATCAGCTTGTAGTCGATTTCATCCGCGATCATGGGAACAGCTCCAGGCAACGGTGAAGGTCGCGATCGTGGCGGCGAGTCGGGACGCGGCGCCAGGGCGCCGAGCGGGACGGCACCAGGGATGTAATGAAATTCTGCGTGGCACCGCGGGGAAGACCGGTACGTCGCCTTCAGCCGCGGCGAGCCATATCTTGGTAGCCGAGTCGACCGCGCTCGGACGCCGCTCTCCGTCACCCGCCTCCAATGGCCACGACCACCTCCCGGCTGCCCCGACTCCGATGCGGCCTGACGCTCCTCGCTGCCCTCGCCTGCGCGGGACCGGAGGAAAGGGCGCCGTCGGACACGGCACGCGCGGCGGGCGCGGTGACCGGCTCCGCCAGGGAATCCACCGCCGGCGCCGACACGACGGGCCGATGCCCCGATTGGGGTGACTGGCGGCTGTGCAGCGTGGAGAAGCGTCTGGAGCGCGCGGGTCTCGTGATTCAGCGGGGGACCGAGCCGGTGCGCCACGACTTTTTCCAGGTGCCCGGCGTGATGTATGAGACCTCGCGCGCCGAAATCCAGGTCTTCCTGTACCCGTCGCCGGCCGCGCGCGCGCGGGACACCGATGCCCTGGACAGCTCCACGGTGGCGCCGCCGGGCCGCCGGATCATCTGGCGGTGGCCGGCCACACTCGTGACGTCGGGAAACCTCGCGGCCATCGTCCTCAGCCTCAACGCCCGGCAGGCGGAACGGATCGCGCTGGCGTTAGGCGCCGGGCTGCCGCCTCCGCCACGCTGAGCGGCCGAACACGCAAGAGAGTGGATCATGCGCATCGGAGTGCTGGGCACGGGGGTCGTCGGGCAGATGCTGGGCGGCAAGCTCGTGGCCGTCGGGCACGAGGTGCGCCTGGGCGCACGCTCCACCACGAATCAGAAGGCGGCGGACTGGGCGCGCGGCGTTGGGGCCCGTGCCTCGCACGGCACCTTCGCCGAGGCGGCGCGCTTCGGCGAGGTCCTCCTGAACTGCACGGCGGGGAGCAACTCGCTCGAGGCGCTCGCGTCGGCGGGGGCCGACAACCTGGCGGACAGGATCCTCATCGACGTCGCCAATCCCCTCGACTTCTCCCGCGGCATGCCGCCCACGCTCACCGTGTGCAACACGGACTCGCTGGGCGAGCAGATCCAGCGCGCCTTCCCGGCCACCCGCGTGGTCAAGGCCCTGAACACCGTGAACGCGGCGGTGATGATCGAGCCGTCGTCCGTAGCGGGCGCACACGACCTCTTCATCTGCGGCAACGACGCCGAGGCGAAGCGCGCCGTGACCGCGTGGTTGCGCGAGTGGTTCGGGTGGCAGATCGTTCACGACGTGGGCGACATCACCGCCGCGCGCGGCACGGAGATGATCCTGCCGATCTGGATCCGCCTCATGCTCACGCTCGGCACCCCCCGCTTCAACTTCCACATTCAGCGGTAGCCCTCCATGCGAGTCCCCCTCCTCTCCCATGCCCGCGCGATGCTGCTGGCGCTCGCCGTGAGCGGCACCGATGCCGCGGCGCAGGCGCCGCCGGCGACCGACATCTTCCTTGCGCCGCTGTCGCAGCGGGACGGGCGCCTCGTCGTCGGCGCCGCGCGCAACCTCACCGAGCGCAGCGGCTACGACAACCAGCCGTCGTGGTCACCCGATGGTCACGCGATCTTCTTCACCGCGCAGGCCAACGGCCAGACCGACATCTATCGGCTCGAGCCGGCCTCGGGCACGCTCTCCCGCGTGACCGAAACCGCCCCGGAGAGCGAATACTCGGCGACCGTCACGCCCGACGGCCGCGCCATCTCCGTGATCCGTGTGGAACGTGATTCCACGCAGCGCCTCTGGCGCGTCCCGCTCGCCGGCGGTCCCTCCACGGTCATCCTCGAGCACGTGAAGCCGGTCGGGTATCACGCCTGGGCCGACTCGGTCACGCTCGCGCTGTTCGTGCTCGGCTCGCCGAACACCCTGCAGGTGGCCGATACGCGAACCGGGCGCGCCGACACTGCGGGAACCAGCATCGGACGCTCGCTGCATCGCATCCCCGGACAGCGGCTCGTGAGCTTCGTGCACAAGGCGAGTCGCGACGAGTGGTGGCTCGCGGTGCTCGATCCGTACTCCCGTTCCGTCGAGCGGATGGTGCGCATGCCGGCCGGGGTCGAGGACTACGCGTGGACCCCCGAAGGGATCGCAATCGCGGGCGACGGCAGCACGCTCAAGGCGTACGATCCCCGGCGGCGCGGCGGGTGGGAGACGATCGCCGATCTCGCGTCGTCGGGCCTCGGTGAGATCACCCGGCTGGCCGTGTCGCCTCGTGGTGATGCGATCGCCATCGTGGCCGTCCCCGCCGCGAGACCCTGACGCGCGGCGTCAGGCCCAGCCGGTGACCTTCGCGAGGCAGGTGCGCGGGACGACCTCGACGCCGGCCGCGCGCAGCCGGTCGTAGCGCGCGAGCTTCTCCGGATACCGCTCCACGGGCGTTGACACATAACCCAGCGACTCGAAGAACTCCTCGGTCAGCGTCATCGCGAAGAGCTCGCCGATACCGCGCCGGCGGGCAATGGCCTCCGCACCACGCACGGCCAGGCTGCCGAGCCCGTTCCCGTGGGCCTCGCGTGCCACGGCCACCGATCCGATTTCCGCGAGGGACGGGGAGTACTCGTACAGGGCGGCGCATGCCTGCACACGGTCGTTGGCGTCGACCACGACGATGTACGCGTCGAGGTCGGCCTCGATATCCGCGAGGGTGCGCGGGAGCATGAGGCGCTCGGCGGCGTACTGCGACACGAGGTCGTGGATCTCCGGCGCGTCCGATGCGCACGCGGGGCGCACGGCATGCGTCGCGCTGAGGTGCGGGCGCGGGGCACGTTTGGGGCGCTCGAGCGGGCGGGGGCGAGCCGGGGATGCTAGATTATGCACGTGTAATGCATAAAGTCCCACTTCCTCGCTGGCAAGGGGATGCCCGTGGCCCTCGCGGACTCAGCCGATCTCGATGACGACCTTGCCGAAGGTCTCGTTCGACTCGAGGTGCCGATGCGCCTCGCCGATCGACTCGAGGGGAAAGACGCGGTCGATCACGGGCGCAAGGCGTCCGGCGTCGAAGAGCGGCAGCACGTCACGCGCGAAGGCTTCCGTGACCGCGATCTTCTCGGCAAGCGGGCGAGCGCGGAGCACCGTGCCGCGCAGCGTGAGACGGCGTCCGAGGACGCGGCGCACGTCGATCGTGGCCTGTGTCCCGGCCATCGTCCCCACGATCATGAGGCGTCCCTTGAGCGCGAGGCACTCGATCCCAACGCTCACGTAGGTGCCTCCCACGAGGTCGAGGATCACGTCGACGCCGCGGCCGCCCGTCACGCCCCCGACGAACGCCGTGAGCCCGTCGAGGCCTGTCCCGACCACGCAGCCGTCGGCCAGGCCGAACGCCCGTGCGCGCTCGAGCTTGTCGGCGGTGCGCGAGGTGCCATAGGGTGTGGCGCCCCAGGCGCGGGCCACCTGGACGGCCGCCAGTCCCACGCCGCTCCCCACGGCGTGAATCAATACCGATTCTCCGGTGGTGAGGGCGGCCTGCGTGATCATCGCGTCGTAGGCCGTGATGAAGGCCTCCGGGATCGCGGCCGCCTCGGGCCAGCCCAGGCGCTCGGGGACTCGGGCGAGCGCGCCCTCGTGCGCGACGAGGAACTCCGCCTGGGCCCCGCCGCCGATGATGCCGCAGACGCGGTCGCCCCGGCGCCAGCGGGTGACGGCGGGGCCCGTCGTCGCCACCTCGCCGGCGAACTCGAGGCCGGGGATGTCCCGGGGGGAATCGTTAGGCGCCGGGTAGCGCCCCTGGCGCTGCAGGAGGTCGGCCCGGTTGAGCGCCGAAGCGCGGACGCGCACGGCGACCTCGTGCGGGCCGGGCTCGGGACGCGGGACGTCCCGCACTGCGAGCACTTCGGGGCCGCCGGGTTGCGTGATGACGGCTGCGCGCATGAGACTAGATAACACGTCGGTGGCCGGAGACCAGAGGCCGCTCACGAAACCCTTCCGAGGGGTGGTCGTAGTAGAGGGCAGCACGCACCATTCGGTTGTCTCCCTGGTGCCCGACTGAGGACGCTGATCATGATCGAACTGCTGCTGGGTCTGGCCGCTTCGACGGCCGTCGCCGTGTTCGGATACAGCCGCGCGCGCCGCTTCGTGAGCGGGAAACTGCGCTATGTGGATGCCGTGAACCATCCCGCCGCGCCGGTCGTGGCGGGGATCGGTGCCGCCGCGATCGCCGCGCCCGTCGTGGCGATCCTCCCCCTCGTCGGCGTGGGAACGGCGGTGGTCTTCGGCGTCTCCGTCGGCATGGGGGTGGCGTCGGGGCGTGGGGAAATCCACCGCAGCCTCCCCCCCGCGATCTGACCGCGCCGGGGATCGACAGGCGCCGGCGCGTTCAGCGCTCGACCGCGACCGGCGTGGGGATGCGAATGGCCAGGTGCTCTCGGGCGCGATCGAGCGCGTCCTCCAGGGTCAGGTAGATCTGGCCTTCGCCGATCTCCTCGAACAGCGCTGAGCGCTCGAGCACCGCGCGCGGCTGCGCATGGATTTCCGCGATCAGCACGAGCGTGCGCTGCGCCCGGCCGCGGTGGACCACGTCGCGGAGCGCCCGCAGCCCCGTCGAATCGAGCAGCGAGACGTTGCGCATCCGGATGACCAGGACCTTGGGCCTGCTGGCGATCTGCGCAATCGTCTCCTTGAACAGCTCCGCCGCGCCGAAGAAGAACGCGCCGCTGATGTCGAAGACCTCCACCCCGGCCGGGATCCGGAGCGGTCTCAGCTCCCTGAGCGGTACGTCGGTCTGCTCCCGCGCCTCTCGCTCCAGCGTCCGGGTCATCGCGTTCACCGCGGTGACCTCGGACATGCGATGCATGAACAGGAACGCGGCGAGCACCATGCCGATCTCGATCGCGACGGTGAGATCGACGAGGACGGTCAGGAGGAAGGTCGTGAGC
>DATIGO010000096.1:0-11841 GCA_035454665.1 Gemmatimonadaceae bacterium | reverse complement strand
CTTTGCGCGCCGCTGGTATGCGGACAGTTGAGGATGTCGATCTTGTTCAGCACCTTGACCGGCTCATTGTGCGGCTTGTGCGCGAGCGCCGGGAGCGCCGGCGTGTTCTGTACCGCGCAGAGCGCGAAGAGCAACTTCGGGTTGAACCCGGTCTCGTGTGGGAAGACACCGAAGTTGAAGCACGTCGGGAATGTCGGCAGGTTCGTCCCAATGCAGTTGTTGGGAGCCTGCTCGATCGTCACGAGGCGCCGGCCGCTCAAGGTGGAAGGCGGCTCCTGCGCGACCACGGTGATCCCCGCGGCGTCGTCTCCCGTCCAAAGGACGGCGCCCACCGAGAGATCGACGACTGCCGCGACGCCGGCGGTCGTGAGCACCGCCTCGGAGATGTTCGGCGAGCCGCCGACATCTATTCCCGTGTATCCCACGAAGCCGAAGACGCGCGCCCAGTGCTCGACCATGAACGCGTTCTGGCCACTTACCGGGGTGGCAATCGTGTAATTCACGTAACTCATGAGCGGCTCGAGCGCCGCGTCGGGATCCGTCGTGGAGCACGCGGCCTGCACCGCGTCGAAGAGCGCGTTCGCGTCGGCAGCGGGACTTCCGTACAGCGTCTTGATATCCTTCTCGATGTCACTCGCCTGCTGCTGCGTACAGACGCCGGCGTTCGGGCCACCTTTCGCCAGGGCCGGCTCCATCGGAAAGCGTGTGCGAGAAGACGACTCGTCGGAACACGCCCCGACGACTGCGAGCGCCGCAGCAGCGAACGTGGCCAGGAAGGGACGACTCATGTGAGCTCCTCTCGCATGCGCGAGGTATACCTACCGACGCCACCGCCCGTCATGCGCGTCCGACGGCGCGGAAGCCTCTATGGGGAAGACGTAATAATACGGTACGGACCGACAAAAGGCTGAGGCCGATATGCCGGCGCGAGCTCAGCTGCCCCCGCTCCCCATCAACTGCCGCCACCGCGCGTCCTCGAAGAGCGGCTTCCACCACCAGTACTGGGCGGTCGCGAAGCCATCCCGGTGGTTCGGATTCGCGGCTACGTAGCGGGCAAGCAGCGAGAAGGCCTCGTCCGTGTCCCCGGCTGTCTTGAACATCGTCCGGACGAACGCCTCCGTCGTCAACAGCGTCCCTCGCGGATCGACGTCCGGACCGGCACGGGAGGCCTCGAGGAGTCGCCGGGCGCTGTCGGCCCGATTCGCGCGCACGAGGGCCGCCGCGACCAGCATTCTCGCTTCCCGGGACCGGAAGTCGCGCACCCGCTCCGGGAGAAGCGGGACCAGATCCGCGTAGTCGCGCCAGGCTGAGTCGGGATGTAGGGGAACCGCCGACGCGGGGACCGCCGCCGACGTCCGGAGGAACAGGCGGCATCGGACGAACTGGGGGTCCGTGGGATAGCTCTTCCGTCCCTTCGCGCAGTACTCCGCCGCCTGAGCGAAGTTCTCGAGGTCGTACGAGGTGGCAAAGACCCGGTAGGTCAGTTGCGCGGCTCCCACCAGGAACGCGTCCTGCTCGAGCGCACGTTGCGCGGCGAGGCTGGCCTGGTTGAAGTCCTCCAGGCGGTTGTGGATCGCACTGAGGGTCGCCCAGGCGAGCGCACGCGTGCGATCCACGTCGGTCACGCGAAGAAGGTCCGTCTTGGCACTCTCCAGCAGCCTGTTCGCCTCGGTAGGATTGGACTCGATCTCGAGTACTACCTTCCGGAACTTGAGCCGGCCGCGCATGTCGAGCGCGTCGAGGTTCTGCGCATCGAGGACGAGCGCCCGCTCCGCGTGGGCCAGCCCGCGCTCGATCACCGGCGCCGCCGCGAGCGCGCTGTTCGTCGCCAGCGACTGGCTCACGGCGACCGTACTGCGCATGGCGACAGGCGTGACCCATCGGGGATCGAGCTTCTCGGCCTCGGCCAGCAGACTGTCGGCCTCCGCAAAGCCGCGAGCGGCCGCGGAGCTGTCGTCTCGAGCCGCTTCCTCGGCGTCCTTCCGCACGCGCTCGGCGCGCATGACGAGCGTCATCGCCGCCGAATTGCCCGTCCCCGCCGTGAGCGCCCGCACGGCAACGGCCTCGCCGACATGCCCGCGCAGGAACGTCGCGACCGAGTCCGCGACCGCATTCTGCAGGGCGACGAGATCCGTCATCGGCAGCGTGATCGTTTTCGTATCCAGGTCCTGCTGCGTGTTGCCGTCGATGACCTGCACGCCGATCGCCACGTGCTCCCCGGCTTCACGCACCGTTCCCTTCACGATCGTACCGACCTCGAAGACCTTCGCGATACTGTCGACGCCAACGCTACGGCCGCGGTACTGCGCCACGCCGCTTCTCGAGATGACCCGCAACTGACGCACCTGGTCGAGCTGATCGATCAGCGCCTCGGTGAGGCCATCGGCAAGGAATCCGAGCTTGCCGCCGCTCTGGTCATCGAAGTAGAGAATGGCCACGGCCTTCGCGTCCAGCGCCCTGGCCGGCGGCGCAGCCGCCGCCGAGCCGCCGCCGCGGGCCACGAGAAACCAGCCGCCGGCTGCGAGCGCGACCACGCCGGCGGCCGCGGCGCCGACGTACTGCATCTTCCGCCGCTGCTTGAGGCGCCGCCGCGCAGCGGTGCTCGCGGTGACGCGCGGCATCGACGCCCGGCGCGACACGGTCGGGGCGAGCGCGAGACAATCCTGCAGCGCGTCCGCGAAGTCGCCTGCGCTCTCATAGCGATCGACCTTCGACTTGGCCAGCGCCTGAAAGACCGCGTCCTCGACCTCGTCGGGAATCGTGTTGCGGACCACCTGCAGCGACGGCGGCATCTCGAGCGCCTGCCGCGCCATGATCGCCGCCGCGTTCGGTCCCGTGAACGGCGCCTGCCCCGCGAGCATCTCGTAGGTCACGCAAGCCAGGCTGTAAAGATCGCTCCGGCCGTCGAGATCCTTCTCGGCCGCCACCTGCTCCGGACTCATGTAAGACGCCGTGCCGAGCGTCATCCCTGTCTGCGTGAGCGCCGTCCCCTCGGTGGCACTGCTCGCCGCCCGCGCGATCCCGAAGTCGGCGACGATCGCGTGACCGCCCTCGAGCAGGATGTTCTCGGGCTTGATGTCCCGGTGCACGACGCCCTGCTTGTGCGCGTAGTCGAGCGCCTGCGCCACCTCGATCGTCAGACGCAACGCTTCGTCGATCGGGAGCTGCTTCTCGCGATCCAGCCGGGCGCGCAGGTTCTCGCCCTGGACCAGGGGCATCACGAAGTACAGCTGTCCGTTGGCGTTGCCGGAGTCGTAGATCGGGAGGATGTGCGGGTTGCTCAGCTTTCCCGCGATGTGGATCTCCCGACTGAATCGCTCGGAGCCCATCACGGCCGCGAGGTCCGGCAACAGCACCTTGATGGCGACCTCGCGATCGAGCTTGAGGTCACGCGCCGCGTAGACGATCGCCATCCCTCCCCGCCCGAGCTCGCGCAGAATCTCGTAGCGATCTCGGAGGGCTTCCTGGAGTTGGCGGGGGATCTCGCTCACATGGCCGCCCACGTCTGTGAGGGAGTGTAGGCGCGAAGGACGGATTCGTCCAACAAGCTAGCTTATGTCGCGTCCCCGCCGTTCGCCAGTCGAGGGGCGCCCCGGTACACCGAAAGGAACCCCCGCCGGACGGCATGCGGCAGGGGGCAGACCCGCGAGCGGGGCTGGCCCCCTGTGATGATGCGCCCGGATCTCCGGGCCCGGCCTACGTGAGCTCGCAGCGCCGGACCAGCCGGGTGGGGTTCAGGTCTTTCCGCCGGTCGTCCGCCGCGACTCCCGCTCGCCGGCGTTCGGCCCCTGGGCAGCCTGGTTCGTCTGGCCGCTCTGGCCCGCCTGCCCTGAGATAGCACCGCGGCCCGCCTGGCCGCTCTGGCCCCCCTGCACCTGTCCGCGCGTACGCTCGCCCGACGAGCTCACCGAGATGCGCTTGGGACGCGCCTCGGTGCGCTTCGGCAGCCTGATCGTGAGAATGCCGTCCGCGCATTCGGCGGTGACGTTCTCCGCGTCCACCTGCGCGGGGAGGGTGAAGCTGCGTGTGAAGCGGCCGTACTGGCGTTCCAGCATCAGGTTTCCCTTTTCCTCGGACCCCTCCTGACGCTCGTACCGCTTCTCGCCCGAGATCGTCAGGATGCCGTTCTCGACGGTCAGGTCGATGTCGTCGCCGCGCATCCCGGGGACCTCCACCTGCACCTCGATGTCGTTCTCCGTCTCATTGATGTCGACTGGAGGAAGCCAGCCGCGGGTGCGCCAGCCGCCGCTCGGTGTTCCTGACCACGCCTCGTCGAACAGCCGGTCCACGTCTCGCCGCAGCGACGCGAACATGTTCACCGGCTCGAGAGAACGGAACGGACTGCTCAGAATCGGCAGCATGCTGTACCTCCTGGCGGAATGCCCGTTGTGAAAATGGCTGGTGTCGGCACTCGACGGACCGGGCACGGTTCACGCCGCCCCACGCGCACCAACGCGACGTCGCGACGCGTCCGGCTCCGTCAGATCGAGCGTTGGGGAGATCGACCGCAAGCATCCGCCATGCCACCGCGGGCGGCCATTCTGACGGCGCGCCGTTCCAGGAGCGGCAGCAGCGACAGCGTCAGCAGGTCCGTCAGGGCGTGCAGCGCAGCCAACGGGGACGCGTTAGGCCGCGCCCAGGTGAGCACCGGCTGAGGTGCGGCGAACCCGAGCGTGTCCCGCGCCCGCCCGAGGAGCGGGTGCGGGGAGCGGGTGCGGAGAGCGGCGCGAGCCCTTTTTTCCCGCCGCGCCCGCGACGATGACGCGGATGACCAGCAGGAGCGTCAGCGGGATGATGCGCCTTCAGTCGCCACGGAGGGCGCGCTGCGGGCTCACGCGCGCCGCCATCCGGGCCGGCACTGCGCACGCCGCGATCGCCACGAGCGCCAGCAGCAGCGAGACGGCCGCGAACGTGGCGCCGTCGCGCGCGCCAACGTTGAACAGGAGATCGCGGAGCGCTCCCGACAGCGCGAACGCCCCGAGCAGCCCGATCGCAATGCCCATCGCCGCCATCAGCAGCCCCTCGCCAACCACCATCCGCACGATCCGGCCGCTGCTCGCCCCCAGCGCCATGCGAACGCCGATCTCCCGAGTCCGCTGCCGTACCGTGTAGGCGATGATCCCGTAGATCCCCACGGCACCCAGCGCGAGTGCCACCGCCGCGAAGCCGCCGAGGAGCAGAAGGTAGAATCGTGGCGGCGCCAGGATGCCCGCCACGAGCTGTGCCCCGGTCCGCACGTCGAAGATGGGCACGTCGGCATCGAGCTCCCGTACGAGCTCCCGAAAGGCGGGGACGAGGCCCTCGTGCGGTGTGGCGGCGCGCACGATGAACGTGATCTCGTCCGTCGGCCACTGATCGGCGGCCGCGTAGAAGGCCGGCGGCGCGTCCGCCGCCAAGCCAAGCTGCTTCACGTCGCCGACGATGCCGACGATGGTGCCGCCGAGCCGCCGCCCCTCCCGGCCCCACCCCGTCTCGATGTACTTGCCGACCGGATCCTCGTTCGGGAAATACCGCCGCACGAGCGCCTCGCTCACGACCACGCGCGGGGGCGCCTCGTACGTGTCCTCCGCCGTGAACACTCGCCCACGGATCACCGGGATTCCCATGGTGCGGAAGTAATCGGTCGAAGCGACGCGCACCTGGCCCGTCGGTTCGTCCGCCGCCGACGCCGCCTCGCGCCGATCGATCGTGAAGGTGAGACTGAATCGCGTTCCGGTGAGCGGGAGTCCGAACGACGCGCCAGCGGCATCCACACCAGGAATCGCCCGCAGGCGGTCCAGTGCGTCGCGTGTGAAGCGGCGCTGCGACTCGAGGGTCGCGTACTTCGTCTCGGGGATCACGACGGTGAATGCGGACAGCCCTTCCGGCCGGAAGCCGGGATCGACCGCGCGCAGTGCGGCGAAGCTGCGGAGCAGGAGCCCGGCGCCGGCCAGCAGCATGATCGAGAGCGCGAGCTCCGAGACCACGAGGAGCCGACGCAGTCGAACGCCACGGAGATGGCCGGCGGCGCCGCGCGCTCCGTCCCTGAGACGCGGCTGCAGCTCGCGCGACGCCGTCTGCAGCGCCGGCATGAGCCCGAAGGCGAGGCCCGTGACCGTCGCGAGGAGCAGGGTGAAGGCGAACATCGCTCCGTCCAGGCGCACACCGTCCAGGCGCGGGATCTGCGCGGGGGCGAAGTGGACCAGGAGGCGCGTGCCGATGAGCGCGAGGACGAAGGCGCCGACCGCGCCGGCGAGCGACAGCAGCAGCGACTCGGTCATCAGCTGCCGGACGATGCGACCGCGCCCGGCGCCGAGCGCGACACGCACGGCAACCTCGGTCTCGCGAGCCGCGGTGCGCGCCAGGAGCAGGCCCGCGACGTTGGCGCAGGCGATCAGCGCCACCAGTACCACCGCGCCGAGGAGGACCAGCAGGGGGCGCTCGAACTCCCCGACGATGGACTCCTGCAACGGAACAGCGCGCGTACCGAAGCCGGTGTTGTGTCTCGGGTCGCGCTCCTCGAGGCGCCGGGCGACGGCGGCGAGCTCCGCGTTCGCGCGCGGCAGAGATACCTCCGGTCGCAGGCGCGCGACTGCCTGGATCCAGCGCGCCCCGCGCTGGGCGTCGGTGCGCTCGCCTGCCGTGTAGCGCGTCGTGGTCCAGAGGTCGCGGCCCGCGGGAAAGGCGTTCGCATCGCTCACGACGCCGATCACCTCGACCGCCTCGCCGTCGAGGATGATTCGCCGCCCGACGATGCCGGGCTCCGCGCCGAACCGGCGGTGCCAGAAGCCCTCCGCGAGCACGGCAACGCCGGGCGCGCCCTCGGCGTCCTCGCCGGGCCTGAACGTGCGGCCGTGGAGCGGCGGCACGCCCAGCAGGTCGAACCAGTTCGCGTCCACGCGCGCGAGTTGCAGGCGCTCGGGATCTCCCTGCCCGCTCAGGTTAGTGGTCGTCTGGTAGAAGGACGCCAGGCCTGCGAAGGAGCGGGTCTCGCGCGCGTAGTCGGTGAAGTCTGCCACGGAGAGCGCGGTGCGGCTGGTCCGTGGGCTCGACGAGTACAGCCGGACGAGCGCGTCCGGATCGCGGAGAGGAAGCGGCTGCAGGAGGATCCCCCGCACCGCGCTCATGATCGCGGTGGTCGCCCCGATACCTAACGCCAACGTGAGCACCGCCACGACCGCGAACGCCGGAGCGCGGCGGAGCTGGCGGGCGGCGAAGCGGACATCGAGCCGGAGATCCTCCCACCAGCGCCCGCGGCGGTGCTCCCGCTCCGCCGCCAGATCCTCCGCAGCCAGCGCGCGGCGGGCCCGCGTCTCGTCGCCGAACTCGGCGCGGGCGCGGGCGGCCGCCTCCGCGGGCGGGTGCCCCAGCCGGCGCAACTCGCTCGTGCGCATCTCGAGGTGAAACGCGACCTCCTCGGCAACGTCGCGCGCGATCTCGCGGTCCGAGCGCGAGGGAGGAGTCACGAGGCGGCGGAAACTCCGACCGAACGGCATTGGCGGCTCCTCCCGCTCAGGCCGGATCGAGGACGCGGAAGACGGCGGCCGCGTAGGCGCGCCAGGAGTCCGACTCGGCGCGCAACTGGCGGCGGCCCGTGGCGGTGAGCGTGTAGTACTTGGCGCGACGGTTGTTCTCGGAGAGGCCCCATTCGGCGTCGACGAAACCGCGTCGCTCCAGCCGGTGGAGCGCCTGATACAGCGCCGCGTCTTCCACGAGGAGGACGGCGTTGGTGCGCTGTCGGATCCAGCGGGACACGCCGTAGCCGTGCATGGGCCCGAGCGTCAGGGTCTGGAGGATGAGGACGTCGAGGGTCCCCTGGAGGAGGCCGAGGGTATTCCCTCGGTCGCCGCCGGCATCGGGCATGGCGCTTCCCCTTAGATGATGAGGGGAATCAAGACGGGGGCCCTCCATTCGTCAAGTGGCGCGAAGCCGCGGGGCGGACGCGCGGCGAGGCGCAGCGAGACGGTCGCGAGCAGCGTTATTGATCAGGTATTCCGCGATCGGCCACGCCTCGTATGCTTGATGCGGCGCGCCCGGCGAGGGCGTCCGGCGCGCGGGTGAACGCTCGGGGGCTCTCACTCTTTCGGCGGCCGCGGGCCGCAGGCAGGTGATGACATGTCGCGTCGATTTCGCTTCCCGGTAGTCGTCCTCGCGGCGGGTGCCAGCCTGGCCTGGCATGCACCGCGGGAGTCGTTCGGCGAGGTGGTTGGGCAGGAACCCGCTCCCACCCTCACGGGCACGTGGGTACTGAACCGCGAGCAAACGGAGCCTCCGCGGGACAGGACGTTAGGCGACCCGGAAGGGACGGGCGGGAAAGCGGCGGTGGGCATGGGGAGTCGCGGTGGCGGCGGTGCGCGTGACAACCCCACCTCGGGTGGAGGGCGCGGCGGCGGCGTCCAGCTGACCACCGCCCAGCGTATGCTGATCCGTACGATGCTGCAACCTGCCGACTCGTTGCTGATCACTCAGACCGATACGTCGCTCGCGATCGACAACGGCACGGGGATGTTTCTGACCCTCGCGCTCAACGGGCGCACAAAGGACGAGCCGCAGCCCGACGGGTCGGTCAACAAGTCGAAGGCGACGCGACGCGGCACGGATGTGGTGGTCGAGCGCGACATGGGGGCCGTGGGCGGCACACGGGAGGTCTACCGCGTGGACAAGAACAACCCGCGTCTCCTGACGCTGGAGTTCCGCTATGAGCACAAGCGGCAGCGCCGGACGTTCGAGCAGAAGCGGGTATATGAACTGAGGTAGGAGCCGGGCGGGAGGAGGCCCGGAAGGCGTGAGGGGGGCGCTCGCTTCGCGAGGCGCCCCCCTCAGGATCGATGGGTGAGGCATTCCCCTTGCCGGGGGTCGCCGGGCGCCGGCGACCGACCCTTCACCCCCTC
Organism: Gemmatimonadaceae bacterium; assembly: GCA_035454665.1. Classification (GTDB taxonomy): domain Bacteria; phylum Gemmatimonadota; class Gemmatimonadetes; order Gemmatimonadales; family Gemmatimonadaceae; genus DATIGO01. The sequence goes on along the minus strand of DATIGO010000096.1, from coordinate 2,971 downwards.
CCTGTCTCCTCTTTTCCGATCTCGGCCTCCTGCAGCCCCGCCGCAAAGCAGTGCTTCTGCCCGACGGTCCACTCGTCGTCGGAGACCTTCGCGTAGCGCGCCTTCTTCTCGGGGAAGCGCTCGATGTCCGTGCGTGTGAAGCCGGCGCGGAGAAACAGCTCGTCGGAGAACGAGACGGCGAAGATCTCGGGGTAGCCGCGCTTGCGTGCAAGGGCGACCGCGGCACCGATCAGGGCGGTGCCAAGTCCCTTCCCCTGGTGCCCCGGCAGCACGGCGAGCGACACCAGCTCGACGAGCGATGGCGAGTAGTCGTCGAGGCAGACGCAGCCCAGGACGTGACCGTTGGCATCGCGCATCACCCGGTAGTCATCGATGTGCGCCAGGACCCACGCCTCGCTGCGCGGGAGCGTGAGCCCCTGCGGCGCAAACCGGTTGTTCAGCGCCGAAAGCGCGGCGATGTCGGAGTCTCTTGCGGGTTGGATGTCCGGCGCGCGAACCATGGGTTGAGAACTGTGCGGCCAGCGGTATTCTGGTGTGCGGCCCGGTCTCGCGCCGGGTCCAGGGACCGTGGTTCCCTCCGCGGACCGGTTGCGCGCCGCGCTTGCGGCCGCGCGCGGCCCGTCCGTAGGATACCCACAACCCGACTGCCGAGCCCTCAGTGCTGGATGAGCTGCTGCAACCACTCCAGACGGCGCTCGCCGATCGCTACCGGTTTCGGCGCGAGCTCGGACGGGGTGGCTGGGGAGTAGTCTACCTCGCGGACGACCTCAAGCACCACCGCCTGGTGGCGATCAAGGTGCTCCGTCGCGAGATCGGAGAGCTGCCCGCGCGCGACCGCTTCCTCCGCGAGATCGGGATCGCGGCCCGGTTGGCGCACCCGCACATCGTGCCGCTCTTCGATTCCGGCGAGGGCGCGGGGTTCCTCTTCTACGTCATGCCGTTCATCGACGGCGAGACCCTCCAGCAGCGGCAGGAGCGCGAGCGACAGCTCCCCGTCTCCGACGCGGTGGCGATCGCGCGCGAGGTGGCCGGCGCCCTGGCCCACGCGCACGCGCAGGGCGTCGTCCATCGGGACGTGAAGCCGGCGAATATCCTGCTGAGCGGTGGTCACGCGCTGGTGGCTGACTTCGGAATCGCGCATGCGCTGATCGGCGCCGCGCCGGGGTCGTGGATCAGCTCCCCCGGGATCCGTGTCGGCTCGCCCGAGTACATGTCGCCCGAGCAGGCCAGTGGCGGAGCCGAGGTGGATGGACGCAGCGACATCTATTCGTTAGGCTGCGTGCTGTACGAGATGCTGAGCGGGACGCCCCCCTTCTCGGCGCCGACCGCGCTGGGGGTGATGGCTCGCCATGCGCTCGATCCCGTACCCCCGCTGCGCACGCTGCGCCCGGCAGTGCCCGACCGCCTCGAGGCGACCATCCGGCGCGCCCTCGCCAAGGTCCCCGCCGACCGGTTTCCCACCGCGGAGGCGTTCCGACAGGCGCTCGCGCTCCCCGAGACCGACGACGATGGCACGGCGGCGCGCCGGCGGGTCTCCTTCCGGACAGCCGCCGCCGCGCTCGGTGGGCTGTTCGTCGTCGCCGGCGCGTTCGGTCTCTGGCGCGCCAGTCGTGCGCCGAGCAGCTCCGGCGCGCGGAGCTGGGTCCTGGTGAGTGACTTCACGGCACCGGCGGGTGAGCAGTCGCTCGGCGTCGCCGTCCGCGAGCTCGTGACCGCGGGCCTCAATCAGTCGCCCGCGCTGTCCGTGGTCCCGCAGGAGCAGGTGGCCCTCGCGATCCGCGACGCCGCCATCCCCGACACGGTGGCGCTCGACTCCGCGGTGGCGCGCGAGATCGCCTTCCGCTCGAGCGTCCGCGTCATCGTCACCGGTCGCATCAGCCGGATTGGTCGGGACGCGTATTCCATCGTGCTGCACGCGGTGGACGCCGAGACCGGCGAGAACCGTTTCTCGGGGAACACCGCCGCACCCGAGGCCGGGGGAGAGCTGATCGAACGCGTGGAACGGCTGGTGCGCGACCTGCGCAGCCGCCTGGGTGAGCGATCCGCCGACGTGGAGGCGACCCGCCCGCTCATGCACGCCCGGACGCCGTCGTTTGCCGCGTTCCGGCGGTACGCCGACGGCATGATGGCGATGCGCGCCGGCAACTACGATCGCAGCAACGAGCTGTTGCACGAGGCGGTGGCGATCGATTCCGCCTTTGCGACCGCGTGGGCGGCGATGGCGATGAACTACGTGACCGCGCGGCGCGCCGACTCCGCGGCGGCCGCCTTCGCGAAGGCCCTCGCCTTCCCAGAGCGCCTGAGCGAGGCCGACCGGCATCGGCTGCGCGGCGACGTCGCCTTTCACGTCGAACGGGATCTCACGGCGGCGGTGCGGGCCTACGATCGCTACCTCATCGAGCAGCCTTCATCGATCGGTGGGCTCAACAATCGCGGCCTCTACCACTCGGGCATCGGCAGGCACGAAGAGGCGCTCCGGGATTTCGAGATGGCCGCCACGGTCGATCCCCTGCGCAAGGGGCCGCGGCAGATCCAGCTCATGAACATCGCCGGAGAGCTGGTGGTGCTCGGTCGGCTGGACAGCGCGCGCGCGACGGCCCGCCGCCTCTCGGGCGCACCGGCCCAGTATCTGGAGCTGCTGCTGCTGAATGCCTCGAACCAGTGGGACTCGCTGGCGGTGCGCGCGCGCGCCGTGCTCGGAGATCCCGTGCTCGAGCGGTTCGTGCGGCTGCCCGCGCAAACGCACGCGATTGGCGCCCTGGCCGCCACGGGATCGGTCGGCGCCGCGGCCGACAGCCTCGAGCGTCTCATGGCCCGTTCGGAGGGCGCCGAGGCGCGCTGGTACGCCCACGCGCTGTTGCTGCTCGAGCGCGCGCTGGAGCGCCGGTCGCGGTGGGCCCTTCCCGGCGGAATCGCGCGGGATACCTCGACCGGCAGCGTGCTGGTTCGGGGCCTCCACGCCATCGGCGCG
>DATIGO010000095.1:0-6714 GCA_035454665.1 Gemmatimonadaceae bacterium | reverse complement strand
AAAGCGCCTGCAACAGCAGGGGCGCATCGTCGCGATGGCGGGCGACGGGGTGAATGACGCGCCAGCGCTGGCGCAGGCCAGTGTCGGCATTGCCATGGGCACCGGCACGGACGTGGCGATGGAATCGGCGGCGGTTACGCTCGTGAAAGGCGACCTGCGGGGCATTGCGCGGGCGCGCCTGCTCAGCCGGGCTACGATGCGGAACATCCGGCAGAATCTCTTCTTCGCCTTTGTCTATAACTCGCTCGGCGTGCCGGTGGCTGCGGGGGTTCTGTATCCCTTCATCGGGCTGCTGCTGAGTCCGATCTTCGCGAGCGCGGCGATGACGTTCAGCTCGGTGTCGGTCATCATGAACGCACTGCGGCTGCGGCGGGTGGAGTTGTGAAAGTCAGAAGACAGGAGATAGAAGTTAGGAGATAGAAGGCAGAAGAACGCAACCCGCCCGGATACGATCGGGCAGATTGCATGACAAGAAAATTCCAAGCCACCGCTCCCTAGCGGTCGCGGCTCGGATTCAACCCCACGGCACAGACTCCGTGCTGGGCTACTCCGGGCAGGAAAGCGGAAGAACGTGCAGGTCCTTCGTCGCTACGCTCCTCAGGATGACCGCTTGAGAAGATAGCAGATCCCTCGGTGGGCTCGGGATGACACGATGCGGGAGTTTGGGATTCCGAATTCCGGATTCCGGATTCCAAAGACGCTCCGGTCCTCCCCGCTTTCGTCGGGTAGGCAAGATGACCGCTTGCTTACGCGCGCGGCTCGGATTGACAAACCGAAAAGCAGGTCCTTCGCTGCGCTCGGGATGACACCCAAAATGCAAGAACAAGCCCACGGCACAAACAGCGTGCCGTGGCTACCCAATCAATAGCAGATCCCTCGTCGCTCACGCTCCTCGGGATGACAGAGGGGGCGACGCTCCTCGGGATGACAGATTGCTCGAGGTGCGCGACATCACCCTGCGCTTCGGCGGCATCGTCGCGCTCACGTCGGTCTCCTTCGACGTGCGTCCGGGCGAACTGTTCGCGATCATCGGACCTAACGGGGCGGGGAAGACGTCGATCTTCAACTGCCTCAACGGCGTCTACCGGCCGCAGGAAGGACGGATCCTCTTCGAGGGGCAGGCCATCACGGGACGCCGCCCCGTGGCCATCGCGCGCCTCGGCATCGCCCGCACGTTCCAGAACCTCGGCCTCTTCAGCCACCTCACCGTGCTGGAGAACGTGATGCTCGGGCGCCATCACCTCATGCACACGGGGTTCTTCTCCGGCGCGCTCTGGTGGGGCTGGGCGCGTCGCGAGGAGATCGCCCAGCGCGCGCGCTGCGAGGAGATCATCGAGCTCATGGAGCTCGAGCCGTATCGCTTCCGGCCCGTCGCGCTCCTCCCCTACGGCGTGCGCAAGCGCGTCGAGGTGGCCCGCGCCCTCGCCATGGAACCACGGCTCCTCCTCCTCGACGAGCCGGCCGCGGGGATGAATCTCGAGGAGAGCGAGGACATGGCGCGCTACATCCGCGAGATCAACGAGGAGTGGAAGGTGCCCATCGTGCTCGTGGAGCACGACCTCCAGATGGTCATGGATCTCGCGCACCGGGTCATGGCGATGGACTTCGGCCGCGTGCTGCGGATCGGCGCCCCCCAGGAGGTCCGCGAGGACGCGGCCGTGGTGCGATCCTACGTCGGCTCCGCCGCGCCTTCGCCCACGGGAGCGACGCCGTGAGCGCCCCCGCCGTGCTGCCGCCGGCGCCGGAGACGCGGGCGCCCGCGCCCACCCTGCCGCACCGGCTGCGCGAATGGGCCGCGCGGCGCGGCGGCGAGATCGCCCTCCGCCACAAGGACCTGGGGCTCTGGCGCGAGTACACCTGGCGCGACTACGCCGACCACGCGGCGCACGCGGGACTCGGCCTGATCGCGTCCGGCGTGCACGCCGGGGATCGCGTCGCCATCCTGGGCGACAATCGCCCCGAGTGGCAGTTCGCCGATCTCGGCGCCCAGGGGATCGGCGCGATCGTGGTGGGCGTCTACTCCACGAGCCCCGCCGGCGAGATCGAGTACGTGCTCGAGCACTCGGGCTCCGTGGTGGCGATCGTCGAGGACGAGGAGCAGCTCGACAAGATCCTCGAGGTGCGTGATCGCCTGCCGGCGCTGCGGCAGATCGTGCTCATGGAGCCGCGCGGCGCGCACGACCACCTGGCCGACGGCTCCGCCATCACGTTCGACGCGCTGCTGGAGCTGGGGCGCGAGCGCGACCGCGCAGAGTACGACGCGCTGGTCGACCATCTCGACATGGCCTCGGTCGCGATCCTCGTCTACACGTCGGGGACGACCGGCCCGCCCAAGGGCGCCATGCTGACGCACGCGAATCTCCACGCGGGCGGCCGGTCCTGGGGCTCCGTTATGGGCTTCGGTCCCGATGACGAGCTCCTGTCGTACCTCCCGCTCTGCCACATCGCCGAGCGCATGTTCACCACGGTGCTGGGTGTGACGGAGGGGTACCGCGTGAGCTTCGGCGGCGGCGGCGATTCGCTCGTGAGCGACCTGCGTGAGGTGCAGCCGACCTTCTTCTTCGGCGTGCCGCGCGTGTGGGAGAAGATGCTCGCGGGGATCGAGATCCGGATGGCCGACGCCTCGTGGCTCAAGCGCGCGAACTTCGCCTTCTGGATGCGCGTGGGACGGCGGATCGCTCGCCGCCGGCTCGCCGGTGAGGCCCTGGGCTTCACGGATCGGCTGCTCGGCGCGCTCGGCTGGGTGCTGCTCTTCCGTCCCCTGCGCGAGCGGCTGGGGATGGCGCGCGTGCGCTGGGCCGCCTCGGGGGCCGCGCCGATCGCGCCGCAGGTGCTGGAGTTCTTCTGGGCGATCGGCGTGCCGATCGGCGAGGGGTACGGCCAGACCGAGGGGACGGCGCTCGCGACCTGGAGCCCGCCTGACCGCGTGCGCCTCGGCACGGTGGGCATCGCCGTCCCCGGTCACGAGATCCGCATCGCGGAAGATGGGGAGATCCTCATCCGCGGTCCGGGCGTCTTCGCCGGCTACTACCGCAACGAGGAGGCGACTCGTCAGGCGGTCGACGAGGACGGCTGGCTGCACTCGGGCGACGTGGGGGAGCTCGATGCCGAGGGCTACCTCCGGATCACCGATCGCAAGAAGGACCTGATCATCACCTCGGGCGGAAAGAACATCTCGCCGTCGTGGATCGAGAACAAGCTCAAGTGCTCTCCCTACGTGCGCGAGGCGATCGTCATCGGTGACCGGCGCAAGTACTGTACGGCGCTGATCGGGATCGAGCTCGATACCGTGGGCGACTGGGCCACGCGCCGGCAGCTCGCGTTCACGACGTACAAGGACCTGAGCGAGCAGCGCGAGGTGAGGGAGTTGATCGGTGAGTGGGTGGAGCAGGTGAACGCCGATCTGGCGCAGGTGGAGCGGATCAAGAAGTTTGTGATGATCCCGAAGGAGCTGGATCACGAGGAAGGGGAGCTCACGGCGACGCAGAAGGTGAAACGGAGGGCGATCGCGGCGCAGTTCGAGGAGCTGATCGAGGGGATGTACAGGTGAGTGAGGCTGGTTGCTGGTTGCTGATGGCTGGAGCTGGGTGCTGAGTGGTGTAGCGTTGTCATCCCGAGGAGGCGAAGCCGACGAGAGGCTGCCCCGAGCGAGCGCCAGCGACGACAGGGGGGAGCGGGATCTGCTCACCGTGCCCGGTGGCCGGTCACCAGCACACCGGTAGTAGATCCCTCAGTCGCTGCGCTCCTTCGGGATGACGATTCAGTCGCTCCGCTCCTTCGGGATAACGGAATCATCAACTCGACGAGGAATCCAATGACCGGGCGCAACATCCTGATCGGTATCGGCATCGGCGTCGTGATCGGCGCCCTCGTGGGGCTGGTCGGCGGGTTGCTCGACCTGCCCGTGGCCGTGCGCGGCGGGCTCACCGGGGCGCTCGTCGTCGTCGGATTCTCCTTGATGCGCCGCTACTCGCAGAAGTCGAGTGGAGATCCCGCCTAGCAGATCGCGCCAGCGGCGCGCATCCGCGCCGCGGAGCCTTGCCGGGCTCCCGCGGCCGGGCGTATGATGCGAATCCGGCGCGGAACCCCGGGAGGGGACGAATGGCGCTGCACCTGCTTCGGATGATCTCCGCGACGGCGCTCATCGTGCTCTGCACGATGCTGCCGTTCCTCCCCGGGCGTTACGACGGCCTGGCCGTCGCGCTCTCGGGGATGGCGCAGGTCTTCGGCTTCGTGGGGCTGCTGCTGGTACCCGCCGCCGCGTTCTGGCTCGCGTTCAACGCGAGGCGGCGGGGCGCGACCGGCGTGCCGGCGCGTCGTGACGGGGCCGCCGCCGCCGTCCTCGTCGTCGCGGCGTTCGTCGGTCTCATCGTCGCGCTCACCGCGGTGGTGTTCTCCGGCTTCTCCCTCGCGATCGTGGCCGTGGCCCTGTGGGCGTCGTTCGTCTGGAAAGGCGCCCGCCGCCGCGCGCGCGCGTCACCGACCGCGCCGCGCCTGACGCGCCCCACCGCAGTCGCCCTGATGCTCGTGCCCATCGCGGTGACGACGCTCCAGTTCTCCCTCGCCGGCCCGGTGTCGGAGTGGAGCCGCGGCCGCGCGATCCGCAACAGCGCCCGGTTGATCGCCGACATCGAGACGTACCGCGAAGCCCACGGACGCTATCCACCGTCACTGCTCGCGCTGTGGCCGGACTACCATCCGGGGCTGATCGGGGTCGCGCAGTATCGTTACGAGCCCAGCGGGGACGCGTACAACCTCGTCTTCGAGCACCCCAGCCTCCGCCTCGGCACGCGCGAGATCGTGGTGTACAACCCGCGCGACGAGCAGGTCGCGACGAGTCACGCCGTGGATCTCCTCGAGTATGCGGGCCAGGCACTGGAGGTGCGACGCGGTTACCTGACCGTGCACCCGGCGAACGCCCCACACTGGAAGTACTTCCTCTTCGACTGAGACCCTGTTCGGCCGGATGACGGGGAGGGATGGGGGTACTTCTGTCAGTGGGCCGGTCCGTCGGTGGATGAAACGGTATCGGAACGGGGCCGGAGATCCGGGGCTTTCGACGCGGATCAGGCGGAAACAACCGGATCGGGCGGATCGTTCCCTTGTGGGTCGGAGCGCATCGTGGCCTCGCCGCTGTGTCTCCTGTGTCCTCTGTGGTAACAGCTCTCTTGCCAGGCCGGCCCCACTCTGAACCGGCGTGCCCACCCACCTGGCCGCGGCGCGCTGACCTCTGACATCGGCTTCTCAGGGAGCCTGGCTCACCGGTCCGCGGAGCGCCTTCCCGGGACGGACGTCCCAGACACGCCCGCTCCCCACCACGAGCTCCCCGCCCACGATCACGTACGAGATCCCCGTGGACGGAATCGTCGCGTCCTCGTACGTGGACTGATCCTTCACCGTGGCGGGATCGAAGATCGTGAGATCCGCGTCCGCGCCCACCTTCACGCGTCCCTTCGCCGCCATCGCCGGCACGCGCGCCTCGAGCCGCTGCGCCGGCATGAGCGTCATCTTGCGCAGCGCGTCCATGAGCGTGAGCGCCTGCTCCTCGCGCACGTACCTGCCTAACACCTTCGAGTAGGTGCCCGAGGTGCGGGGATGGCCGCGGCCGTTCAGGATGAAGCCGTCGCTCGCGATCATCGTGAGCGGGCTCAGGATCGCCTCGCGCGTCTGCTCCTCGCTGCGGCCGTGGATGATCACCGCGCCGCCCGCCTTGCGCGCCTCGGCGAAGGTTCTTCTCGTCAGGCGCTCGCCGGTCGAGACGAGCTGGTGCAGGCCGAATCGCGCGTCAGGCCATGATTGCCAGTCGTCGAAGAGGGCCGAGGTGATCTCGGTCATGCCCGCGCCATAGGGATACGCCTCGGTGGTGACGTCCTGGCCGCTCTCGCGCGCTGCCTGGATGCGCGTGAGGAACGTCGTGAGCGACGTATCGCCGCTCGAGTTCACGTGCACGATGTGGAGCTTCGCCCGCGCCGCGGCGGCCGCGGCGATCGTCGAGTCCAGCCCGGCGACGCCGTTCCGCATGTGGATGTGCACCGACGCTCCGCCCTGGGCGGCCACGCGGAAGATCCGTTCCAGCTCCTGCATCGTGGCGCCCGGCGTGTACGCGCTCCCCGCGCCCACCGCCACCGCGCCCTCGGCGATCCCCTTTCGCATGAGCGTTTCCATCTCGGCGAGCTGCTCTTCCGTGGCGACTCCGCTCCCGCCCACTCCCGACGGGGCCAGGTCGGGGCTCGGGTCGCCCAGCACCTGCATGCGCACCCGGATGTGCCCGATGCTCACGCCATGGTTCACGATCTGTCCGCCCTCGCGATCGGCGTACCACTTCGCGACGTTCTCGGTGCCGAGTTCCAGCTCGAACGCCGAGGTGACGCCGTCGCGCACCATGAGCGCGTACGACTCTTCGCTCTGGCCGTGCTCGTGGAGGTCGATGAATCCCGGCGCGACCACGAGGCCCTCGGCGTCGATGACGCGCGCGCCCTGGAGCGGGCGCTCGGAGATCGCGGCGATCTGGCCGCCCGTGATCCCGACGTGTCGCACGGCGTCGAGCCCCGACTCGGGGTCCATGACGCGGCCGTTGGCGACGACCAGGTCGTAGTTGGCGGCGGGCTCGCAGGAGGCGGCGGCGACCAGGAGGAGCAGGGCAAGGCGTCTCATCGGCGGAGTGGGGTCGGAGTCGATTCCAGCAAGGAGAATCGACTCGGCCCCCGGCGAGCT